>JAPLNJ010000154.1 GCA_026692885.1 Planctomycetota bacterium | reverse complement strand
TCATCCGACCGCGGCCCCATTGAAGCACCCGCAACACGCCCCCGTCGATCGTGCTGTCCTTGATCTCGACAATCCCACCGTCCGCGACAATCGTCCGAGCGGCGTTCGTCACAGTTGCCCCGGAGAACCGCAGCGTGCCGCCGGCGGCGGTGAGATCGCCGGTATTGGTCACGATTCCGGAGACGGTCAGCGACTTGGCCGAAGCAACGTTGACGACTTCCGAGTTGCTAAGCCCGCTGATGGTCACCGCCATGTCCACGGTGACTGTGGGATCGCTGGCGGGCAGGTCGATGATGGCCGAGTAGGTCTTACTGCCGACGTTGTTCGGCACCACGCCGATGTCCCAGTGGGTCAGATCGGACCAGTTGCCGGAGCCGCCTTGCCAGTGGGCGATGGTCGCAGCATCGAGCATGCGCCGATCTTCGAGCGGCTCGATCCAGAGCCGACGCGGCTTGGGTTTACGAGAGCGTCGGGCGTTCAGAGACCGCTGAGAGTTGCTCGGGCGGGATCGCGGATACAGCATGACACACCTTCCCGACACTGTCAGGACCAGGTGTCACTGCCCGCGTCCAACCAACGGCTGGTGCGAAAGGTCTGCTCAGCGCAGGTGGGGGGGGGGTGCGTACTCGGCAGTGAGTTTCCCAGCCCCAGACGAAATGGACCGACCGCGCACCAAAACCTCTCGCCGTCGTGGGCTGGATTCTAGCAAGTCCACCCCACAACAACAACAATCTGGCGTCTGCGATATTTGACGGTAGGCAGTCCCCACGCTCCGAGGCTGAGATACTTCGTAGCATGGCTCTCCAGAGCTGTGCAGTTCATCCCGAAATGCCGAGAGAATCTGCACGGCTCTGGAGAGCCATGCTACGGGGGACCGAAACACTCACAGCCTCTCCGACTGGTGCCGGTCGACCACCCACGATTCGCGCCGCTCGCCAAGGACCCACGAGAAACGTGGCTCGACTTCACATCCCGACTACGGCTGCCGGCTGGCGAGCCATTCGGCCAACTCGTCCAGTGTCTGGCAGCGGATCAGGTATTCGAGCAGACACTCCGCTTCGTCCGTCGTGAGCGTATGGATCGTCTCCTGCAGCGCGACGGGAACCGTACCGTAGCGGGATTTCAGGGAAACCAGGATGGCCTTCTCCAAACCCCGCTGCTCGCCAATGCGGATCAAGTCCTTCCCAGATTGGGTTTCTTCCAACTCCGGCAGTTCTCCTAGTAGCATCATCTCGATCTCCTTCTTCCCCTTACGCGTCAACCGTTGCTCCAGCCAACTTACGAATACATCCAGCAGGCTCGCCTTGCAGATCGTCGGCAGATCGCTGTCCTTGATCGTCCGGTAATAGCCTACCGCATCTCGTTCCAGGGCCTCTTCGCTCTCGACCAGCAGCGGCTTGAACACCGCCGCCAACGGATGTCCGGGGTGCCCACGTTCTAAGACCTCCACCACGTCGCGCAGGATAAAGGCCCCGACCACGCGAGTCCAAGGCGCCGTCTTCGGATCCAGATTATCATAGCCGAAGAAGATGATGCCTTGAACCGGCCGCATCTGGTGCGATTCCTGCACGGCGATCATTTCCGCCACCGTCCGCGTATAAATCGTCTCATCCTTCCAGAACTGAAATTCGACGACCGTCAAAGGCGGGGCGGCTGAATCGGGAATAATCACGCAGTCGGCCCGCCGCTCGAGTTCCTTGATCGTCACAGAGTGGAGCGAGCTCTTGCCAGGCGACGGCCAATCGGCGAGTTGAAAGATCCAATCAGGATTCGCTTCGAAGATCGTGTAAAGTTGTTTATCGGTTTTCATCGTCTAACCCGCGAGGCGGCTTCCACCTGGACCGGTCCCTTGGTGATGGTGGTCGGCCGACAGTATCGGCACTAGGGCTCACTGCCCGCGTCCAACAGACGGCTGGTGTGAAACGCCTGCTCAGCGCAGGTGCGCGGGGGTGGTAGCGTACTCGGCAGTGCAATTCCCAGCCCCAGGCGAAATGGACCGACCGCGCACCAAGACCTCTCGCCGTCGTGGGCTGGATTCTAGCACTTCGACACGCCAACAACAATCTGCCGACTGTGACAGCTGCCGGGAGTCAGTTTCGCGGCTGTGCCCCTCCTTCCCAGGCTGCCTGGGAACGCACTGCCTTGCCGGCTCCGCCGGCCTGCGTGCGAGGCGGAGCCTCGCGTCCAGTGGGTTACGAGGCAGAGCCTCGTAACCAGAGCGACGCTTCTCGTTCCGACGCTCTGCGTCGGAACGCAAGCCACGGACGCTCTGCGTCCTGGGGCAGATGACGCAGAGCGTCGAAACACTTGCGTTCCCACGCAGAGCGTGGGAACGAGAGAGACGTGAAGAAGTTCACAGCAGTGGGAGGAAGTCCCCACGCTCCGACCGGTGCCGGTCGATCTGGGCGGTCCTCCCGGCCTGGGCGTTGCTCGACTTCACCTCGCGGTTACGGCTGTCGGCTGGCTAACCGTCGCGGCCGCGGTGACGCGATAGTTCGTCTGATTTGCGCGAAACTTCCGACCCGCAAGACCGACATGGACGACGCATCCTTCGCCGCGTCGGAACTACTCGTCATCCGGCGTGATTGTTCGCTCAACCTGGCGTCGCTAAGGACACTGAAGGGCGCGAATCCTGATGAGACTCAGGATCTTCAGCGATACATCCTTGGCCTCGCGCTTCTCGCATTTACCGCGACACCGGAATCGACTCTACGGCAAGGATGCCAACTGCTGCCGAAGGGTAAGGCGAACTGGAAGCAGTTCAAGGCCGACGGCGAAGAATCCGGTTGGAATCCCGAAAGCCTCGACATTGCCGGGTTCGCTTCCGCTGCGGATTCAGACTTCGGTGTTGTGCAGCCGCCGGACCAACCGCTGGTCTTTGATAAGAACCTTCTCAAGGCGTCTATCGACGCCGACGCGAAGAAGAAGGCTGACAAGAAAGCAGTGAGCGCGGGCAATCCGATCGACAACATAAAGAAGCTGGTCAACGATCTCGAACCTGCCAGAGGTGACAAATTTAGTGAGGCCAAGACCAAGCCTCTGGCCAAGCTTCAGGATGCTGTGGCCGCAATTGAGGCTGATGCGGCTGCGACCGACGAGTTGAAGGCACTTGGGCCGCGATCGGCGGAGCAGCGCCGGACGATGGGCATCGTAGAGAACCGGCAGAGCCAGTACACTCACCTGCCGTGCCGCGTTGTGTGCAGTCCACGGTGCACCACCGACGCGGAACGCTCACGCAGGGATGGCTGACGGTTCTCTCCCACACGCGAGGATCAGCCATGCGGAACACCTTCTTGGTCTGTTACGACATTGAAGCCTCACAGCGATGGCCGACGTGCAGAAAGACGAGATTCTTTCCGCGGTCATCCGACCGCGGCCCCATTGAAGCCGGGGATGCCGTGCTGGGCACGACGGTCAAAGTGCCGTAGCAGCGCGGTTTGCGAGAACCACTCCCAGATCGCACGTTTACTTTGTGGATCGATGGCTCGGTTCAGCGCCGCGATGGCCAAGTACTGACCGATGGACATGCCTTGACTTCGTTTGGGACATTGCTGATCGACGTGGGCGATGATCTCGGCCCGGCAATTCACTCCACAGCACCTGCGGCAGTCCCCACTGAAACACCTCGGCATACCGCGGCGACGGTCCACCACCCTGGACGATATCCTCCAGTTTGCCCAAATACTTCTGCCAGACCCTACGGCACTTGCCGTCTACCTTCGCCCACTGGGAATAGTCGGGCTAGGAGGCCGCTGCCCCTGCCGACTGGCGTACGTACTGCACCACAAACCGAGTCAGGCCGATACTCAGTTCGTCTCCCGGCTGCAGTTGTGCGACGTGCACTTCGTGGCCGTTCACGTAGGTGCCGTGCTTGGAGCCCAAGTCCCGAACGGTGAGCACATCATCCTCGCGAGTGATCTCGCAGTGGTCACGGCTGACCCAGCGGTCGTCGAGATAGATACTGCTGCCGACGCGTCTTCCCAGGCGGACGGGAAATCCACTCAGCACAATTTCACGAGCCGCAGCGTGGCTTCCTGTCGCGATCAATTTCGCAAGCGTGGCGGGCATGACAGTCGAGTCGTGGAGGGAACGGGCCGAGGGAGTCGTCGGTGAGCGGGACCGCCGCCCAGCAAGCCGGCCAACCCCTGGTCGGCCGACCGCATCGATCCTATCGCTTGAACTGCCACTATTCAAGCAAAACTACCGCCCGTCTGTCAACGCCTCTGCCCACAAAATCCCCATCCCTCACGAATCGATTACGCACGGACCGGATCTGGGCCGCGCAAGATCGCGGAGAGAAGCTGAATGGACCTCGCACGTGTGCGCCCGCATCAGCAGGATGCCGCGCCCCGTTGGCAGAAGCCGACGGCTCGGACGGGTGGGGTCGGGCAAGCAGACGCACAGTCGAGCAAGCTAAAAGTGCGTCACCGCGTGCTCGACGGTATCGTAGATGTTGAACATCTTGTTCAGCGTCGTGATCTGGAATACCGCGTAGATTCGCGGTCGAAGGTCGGACAGGATCAGTTTCCCATCTTTCTGTTGCACTGCCTTCTGAACGTTTATCAGCATCCCCAACGCAGCGCTGGAAAGGTGTTCGACATTCTTAAAGTTCAGCAGGAGTCGAATCGTTCCCTCGGCATCCACCAGACGGAGTAGCCGGTTCTGAATGCTCCCGGCGGCCAGTTCGAAGATCTTGGGGTCACAGAAATCCACGATATGGACGCCGTCCTTAACAGCGATAGTCAAGTGAGACAATTCCTCCGACATCTGAGAACTCCTGATAAGGGACTTTATCAAGAGTGAAGTCTAGCTTTTGCCCAATCCGTGTCAAGCTGGGCGTGTTGCACGCCTCGGTTCCGCAACCTGACGTCTTTTCAGCCGTGGCACGTCGTGGAATCACGTTGGACGCATGGTTCGCGCCAACCACGACCATATCGACCGCGGTGCACTTCGCCGGCTGGCAGACGAGGTCTGGGAAGGCGATGGTGAGGAGATCGAGCGATTCCTGGATATCGCGTTGAGCGACCGGCCGTTCCCCATGTGAACGAAAACGCGGTTCCGATAACATCTTGTTCGCCGCGTTGACGGCAGCTGCGGGCCGTCCTATGCTGAGCGTCGGTTTCATGGTCTTGAGTCGTAGCAACAGGAGCACTTCGATGTCGTACAAACACTGGTTCGTGGCCTCTGCAATGTGGGTCGGGCTGGCTACCGTGGCCTGGGCTCAGCCGCCGTACAAGACGCTGCTTGTGGACGGGCAAAATGCGCACAACTGGAAAGAGACCTCGCCGGTCGTGAAGAAGGTACTTGAGGAGACGGGCCTGTTTACCGTCGACGTCGCCACGTCGCCGGAAAAAGGCAAAGACATGAGCGGCTTCAAACCCAACTTTGCGGCTTACAAGCTCGTGGTCCTGAACTATCAGGGCGATGACTGGTCGGCGGATACCCAGAAGGCCTTCGTGGACTACGTTCAGGGCGGCGGCGGCGTGGTGGTCTACCATTTCGCTTTGGCGGCGTTTCCGCAGTGGAAAGAGTACAACGAGATCATCGGATTGGGCGGCTGGGGCGGCCGGAATGAGAAGAGCGGACCCTATCTCCGCTGGCGGGACGGCAAGATCGTACAGGACAGCTCACCGGGTAAGGGCGGCGGGCATGGTCCCTCGCAGCCGTTCCAAGTGGTCATCCGCGAACCCAATCATCCGATCACCAAGGGCCTTCCGGAAAAGTTCATGCACGTTTCGGATGAACTGTACGGTTGGCTCCGTGGTCCGGCCAAGAACGTGACCGTCTTGGCCACTGCCTTTGCACCCAAAGACAAGGGTGGCGCCGACGAGCACGAGCCGTTGCTGTTCACCGTGACCTACGGCAAAGGCCGCATTTTCCAGAACGCCTTGGGACACACCGGCAAGGAACTCAAGAGTGTAGCCTTTATCGCTACGTTCCAGCGCGGGGCCGAATGGGCCGTCACCGGAGAAGTTACGCAGAAAGTGCCCGCCGATTTCCCGGCCCCGGACAAGGC
>JAPLNJ010000153.1 GCA_026692885.1 Planctomycetota bacterium | reverse complement strand
CGTCAGCGTCATCCCCGCGTCGAGCGCATACAGCCCCGTCGGCACCGTGCTGGTCCAGTAGTTGCCGTCGAAGTACGAGCCGAACACCACCGACCCGGTGCCCCCCAGCGTCTGGCTGCCGCTGAAATACAGCTGCCCGCTGGTACTGTCGCTGCCCAAACTGGCCGTCCCATTCAGCGTCAGACCCCCCGTCACCAACGCCCCCACATTGGCTTTGCCGCCTCCCGTCAGGTCCAGGTCCCCATTCACCGTCACCCCGTCCAACGTCCCACCCGATGACGTGAAGGTAATGCGGTGCCCACCAGATCCTGGCAGTACTGTGGCGTGTTTAAGCGTACCGCCGCTCAAGGTGAGCGTGTTGTTGACCTGAATGGTGGTCGCGGCGTAGAAGGTCCCGCCACTGATCGTCAAGGCGGCTTCGCTGGTGAGCTGGTTGATGGTGACGTTATTGGCCGAGCTGATCGTACGCGAGGCAAAGGCGGCGCCGATTTGCACATCATCGGCGGCCGTGGGCAAGACATCGCCGACCCAATTGGCCGGGTCGCTCCAATTCGTCCCGGTGCCCGCAGGACCACCGTCCCACGGGACGAGCGAAAGCAATAGACGCGGCTCGAATTGTTCGAACCGCAGGGAACGGGAGCGAAGCGACCGGGAATTCCTCCGCAACCGGGCTCGCTTCGAACCGCGCGAGCCGGAACGACGAGAATTTGAGGCAGCAGAAGCTCTCATGGCATTCGCTCCGTATTGGGCACTATGAGTCCACCCCGGAATGAGGCGACTCCACCTCGGCAAGGTTTCGTGTCCCTGTGATGTAGGGCGAGTGGGTGTGTGGGTGACGATGCGTTCGGGATGTCCACGACAGCCGCAGAGATGCCTCACGCGACATGGCCCACCTCCCTCGGGCTTCGGGACGGGGTGTCACTGCCCGCGTCCAACCAACGGCTGGTGTGAAAGGTCTGCTCAGCGCAGGTGCGCGGGGGGGTGCGTACTCGGCAGTGAAATTCCCAGCCCCAGGCGAAATGGACCGACCGCGCACCAAAACCTCTCGCCGTCGTGGGCTGGATTCTAGCAGGTCCACCCCACAACAACAACAATCTGGCGTCTGCAATATTTGACGGTAGGCAGTCCCCACGCTCCGAGGCCGTGATTCTTCGTAGCATGGCTCTCCAGAGCCGTGCAGTTCGTCCCGAAATGCCGAGAGAATCTGCACGGCTCTGGAGAGCCATGCTACGGGGGACCGAAACACTCATAGCCTCTCCGACTGGTGCCGGTCGACCACCCACGATTCGCGCCGCTCGCCAAGGACCCACGAGAAACGTGGCTCGACTTCACCTCCCGGCTACGGCTGCCGACTGGCTAGCCATTCGGCCAACTCGTCTAGTGTCTGGCAGCCAGGCAGGTATTCGAGCAGACGCTCCGCTTCGTCCGTCGTGAGCGTATGGATCGTCTCCTGCATCGCGACAGGAACCGTCCCGTAGCGGGCTCGCAGGGAAACCAGGATCGCCTTCTCCAAACCCCGCTGCTCGCCCCGCTGCTCGCCGATGCGGATACCCCGTTGCTCGCCCCGTTGCTCGCCGCGTTGCTCGCCCCGTTGCTCGCCGCGCTGCTCGCCGCGTTGCTCGCCGATGCGGATCAGGTCCTTCCCAGATTGGGTTTCTTCCAATTCCGGCAGTTCTCCCAGTAACATCATTTCGATCTCCTTCTTCCCCTTGTGCTTCAACCGTTGTTCCAGCCAGCTTTCGAACACCTCCAGCAGGCTCGCCTTGCAGACCATCGGCAGGTCGCTGTACTTGATCGTCCGGTAATAGCCTACCGCATCTCGTTCCAGGGCCTCTTCGCTCTCGACCAGCAGCGGCTTGAACACCGCTACCAGTGGGTGTCCGGGGTGCCCACGTTCAAAGGCCTCCACCACGTCGCGCAGGAGGAAGGCCCCGACCACGCGCGTCCAAGGCGCCGTCTTCGGATCCAGATTATCATCGCCGAAAAAGATGAGACCTTGAACCGGTCGCATCTGGTGCGATTCCTGCACGGCGATCATTTCCGCCACCGTCCGCGTATAAATCGTCTCATCCTTCCAGAACTGAAATTCGACGACCGTCAAAGGCGGTTCGGTTGACTCGGGAATGATCACGCAGTCGGCCCGCCGCTCGAGTTCCTTGATCGTCACGGATCGGAGCGAGCTCTTGCCAGGCGACGGCCAATCGGCGAGTTGAAAGACCCACTCAGGATTCAACTCGAAGATCGTGTAAAGTTGTTTATCGGTTTTCATCGTCTGACCCCCGAGGCGGCTTTCGCCTGGAGTGGTCCCCTGGTGATGGTGGTCGGCCGACAGTGTCGGCACTAGGGCTCATCGCCTGCAACCAACAGACGGCTGGTGTGAAAGGCCTGCTCAGCACAGGTGCACGGGGTGGTTGCGTACTCGGCAATGAAATTCCCAGCCCCAGGCAAAATGGACCGACCGCGCACCAAAACCTCTCGCCGCCCTGGGCTGGATTCTATCACTTCGACACGCCGACAACAATCTCTCGGCTCTGACAGCTTGGGGGGAGGTGGTCCCTCGGCGTGGACTCTCGTTCCCAGGCTCTGCCTGGGAACGCACTGCCTTGCCGGCTCCGCCGGCCTTTCTGCGAGGCGGCGCCTCGCTGCCAGTGAGTTACGAGGCAGAGCCTCGCAACCAGAGCGACGTTTCTCGTTCCGATGCTCTGCGTCGGAACGCAAGCCACGGATGCTCTGCGTCTTTGGGCAGATGACGCGGAGCGTCGAAATACTTACGTTCCCACGCAGAGCGTGGGAACGAGAAGACAGCTGCGGGGAGTCAGTCCCCACCCTCCGACGGGTGCCGGTCGATTTGGGCGGTCCTCCCTGCCTTGGTGCTCGACTTCACCTCGCGGCTACGGCTGCCGACTGGCCAGCCATTGGCCCAACTCGTCCAGTGTCTGACAGCCAGGCAGGTATTCGAGCAGACGCTCCGCTTCGTCCGTCGTGAGCGTATGGATCTGCTCCTGCAACGCGATAGGAACCGTCCCGTAGCGGGCTCGCAGGGAAACCAGGATCGCCTTCTCCACCCCCCGCTGCTCGCCCCGCTGCTCGCCCCGCTGCTCGCCCCGCTGCTCGCCCCGCTCCTCGCCGATGCGGATGCCCCGCTGCTCGCCTCGCTGCTTGCCG
>JAPLNJ010000152.1 GCA_026692885.1 Planctomycetota bacterium | reverse complement strand
CGCGGATGCCCGGCGTGTCCTTGTACCGGTTGATCCAGGCGGTGAGCAGTTCGTTGACCTTGTCGAACTGCTCGGTGTTCTGGAAGTGCAGGCAGTGGTAGTAATAGTAGTCTTCGGTGCCCGGAATCAGCTGTTGCAGCGCCACCGTGCGGTCCTTGGCTAGGGCGAAGTCCTCCAGGTAGCCGATCTCCGCCGCCTGGGTCTGCCAGGCCGCCAGGCACAGAAACACGCCGACCGCGAATTTGGCTGCAAAACGCATACGGGAACCTCTTCTCTGGGCCGGGGGGCCGCTGCCGCGACGGGAAATCTGGGCGAACTGGTGCAATTCTAACACCTGCTCAGTCCAAGACGATGTTACAGAGCCAAAAGTTCTTGGCAGCCCTGGACAAAGGGCCTGAGTTTACGTTCCGGCATAGAACCGGTTCGACGTGGCGATTGCGGCAGCATAGGACCATCGGCCGCAGCGACATACGGGAAAATACCCCACGTCGAGATTTCACAACACACCGGCAATCTTGGCCTAGGATTCATCAGACGAGATGGCTTGCCATCATCGCGGTGGACGCCATTGCAAGCACTGTAGTTCACTGATGGCTGGTCTGTTTACGGCCTAAGACGGCAACATCACATGAGCGCGGAAGATCCTCTGCCAGACCTCGACAAGGTCATCGCCCTTACTGAGTTTGGAGTGCTTCCCGTGCAAGCCGCCCGATGGGCCAGTGCCGCGCGCGCGACCGCCGAGGGCATACTCGGCACGATTGACTCCATGGTATCGAATGGGAGGAGTGCACCGACGATCGGTCAGCGTCGGGCACTGGAGCACATCTTTGAGGCCGCATGTCGCTGGTCGCCACGTCGACGCAAGGCTGAGAACATCAACGCATCGGGCGTCAATACGGTGACCGTACCGCCGATCAGCTTGTGCCCGGACGATGATGGTCTGGATGACGATGATGACCTGGACGACGATGATTGTCTGGACCGCGAGCACAATTCAGACGACGAGGACTATGAATGGCGAGAGTATCTGTTGGAGCTCGGCCTCGATCCCGATAATCCGGATTTCACTGAATTGGCTCCGGACGGGATGAGCGGAGACGAAGATGACGACGAACATACTGAGAACGAAGATGTCATCCTTGCAGACGCTGATGACCGAGACTTAGAGCATGGCGATGACTTGTGCTTATGGTGAAGAGCCATATACCGTGGCGATCCACTGGCGCGGACACCCGCCTGTGTCGGAGTGATCTCGTAGGCATACTTCATCGGCGCCGATTGCTCACTCGCAGAGAAGAGGCCGCTCATCGTGAGGTGGCCATCGTCGTGCAGCGTCGGTCCGGCCGTGATGTCACCGCCGGCCAGCGTTTCGTAGATCCACCGGTCGTGCCATAGAAACATGCCCCACGACAGGCTCTGTCCGCCTTCGATCCCTGCCGACCACTTGCCCTTGTCAAACGCGATGTACTCCGGTCCTCGCTTCAGGACGAAACCGTTCTTGCTCGGCTGGAAAGTTTGCGCCACGAGCGTGGCAGGAAGCGTCACCATCGCCACGACGAAAATCAGTATTAGACGTGTCGTTGTCAGATTCGATCTCATGGGTGACCCCTTGGGCTACGGCGATTGACATCACGGTTGCCGCGCGGCTGGCGTCAACGGTCGATAGTAGCGAGCACGAAACGAGGGCTCGCGAAGGAGCACGGCCTGCAGAAAACGGAAGCTATCGGCGAGGTAGCCTTCATAACCCGTGGCATTTCCGTTCCAGTCTGTCCAGTCGATGCCTTGCCCGCCAGCATCCCGTACACCGTTCTGGAACTTACCCTGGGCCTGACGCTCCAGCATCGCCCGCAACACGCGGTCCGCCTTTTCTGGCTGCCCGACGACATAGTGAGCGGCCAGGAAGTGCAGGACTTGGCCGGCCGTAATACCGCCGTTTTGATAGTGACCCAAAGTATCCGTACCATCTTCCCGTTGCGGGATGCCCAATCCATCCGGCAGCAAGTAGTCGCTGCGCCGCACCGGGACCAGCATCGGGGGAATACCGAGGTCAAAGCGTGTGAAACCGACTTGGTCCAGCTTGGCCCACAGGCGGGCGAGGATCTCGCGTCCCTGGGGCGGCTCCACCAGTCCGTACTCGATGGCCAGGCCGTTGACCACGGGTGTGGCATAGTCGTGCAGTTCGCCGTCCTCGCTCTTCCACCAAGCCAGCCAGCCGGTGGCCGGGTTGTAGAGCGTCCTGGCGTAGCCGGCCTTCAGCTGATCCAGATTGTCCCACTTTGTTGGATGGATGGGGGGTTGGGGTAAGAAACTGGTCTCCAGCGACTTGGGGTTTTCGGGCAGAGTTTGGGTGCAAAGAACTGCCCCCCCAAATCCGGAGATCGACAAGGATGGTAATGCAAACAGATGTCGCTGGCAATCCAGCGGGACATTGGCGTCCCACACCATGGGATAAGGATTCTGAGGACTGGAAAAGGATCGACTCGCA
>JAPLNJ010000151.1 GCA_026692885.1 Planctomycetota bacterium | reverse complement strand
GTACTGGAGCTTGAAGGCCAAGGGACACGTGATCCACTTGCTGAGGCGACTGGGGCTGACGTACTCCCACACGCCGCCCCGGCCGGTTTGCAGCTCTTCACGAAACAGGGTTTGGGTGGTCATGGCGTGGCGGTGCCTCCCAACACGGTGTCGAGGTCGATCTCACCGGCCTTGATCCCCTTGAGGGCGTCAATCAGGCCGGACGCTTCCAGGCTGCTCAGGCCAGCGACAGGCTTGGCGAACATCTTGTTGGCGAGGGATTCCAGCCGCCGCACGCCCAGACCCTTGATGTGCCCGGCGAGCTGCCGGACATACGTCATCTGCTTCTCGGACGCCGGGTGGCCGTTGCCGCGGCCATTCCCGTTGTGGTGACCATTGCTGGCCTGACCATTGCCATTGCCGGGGGCGTGGCCGTTGCCGTTACCGGTGTGGCCGTTTCCGTTGCTGGTACTGCTGTGGCCGTTGCCATTGTCGGTGCCGTTGCCGCCGGCACTGGCAGCGACCGCCGGCTGATGATTCGCCGGAGCCGTGGCGGGGGCGGCCTGGTGCCGGGCGAGTTCTTCCTGCACCGCACGGCGGCAGGCGTCGTAGGCGTTGCGGGCGTGCCGCTGGAACGCTTCCGGGTCGGTTTGCAGCAGGGCGGCGTCCAACTCGATGTCCACGTTGCAGGACGCGCCGAGGCTGCCGTAGTCAGGGAGGCCGAGCTTCTTGCTCAAGCCGATGTTGAGACGCAAGGGCATGTTGAACTCCTTCATGAAGGAAGATGGTGCTCAGGTACAGCCCGGTCCGATCAGGGACCGGGCTTGTGTGTCAGGATCGTTACGCGTGGCCGCGCTACGCGCCGACCTTTTGCAGTTGCTTCAGCGAGGCGAGCGTAGTCTGCACCAGCCGGGCCTCTCGCTTCTGTTGCTTGAGGCTGCGTATCAGCTCGTTGGCCTGCACGACCGCCGTGCGCAGGGCATCGCGGAACGCGATGGCCTGCTCGATGGGCGACGGTCGCTTGGACGCCGACGAACGCTTGGCCTTCGTCACGGGTCTGTCGCCGGTGGGCGGGGATTGGGTTGTCGGTTCGGACACGGTGGTCTTGCTCCTTCGGGGTTGAGGGTGCCGGCTCGGGTCGTCAGCTTGACGCTGGATTGACGCGATGCGGATCAGATCGGGACTGGCGGGGATTGGGGACTCCGGGCTCAGGAGCGCCCACACGAGCTGGCGCCGGCCGTCGTCGCACAGCACGGGCTGCTCACGGCCGTAGAAATGCACGTCGCGGAAGCCGAGCCGCAGGGCACGCAGCAGGTACTCGCGATTCGAGTTGACGGTGATTGCGTTGCCTTCCAGCCGCGAGTTGGACAGTGCCAGCTCCGTTGCCCGTGGCTGGTCGGCCGCCTTGCCGCGGATCAGTACCTGACCGTTCAGGTCCAGGGTGACCGGGCAGTTGGTGTTGTCTTCGCAAGGCAACCGCGGCAGGGCATCGTTCAAGAAGTCGCCGTCGCTGTCCGAAATGCGAAGATGCGAGGCAGCCGAAGCCGGATCGCCGATGTGCCGGCTGACATCAGGAAAGCGGGCGTCCTTCTCCCGCTTCAGCGAAATCGTCCACGGCCCCGTCCTGAAAG
Source organism: Planctomycetota bacterium (assembly GCA_026692885.1). Next base: position 4,902 of record JAPLNJ010000151.1, on the reverse strand, counting down.
TCGCCCAGTCTTCGGACCTGCCGACTTCGATCGGCTGATCGTCGGACAGCTCTCGGCAGCCCAAGACATCGGAGGCCGGGACCAGCAAATCGTCAGTCCACGGGAACCTGAAACCAGCCTGGACCAATGCCTGCTGGCCGTCGGTGGCGACGATCTTGCCGCTGGAGCCGCACAGCTGCACGCAGCTCAGCGCGAACCGGTGGGGCTGCTGGTCCGTAGTGGCCGCCGCTTCTCGCAACGCGAGCCACAGGTCGGGCTCGTTGCTGGTGAACGCCTCTGGCAACGGCGGGAAAGGCGGCAGTGCATCGTCCGGGGCGGACGTGGCGAAATCCAGAACGACGGGGACCCGTTTGTCCGTCCATGAGGCGGTGACCTTGTCGCCGGTGCTGAAGTCGAGTTGGACCGGATCGGGGCGGCTGCCTTCGCAGGCGGCGAGCAGGTCCAACGGCAGCAATGCTTTGATGAAACCGCCCTGGTGGGCAGTCTGGTATTCGATGGCGGCGTTGCTGGACAGGCCACGGATACGCAGCGTGCCATCGCCGGCCAAGAACAAGGCCCGCTGGCCGAAGCCACCGTATGCCTTGCCGATCCCGGCCCGACGAAGAACGGCCCGCAGCTGGCGGGCCAGGGAACGAGTGATGGTGATCAAGAGGTTTCTCCTGGGTGAGAGCGAAGGAAACAGATCCAGTCAGAACGGAGCTACGCAGGGATCGCCCTCGACGCGACGAGGGCCTGGATGGACCGGACGCGTTTCCAGCATCCGCTCCCAGTCGAGATACTGCGGCGGCACGTCATCTGGTTCGGGGTCGATGGAGTCACGCCGCGGGGCGATGACGACGAGGCCACGGCGACGGACTGCGGACGTGGTTTCGCCGGTGGCATCTGCCACCGCACGATCGGGGTCGCGTTGGGGCATAGAGAGGGCTCCACGTTGTTGCTGGGGACGAAACAGCCACGGCCCATCGAGCGAGGTCGCGGCGAGAGACTGGGAAAGATAGGCGGTTTTGTGGCAGTTGGTGTGGGACGGCCGGCGTGTCCTGACCGCCAAGAACCCGTTCTGTGGCCCTGGCGACGTCAGGGAAAAGCGCAAACTGGCACCAAGGGTCCAGGAGCCTGAACGCCCGAAGATGCCGTAGACGCTTTTCCGGGGCCTTTCTTGGGCTAGCCTGCCAGCGAGGGCCTTGTGGTAGCGTAGGTAAGATCACGTCCGGAAACGTCGCTGGGCTCCGGTGAGAGTAACCAGTGGGCTTCCAGCCAGTGCCGTTCGGCGTCCAGAGCTTGGTCCCGGCAGCCGAAGGGAAAGGGCCCCAGCCGGGGACCGTTCACCGGCGACAGGTCAGCCCACCACCGGTTCTGATCATCGACTTCGACATGCGACGCGCGCGTGATGATGGGGCTGCCCAGGGCAGTGAGGTCGATCTCCCCGGAGTACACGCACCGGACGGCCCCGCTGGGTGTGATGACGAGTTGCATGGCGTGCCGCCTCACTTGGGCCGACGCAGGATGTTGCGTCGGGGACGGTCCAACAGAAGCGTATCCAGCACGTTCTCGACTTGCGACAGTTGCGTCGCCACACGCTGCCGCACGTTCTGACTGTCACGCAGCGCCTGCGGCTCCACGCCCCGGACGATCTGTTGGCATTGGGCGACCAGGGCGTCGAGCTGGTCGTTGCTACGGACGTTCAGGCTGCGGAACCGCTGGAAGAACTCGGTCAGGTTCGTGATGGCCGAATCCCTGAACACTTTCGGACGACTGTCGGCTTGACCGGTGAGCCGCTCTGTCAGGTGCGAAACCAGGTCCTGCAGTTCTTCGATAAACGCCTGTTCGGCTAACTGCACCGCCTCGTCGAAACGGGCGGAAACCCGCTCGCACTCTTGCCGGTAGATCTCCGGGTTGAGCTGGGCCAGGTAGTCCGGAGGCTCCAACGCCGGATAGTCCCAGGCCACCTGGAACAAACCCAGCAGGCTGGCCGGGTAGTCGGCGGGGTTGTAGAGCGATCCCAGTCGGTCGCGGGCCGCTGCTTTCAGTTCGGCGAAGTGCTCGTCCAGCTGCCGGACGGCCACGTCGAGTTCGTCCTTGAGCGACTCGATCTGGGCGTTGAACGTCTCGATCTGGTCTTGCCGAATCAGCCGGATGCCGGGCTCCGGGTACGGCAGCGACATCGACTTCCACAAGGCGATGATGCGGCCCTTGATCGCCGTCACGGCCTTGAAAGCCGGGTGCGTCGTATCCAGCAGCTTCTTGCCGGCCGACAGGAACGCTCCCTCGGCACCGAACGTATCGGCGGCCTGGGATCGCTGTTCGGCGGTCAACGTCTTGCGGACGCCCAGCCAGCTGAGCGACACGCGCACGGCCGCCATCGTGGTCCGCAGCCGCTGCGACGGCGATGTCGAGGGTCGGACGACGGCTTGTTCGAGTAGGGTGGTGGGCATGGACGGTGGTCTCCGTGATTCGGTAACAGCGATGAACGTGTCAAGAAACGACGACAGCCCCGGCAGTCGTGTGACTACCGGGGCTTGGGAAAGAAACAGCCGGCGTGGCAACCGCTGGCAACGGCTCCATCAAGCCATCCAGCCGCTGCGAAAGCTCCAGCAGTTGTTCCGGCGTGCCGGTGATCTGGTGCCGTTTGAAAGCCAGGTCCACCCATGAGGCCATTTCGTGATCGCAGAGCAGCACGGCAGCTGAGAGCATTTGGTGGGCCTTGCCTACGCGAATCGGCAACTTCGGTCTGCGGGGGCGAGGCAGCCGTGGTCTGGTCAGCTTTTTGGGTGTCGGCTTCAGCAATCGCTTCGGCCAGAATTCGATGGTCATGTTGATCTCCCAAAAAACAAAGAAACACCGGCAGCCGATCCGTGATGGACCGTCTGCCGGCGTAGTGGTGATGAGCCAAGGCTATGCTCAGTTGTTCAGCGGATTGCGGCTGACCTTCCGGCGTGCCGTGGACTTGGCGCCGTTGCCCTGGTAGATGCCACCGTGATCGGCATCCAGGCATCGACCGCTGGCCCAGGTCCGCAGACGCTCGACGGACTCGGCCGCCGTCGCTGCCACGGGCACGACGTTCTGGGCGGCCTGCACCAGCGGCACGTCGAGTAGAGCCGCGAGACGACAGCAGCTCCGGATTTCCGCTCCGGTCCACTGTTCGTCAGTGGGCAGCTTCTGTCTCGGGTCCAACTCGAACTGCCCCAGGTACAGATCCCAGATCACTCGACGCTCCTGCAGGCCCGGCAGGTTCAGGAAGAAGATTCCATCAAACCTCTCGGCCCTTCCGAATTCGGGCGGCAGCTTCGAGATGTCATTGCACGTGGCAACCAGGTACACGTCCGTGGTGTGGTCGTTCATCCACGTCAGCAGTGAACCGAACAGCCGGGCCGACACGCCCGAGTCCGTCTGCCCGGAGTTGGCTACGCCGCTGAGGGCCTTCTCGACCTCGTCACAGAACAGGATGCACGGGGACATCGCGTCGGCGATCCGCAGGGCTTGCCGGATGTTCGCTTCCGTCGAGCCGACCAGCGAACCCATCAGCGAGCCCACGTCCAGGACCAGCGTCGGACGTCCCGACTCGCGGCCGAGTGCCTTGGCGAAGGCGCTCTTTCCTGTGCCTGGAACGCCGAGCAGTAACACGCCCCTGGGACGCTTGAGCGGGTTGCTGCGACCGGGCTGGAGCAGCGACCGTTTGCAGAACGCTTTCAGACCGGCGAGACCGCCGAGGCTGCTAAAGTCTTCGCTGCTGCGGTGCAACGTGAGCAGGCCGCTTTTCTTTAGCATTCCCGACTTCAGTTCCCAAATCGCTTCGGGCGCCACTCGACCGTGGCGGACCAGGGACAGGCTGTACGCGGATTCCGCCTCATAGCGGGTCAACCCGGCAGCAGCATCCAACACCGTGTCAAACTCCGGGCCTTCCGGCAATTCGCCGTCTTCCACGGCAATGCCACGGGCGATCGCCGCCAGTTGCTCCCGGCTCGGCAGTTCATGCTCCAGAATCACGAATACCTTCTCCAGTTCGGTCGGGACCTGCAGGACCGCGGACAAGATGACCACAAATGTCCGGCTGGTCTTTCCTGAGCTGATCTGCTGGGCCAGGGCCTGCACGATCTCCGCGGAATGCAGATACCGGTGGAAATTGACCAGCACGAGAATGGCCGAGCTGTCTGGCGTGGCCAGCGCATTCAGGGAGCGGATAGCGGCCAGCGGATCGTTGCCGCCAGCGTCGGTCGTCTGAGCGTTAGCCTGACCGGGCAGGTGCAAGCCGCGTTCAACGTCCCAGACGGCGAGCCGCCAGTCGTTGTCGCGGCACATCTGGGCGATTTCGGCCAGGGCATCGTCGTGCTCGTGCGACTGCACCCACAGGCCCGTGAAACAGGCGGAGATGTACTCCGCCAGATGTTGTTTGAGTGACATCAGGTAAACCTCGCGTTACGATGCTTGGAAAGTTGTGTTGAAACGTGACAGGACCTACGCCATGCCGTTGCCCGCCGAGCCAGGGACCTACGCACTGCTGCTGGTATCAGCAATCGAGAGCGAAATCAGCGCCGGCAGCTTTGGACGCCTGCAGGTTGTGCCCGGCTGGTACGTGTACGTGGGCAGTGCCTTCGGTTCCGGTGGGCTGGCAGCACGGGTGTCTCGGCACCAAGCCACAGCAAAGAGACTGCGGTGGCACATCGACTATCTGCGGGCGGCAACAGACTTGGTGGCGGTCTGGTTCACGGTGGACCAGGACCGCCAGGAATGCCACTGGGCAGAAGTGATGGGCAGGCTTCGCGGTGCGACGATGCCGATGGTGGGATTTGGTGCGTCCGACTGTGAGTGCCGTTCGCACCTGTACTTCTTCGCCAGACCGCCGTCCTACCGGGCCTTCCGCCAGCGAGTGCGGGACACGATCACGAGCCATGCTCCGATTCGATG
>JAPLNJ010000150.1 GCA_026692885.1 Planctomycetota bacterium | reverse complement strand
ACGCTTCTCCGGTGAGGTTGTCGATGATCCGGCCTTGGCCGTCGTTCAAGGCGAAATCCCCGTCATCGGCGCTGACCGACACGATCCCGCCGCTGGTCGTCAGGATACTGAGGGCGATGCTCCCGGTGGCCTCGACCGAGATGTTCCCCGTGCCGGACGTGATCACTTGGCCGCTGACCATCGTGACGTCGGCGGTGGCGTTGCCGGATCGAGGCACGCCGTTATTGTAATCCTCGCCGGCACTCAGGCTCACATTGCCCGCACCGGCCGCCGAGATCAAGCCCGTGTTGTAGAACAGGTCATCACCCGCAACCAGGAAGATCGAGCCGTTGCCACCGGTCGCCGTGACGTTCGCGCTGATCGTCAGGTCGTCCGCATCCAGGTGGCCTTGGGCCGCCAGCGTGAGGGGGCCGCCGTCCCAGTCGATCACGGGTTGGGCGATCTCGAACGGGCCGACCGTCGTCACCACGATGGCATCCCCGTGATGGTCGTTGGCTGAATCCAGGATGACAACGCCGCTGAGGCCGTCCACGGTGCCCACGTTCAGCCCCCCGGTATTGTGAACCTGGATGTCGCCGCTCTCGGTGACGGCGGCCAGAGTCAAGGTGGCACCGTGGGTCTGCGTTTCGAGGCTGCCGCGGGGATCGCTGGCATCGCCGATGCCGGTGACAGCCCGCAGGACAGCCCGCGGAGCCACAATTTCGGGATCCGTGTCTCCGCCGTCAAGGATAGCGCCGTACCGCGAGGTGACGTGGACTTCGCTGGTCGTGGCCGCCTTGCTGAGCGTGATATCCCCACTGGCTGTCAGTTTGATCAGGCCGCTGCCCGCGTCCAGCACCGCGCCATCAGCCATGAAGATGCCGCCACCCCATTGGCCGGCCGCGACGTCGGCGGAGACCGTGACGGTGCCGCTGGTCGAGACAACTCGGCCGGCAGGCCCCCACAACACAAAATCCGACGCAGTCAGGCTGAGCGGTCCCGTGTCGTTGATGACCGTACCGTTGATCGTCACATCGCTGCCAGCGCCACTGGCGGTCAAGACGACCGGCCCCGAACCGCTGACCGTAACCGTGGCCCCCGCCGCCACCTCCAGCGAACCGGCGGACGTCACGGCCAAGCCGCCATTGCCCACCGTGCTGATCCCGATCAGCAAAGTATCGCCATCCTCCCAGATGGCAGCCGCTGCAGTAGCGGTCAGCGTCAAACTGCCTAACTGCAGCCCGTCATTGCTCTGGTTCCCCAGGTCGATTGACGTGCCCGTAAAGTTGGCGTTGTTCGTGATCGTCAGGCTGGCGCTGGCGGTGTTGGTAATCTCGGCCGTGGAGACCAGCACTAGACTATTCGCGGTATGTTCGCAGTGCTGGTGCCACTCAACAGGGTGCTGGAGTTCTCGCTGAGCTGCACTGCACCGCCCGAGGCGAACGTCAGGAAGCCGAGAACCAGCAGGTCGCTGGGGCGATTACCCAGATCGATCGCCGTGCCGCTCAGGCTGGCCAGGCCCGTCACGGACAGGCTGGTTCCCGCATTGCTGTCGGTGGTAGTCGTCGAAGCCAGATCCAGGCTGGCGGCCGCATTGAGACCGGTCAGCCGGGTGCTGGAGTCTTCGCTGATCTGCACAGCGCCGCCGGACAGGAAGGAAACGGAACCCAAGTTCAACCGATCGTTCGTCTGCCGGCCCAAGTCGATCGCAGTCCCGGCCAGGCTGGCAGTATTCGCCACGCTCAGGCTGGCGGAATCCGTGTTGGTGATCCCGGCCGCCGAGCTGAGCGTCAGGCTGTCGGCCGTATTGCTGCCCGTCAGTTGCGTGCTGCTGTCCTCGCTGATGCTCACCGCGCCGCCGCTGGTGAAGGTCAGCGAGCCGAACGTGGCCGCATCGTCGCTCTGATTGCCCACGTCGATCGCGGTGCCGCTGAAAGCCGCATTGGCCGTCACGGTCAAGCTGGCCGCAACCGCGTTAACGATTCCGGCCGTCGAACTCAGCTCGAGACTCCCGGCGGTGTTGGTGCCGGTCAGTTGCGTGCTGCTGTCCTCGCTGATCCTCACCGCGCCGCCGCTGGTGAAGGTCAGGGACCCGAACGTGGCCACATCGTCGCTTTGATTGCCGAGGTCGATCGCGGTGCCGCTGACCGTCGCCTGGTTGGCGATCGTCAGGCTGGCCGATGTGGCGTTGGTGATCTCGCCGGCGGAGGTCAAGTTCAGGCTGTTCGCCGTGCTGGTACCGCTCAAGAGCGTGCCGTCATCTTCGCTCATGCTCACCGCGCCGCCGGCCGTGAACGTCAGCGAACCCCAATGCAGCGCGTCGCCGCTCTGATTGCCGAGCGTCAGCGAGGTGCCCGTCAGGGCGGCATTATTGGAGACGGTCACGTTGGCCGTAGTCGTGTTGGTGATCGTCCCGGCCGAGGTGAGCGTCAGGCTCAGGGCCGTGCTGATGCCGCACAGGACCGTATCCGAGTCCTCGCTGATCTGCACCGCGCCGGCCGACGAGAACGACAGGCAGCTCGCGTGGAAGGTATCGCCCGCTTGCCGGCCCACGTCGATCGCGGTCCCCGTCAGGCTGGCGTTGCCGCTCACGTTCAGCATCGCCCCGGCGGTCGACGTAATTCCGCCCGCCGCGACCAGCGTCAGGCTGCCGGCCGTGCTCTGCCCCGTCCACTGCGTCGCCGAATTCGCCGCGACTTGAACCGCCCCGGTAGAACTGACGGTCAGCGAACCGAAATTCACGGCATCGCCGCTTTGGTTGCCCAGATTGATCGACGTGCCCGTGAAGCTGGCATTGCCGCTCACACTCAGGCTGGCGCTCGCCCCGTTAGCGAGGCTGCCGCCGGCGCTGATCGTCAGCGTCGACGCGTTGCTGATCGCGCCGCTCACCAGCACGTTGCCACCGGCTTCGACCATCGCCTGGCCGCCGTTGAGCGTGCCACCGGCCAGGGTCACGGCGTCCGTCTCGCTGGCCACGAAGTCCTCGTTCGCGCCGGTCATCGTGAAGGTCAATGTGTTCACAGTCGTCGCCAGCGACTGGCCGAGACTGCCGGCCGTGACCGTCAAGGCAGTGGCGGTGAGCGGAGTTGCGACCGTCAGCAGCGCGGTGGCCTGCAATTGGAGTACCCCGCTGCCCACGTTCAGTTCGTCCTGGACGTCGAGATCGACCCCCGCCTTCAGTTTCACGGTCTGGCCGCCGTACGTCGGCAGCAACACGACCGTCAGCGTGCCGGTGGCCGCGAGGGCCGTCACCGTGCCCGGCTGGATCACGGTCAAACTTCCCTGGTTGCTGGTCAGACGCGCCGTCCCGCCCGTGCCGGTGGCCACGACCTGCTGGATCTCCAGATAGTTCTCCGCCGCGATCGTCACCGACCCGGCCGCAGCCTGGGCCGACTTCACGATCAATTCCGCCGCCGTTTCCCCCACGCCATCGAAATCGTGCACGTCGATCGACCCTGCCGTCGTCGTGGCGTCCAGCTGATTCACCGCCAACTCCAAACCGGTGAAGCCGCTTTGCGATCGGACCGTCAGCAAGTCGGCCACGAGATCGACGCCAGCGTCGCTGCCGGATTCGGTCACCTGGCCGCCAGCTGTTAAGCTGACGTCGCCCAGCGAGTGGACACCCGCTGCGGCATCTGTGCCCACCGGCGCCGGCACATCGACCGAATTGGTATAGTACACGCCCACCCGGAGCCAGCCGACCAGGATGTCGCCGCTGGCCGTTACCGTCACGTCGTTGGCGTCCGCGTTGCTGGCGAATGTCGCGTTCGCCAACACCACGCTGCCGCTCGGATGGCTGATTGTCAGCGATCCGTTCATGACCGTCGTGTTATCCACGGTCAGCGTCTGGGTGCCTTGTTGGATGATCGCCACGTTCCCCACCGCACGCGTTTGCACGGCGATCTGGCGGACGTTGGTGGTGACGGTGACGGCCGACCGGGCGTCCACGGTCAGCGTATCCGCCACGATCACGGCGGAACCCTGTACCACGCTGCCGTAGGCGATCAGCGTGATGTCGCCCAGTCCGGCCGCCGCGACGGTGCCCAGCGTCAGATTGGCCGTCGCGCCGCTCACGCCATAGGTCTGCAGGATGTCGTTGGTGTCCGACGTACCCAGCGTTTGCACGTTCGTCGCCGTGATCGGTCCCAGCGAGCGTACCGTAATCCCGCCATTGGCCGTCACCAGATTCGTCAGGCGAGCGGCAGGAAATAACTTACCAACTTAATGTAGGATGGTCTTCCAAGACCGTCCCGATCGGCCTGGAAAGGCCGACCTACGGGTAAGGTATTTCCTGCCGCTCGCCTCAGCGTTACAGATCCCTAAGCCGTCCCAGGCCACCCAGCTACTTCGCCACGTTAGAAATTCAACTCCCCCACACGCAGGCGAAACACTACCTATCACCGTCCGCACTGCTCGCCCCCCTGACGGCGCCGCAACGCGGAAGACCAGAATTTGTCCACGGGACTCTTGACGGCAAAACCGTTGAGCTTCAGGACGTGGGTATAAATCTGCGTGGTGCGGACATCTTGGTGCCCCAGCAACTCCTGGACGGTGCGGATGTCGGTGCCGTCGGCCAGCAAATGCGTGGCGAAGCTGTGCCTGAATGTGTGGCAGCCGGCAGGCTTCTGAAGGCCCAACTTTCGGACCGCAGCCCCCACCGCTTTCTGCAGATAGGACGGATCCATGTGATGCCGGCGCCGAGCCCCGCTGCGCCGATCAACGGAGGGCTGAGCCGCCGGATAGACGTACTGCCAACCCCACTCGCGATCCGCCCGTGGGTACTTGCGTGCCAACGCATAGGGCAACTCCACACCAGCGTAACCTTCTCGCAAAGCCCGCTCGTGCTCTTCCCGCACACGAATCAAGTGCTGCTTCAACGGCTCGACCAGCGTCTCGGGCAAAAGTGTCACGCGATCTTTGTCCCCCT
>JAPLNJ010000149.1 GCA_026692885.1 Planctomycetota bacterium | reverse complement strand
CTGGAACAGCATCTGGGGCAGAGCCTGGGGATCTTTGTGGCGGACGCCAATGCCAAGGACTTCCGTATTCGGATCAGTGCCCGCGCCGCCCCGTGGATTATGGAAGATCCCTGGCACCCGGACCAGCAAGTTGAGCGAGAGGACGGTGGCAGTATGATTCTGACTGTCAAAGCGGCTCACGACCTGGAAATCATTCCCCGCGTGCTCAGCCTAGGCAGCGAAGCCGAGGTCTTGGCGCCTGTGTCCTGCCGCCGGACCATGGCCCAAATGATCCGGGCGATGGCGGAGCGGTATCGGGATGACGGGGCGGAGGGCGGCGTCTAACCGTGCGTCCGGCGCGGACTATTGAGGTAGGGTGCGACGGAGCCTTACAGGAAATCCGGCGGGAAACAGAACACGGGAATCAGCAGGCAGAGCCAGCCCAATACTGTACGAAACCAGCCTAACGGCACGCTGTCGTCGCGGGTCGGCGGATGGTCCGGGCCGATCAACAAGAGGATCACCACCATCAGCGTCAACATCGACAATTGCTGATGGACCGCATACCACACGACGTGACCCAGTCCCAGCAGTATCACGCCGCGTGAGATCCACCGTCCTCGCCGACCAAACAGCGTGTGGATCACGTGACCGCCGTCCAACTGGCTGACCGGCAACATATTCAGCCCGGTGATCAGTAGTCCGACGCAACCAGCCATCAGGTAAGGATTTAGCTGACTGAGCATGATTTGGGAACTAGCCTGATATCCGGCTGGCGCCGCATAGCCGAGAATCAGTCGAATCGCCAAGGGAGCCTGGAATAAATGGTAGCCGTACGGCGTCACGTTCGGATCCAGTTGTTTAATGCCGATCCAAAGCATCGGCACTGTTACCAACAAGCCCGCCAAAGGCCCAGCTAGTCCGATGTCGAAAGTCTGCCTGCGATCGGCCTGCCTTCCATCCATGGCGATGACGGCACCCAGGGTGCCGAACGGTGAAATGAGGGGCAGAGGCAGGAAGAACGGGAAACTAGCGGGAATGCGGTACTTCACCGTCGCCATGAAGTGGCCCATCTCGTGGGTCAGGAGGATGCCCAAAACACACACCATGTAGACCAATCCGTCTTGCCAATGCACCAGGATGGCCCGCCGTAGCGGCAGCATCCCTTCACCCAAATAATACAATAGCGGCACCCAGCCGGTGGCTCCGGCAAAACATGTCGAGGCACACGTGAGCAAGAACAGAATCAGCGGCAATTTCCTACGGCGACGGATGCGCGGCGACTCAAGCAATTCTGCGCGAAGTGGTTCGGAAACACCGCCCACGGCTGCCGGCTGCTGGACAGCCAGTTCCGCGACCACATATTCTTCATCCAGAGGCGGCCGTTCGTCTGGCGGAGATTGGTTGGATTGGGACATAGGCACAGGATAGCAGCGGAGGCCACTGCTGGCCAGGACTGGGGCGCACCTTGCGGTTTGTGATTTTAGGCAGCGGCCGCATGGTGCTGGCAACGGGAGCCGGTCAGACGTTGCGGTCGGTTGCGCCAAAAGTGAGCCAGCGTGGGTGTGTCGCTGAGATGATCGGCGACCAAGGTAAGCAGGGCTTCGACGCCGTGAGACCAGAATTTCTCCGTGCCTTTCATCCGACGGTTGATCTGCTGTCGAGTAGGCATAATATGGTCTCCTTCGGTAGGTCTGGTTTGTATTCCCTGTTGCTCTTCTCTTTCGATCTGAAGAGTGTCACAATATTCAACCGTTGAAGGCGACTTCAACGCCCCTCACAGAACCGGACTTGTGA
>JAPLNJ010000148.1 GCA_026692885.1 Planctomycetota bacterium | reverse complement strand
AAATCCAGGATGACCGAGTGGCCCCTGGGGCACCCCTGATCGTGATCCACAGGTTTTCGCCCCAAAGGGGCAGCCACAAATCAGCCCAGGGCAGAGCGGAGCGGCGTAGCCGCGTAGCGCCGCCCTGGGTTATGAGAGGATGGAGAGCACCAGCCCTGAAGGGGCGAAACAAGGGTTGGCCGCATCGGACGAACGATGCGTGCGGGATGAACCGATCGGTTTCGCCCTTTCAGGGCTACCGTGCTGAATCGAACCCGTACCCAGGGCGTCGCTCTGCGGCTGTCGCCGCGACGCTCTGCCCTGGGCTGATTTGTTCTGGCCCCTTTGGGGCGGAAGAGTATTGGATCACGCCGGCCTCCGCCGGGAAGCCTTCCCCAGCCCCAAACGCGGAATAGAAACGGGATCAAATCAATTGGCCTTGACAGGCACAAACTGAACACGCCACTCCCGACCCCTTTAATTCCCCTCCTCTGATTGCCATTAGGCAACGCGTCCTGAGACTCCGGTCAGGGTAACTCCCTCGCAGGAACCTGAAAACCGAACGGGAGTCTGTTATCGTCCGACCAGGGCGTCGTTAGGACGGTACGAAGGTTTTGAAAAAGAAGCTCGCAAAATGCCTTCTCGATGTCGTCATTCCCAACTCGAACCTCGTCTCCACTAGGCATCTTCACCAGGAACTCGTCGCTGATGTTCTTGACGCCGAGACGAAACTCCGTCCTATATGCCCATCCGGGGGGCGCGGGGGACGGAAACTCCATGCCGGAGCAGTCCGTCGACACCAAGAGCCCTTGACTGGCACGAACGACCCAGCTCCGCAGCCGGCTCGCGCAGGATAACAAGTCGGAGAACCATCACTCGCGTGGCCCGTCCACTGCAGCGTATGGTTCACCGTTTGCCGCGATCCACAGGTGCGTCACCTCGGCGGCCACCAACCGCTTGCCGACTTTGGAGAGCTTGCCGGACTTGGTCTGCTTGTACCGATGGGCGAACAGAAGCCCCGGCCCCCCGCTTGCCGCGCCAGCCTCCGCAAATACCGCGTCCCGTCGCTTGCCTGCGGTGGTCAAGTACCCGTCCCACACGAGGACGTAGTATTGCCCCGACCCGGCGAACTCTTGGATAAGCCCGCGCCCAGCCTCAAGGAGTTCTTCGCTGATAGTGCCGTCCGCGCTCTTGAGGTCCGTCAGGTGTCGCTCGCCGCCCGCCCTAAGCATGATAAACGGGGTATGGTCCCCGTCCTCGAAACACTCCAAGCCGAGGTCCAGCGCCTCGTCCACCCACTGCTGTAGGCCAGAATCAATGGTCGCCATCAATCCGCCCTCCTCCGGCTGTCACTGGCTTGTATGCCCACAGACCATTGAACCGTTGATGGTCCCGGTGTGCGTCCACGATGATGCGGGCGATGATTGGGAAGACATCAGCCTGTTTCCATAACGGTTCCATTGGCGCATGCCTCCTTGGCCGAACGACACGGATCACGCGGGCGGCGCGAGTGACCCTTCCAGTTTTCAAGACGCTGCCGCCTCGGGTGTATCCGCCGGTTCAAGTTCGGCGATCCTTGGCCCGACGAACCGAACGTCAAGACTGCTCCCGTTCCGCCGGCCCGCCAATTTCCCCTCGGTCGTCCGGTGATGATACTCACACAACCAGATGCCATTTTCTGGGCGGTCTGTACCGCCGAGCGAGTCAGGCTTGATGTGCGCCCCTTGAACATCACCCCTGCATAGCGGACTGATTGAACCGCCAATGAGCAAGGCGTCGAGGCTCTTGATGTGACAGAACTCGCACTCCTGGGGGATTTTTTCGGCCCGCATGCTCCTGGCTAGGCTCGCAGATCGCTTCTGAATCGGCTCCATCGGATATAAGCACAAAAAGAGGGGCCACGTCCGTTCGACGAGCAGCCGAATCTGCGACGAAGAATCAAACGCACCGGGTCGATTTGCAAGAGCGAGGTAGAAAGTGTTCCCTGCCACCGGTGCCGCCCCGTCCCCTTTCCCGGTGTTGCGACGCTTCGGGAACATATCCTTGATGAACCCGTGTTGGTGGTCGAACTCCTCAAGGCGATTCACGAACTCAGTAATCGATGCGCCTTCAATGCGGTCACCGTCGAAACCTGCTGACAGCGATTCTCTCGAACTCCGGTAGACCCAGTGCGACTGTCGGAATTCTTCCGTGGAACGTAGGACTGCAACCATAGACGAGAGCACAAGGTTGTGCTTGAACAGCCGAGCGATCAAGGGGGAATGGACGAGGACAAACCATATTTGCTCGCGATCCACATCGATATTGTACCCGACGCGGTATCCTGTCTGGCCCTTGCGCATACCGCGTTGCATAAAGGAGAAGACAGGATCGTGGATATACCACTCATTCCTATTCCGTACCTTCCGGCAGTTCGCCGGACGCCCGAGACGGTCGCTGATCGCATCCAGAAGATGAAGCACGGCTTTGGGCAAATCGATACTCATCGCTGCCGATCCTCGCCTAACCATTGATTAGGCCGCCCCGCCCATCTGGGTCGACCGGGACCGGGATAGGCCGACCGATCTGGGCTACCTATCACCGGATCCGAATGTTCCCGATTGTTGCAGATAAACCCTGCGTGTAAATAGGTTGGGTCGTATTTGTCCTCCTGCGGATCTCGATGTTGGGCCGTCCGGCGCGACGAGCTCACGTGGTCGCGGGCACCCCGAATAGGCGGCCGCGTGGGTCGGTCGGCCTATCCTGGTCAGACTGGTGGCGGCCGGATGAGGTTAGGCAAGCGGACAGAAATAATCTACCTATCGCGGGGCGGCGTCGCATCCACGTGGTCGCGTCTCTC
>JAPLNJ010000147.1 GCA_026692885.1 Planctomycetota bacterium | reverse complement strand
GCGTCCAGCGCGCGGTACGGCGGGCCTTCCTCTGCGGGCAGGATGCGGTCACGGGCCAGAACTTTGATTATCGCAAAGCCGGTATACAACAACGTTCGGAGTTCCTGGCCGGGCAGTTTGGCATAGAAGTCCCGTCTCTTGCCGTCATGAGTACCTGTGGCAGGTCGCCACGGGGGACGAAGAACACGCCAATGTCATCGCCAACGCGGCCCGACACATCCGCGCCCTCGGTTGGGGCATCGACATGGCTATCGGCCACAGCTGCGCAGTGGGCTCGCCTCCACCGGGCCATGAACTCGACGTGTTCAAGCCTCGTGAGCCGGGCCTCGGCGGCGGCGATTCCCTCCGCGTGCCCATCGAAGGTTCGCTACGTTCGCTGGAAGACGCCTACGACGCCAGTCTGAACCGCATCCGGGCCAACGGTGAAGTTTACGATCAGCCCGGACCGCCGACGTGTGACAAGAAAGTCTACGCGATCTCTGGCACGCCTGCCTTCTGCGCCTTCACGCTCGAAACGCCAGACGAGGAAACCGTCGGAAGAAAAGGTGACAGCCACGAAATCTAAGTAATCCTGGCTGGATGGACAGCTATACTCCTCGATGCATTCGAGATTTACACCCACCCACCCCAGGTTAGCCAATTTTCGTAGCTGTCACTTTTTGTTCTCCTTTTGTTCCGCCCTCAGCCAACTGACAAACGAGTCAGAACCTGCGGGACGATACGCCGGAGTCCGCCTGCCCGGAGTTGCCGATGTGGGCAAACGCCTTTTCGAGCTGGTCGATCATCACCATGCACGGGGCCATCGCATCGGCGATCTGCAAAGCCTAGCGGGTCCGCTCCTCGGTCTGACCGACCAGTGAGCTCCTCAGCGTGCCGACATCAAGGATCAACACCGGCTGGCCGATCAGCTTCGCGCTAGCGCGCCGCGAAACGTGTCCAGATCGGGGCATGCAACGGCCGTTCGCACGAGGCACTTCAGTTGTTCGCCGTCAACAACCGACTCGATTTCTTCGGTTAAATCTCGCGGAACGTCCCCAAACCGAGCTTCGAGAACCATCACAATGTACTGGTGAGCTGTCTCGCAAGCCGTCTCGCGAGCCGTCTCGCGAGCCGCCTCGCGAGTCTTCTCGGTGAGCAGTTCCCCGTATTTTTCCATCACAAGTTCGTCAATTAACGGCGATTCGAGCATGACTTTTCTACCTCCCAAAATCGTCAGCAATCCCACATCACTATACCGCAAGTACGTCAGCACTTGAGTCACGGCAAGCAAATTGGCCTTCTCGCCGGGCAGAGCGTGCTGTTCGATAGCCTCCCGACAGCGCTGCAGCATCGTCTCCGGCGGGTCAGGAAAATCGGTCAACGGCACCCACGGGATCAAGCCGACGTCCTGGGCCTGCAGCAAGTCCTCCGCAGGAATCGTCCACAACTCCACAACTCGCCACTTCAGATGGCACGACGCCAGCCCGTGGCGGCTGCGCAGATTCCGGCTGCTGGGAATCCGGTATTTGCCTTTGGGCCGCAGGACCAAGGTCACGGCCTCCGGCAGTTCGCCGCGGTCCAGGTACACCAGCATCAGGTCGCCCGTCAGCT
>JAPLNJ010000146.1 GCA_026692885.1 Planctomycetota bacterium | reverse complement strand
CAAGAAACACTATGGGCGGCCCCTTCTGCCGCCCCTTCTGCGTCGGGCGACGCTCCGATGGCGACCGCCGTCAGCGGCTTCGGCCGCGGCTGGGGCGGTCGGCTAAGCTCCGCCTACGCTGTCGATGGTTCCCTCACGTTGGCATGGCGCCAGCCACCGGCTGCCCAGCCCGCCCAAGATCTTCGTCGAGGCGATTGGGCGTGGGGGCCTCGCCTCCGGTCTTTTCAGCGCGTTGGACGATGCTCCGACGCCGGGCTCCGCCCGCTGCCCCAGCCGCTCGGTTGGCCAACCACCGGCTGCGCTGTCGGTGGTTCCATCAAGCCGGCGCGTGCCGGCCACTGGCTGCCCAGGCTGAACGGATTGACAACAGCTACCGGCTTTCATAGAACCGACAGCTATATCGTACGCCGACGACTGGGTCAGCTGTTTAGGGCCACGTGAAGTGGCGTAAGTTTGATATCCCTGGTAATCGATAACTCTGGAGGACGACCCCGTGAATGACATCGCTCGCATCGTACCGTGGTGGATCGCGCTGGGCTTGACGGGCCTCGGCTCATGGCAGAGCCAGGCCGCTGATCGCACCGATCGGCAGCTGGAGGAGGCGCCGGACAAAGTGGCGCGGAGCAAGCAGCACTTGGAGGCCACGCGCCGGCAAGTCGAGCAGGACCACGATTCGGCACTGCCGCTGGTTGCGGCTCGGAGGGAATTAGCCGACAGCAAACCGGCCTTGGACGCCTATGGTGATCGAGTCATGGGGATCGCGCTGGGCTTGACGGGCCTCGGCTCATGGCAGAGTCAGGCCGCTGATCGCACCGACCGGCAGCTGGAGGAGGCGCAGGACAAAGTGGCGCGGAGCAAGGAGCACTTGGAGGCCACGCGCCGGCGAGTCGAGCAGGACCACGATTCGGCACCGCCGCTGGTTGCGGCTCGGCGGGAATTAGCCGACAGCAAAACGGCCTTGGACGCCTATGGTGATCGAGTCATGGCCGAGCTGCGACAACGGCGGGACTATCAAGAGGCCCTGACGCGGCTGCATTGGTTCGAGAAAGAATTCAGCCGAATGCAAGAATCTGGCGGCAAAACGGCAGATCCCGTCCGTCTGGGGGATGAGCTCAGTCAAGCCATCATGACGGAGTGGAGGTTAAAGAAAGTCGCGCGGGGACCGGCCGGAGAGATCGCTGAACAGAAAGTGAGTAAAGCCGAACGGCAACTGAACGAATTGATCCGCCAACGCGATGAGGCGGTCCGAAAGGACCCTCGTTTGGCGCAGTCCACCAGGGAACTCGACGCCGCGAACTCAGCGCTCGCGGCAGCCCTGCCGCGGTTTGATACGCTGACCAACAGTATCGGTATGAAGCTCATCTTGATTCCAAACGGCGAGTTCCTAATGGGTTCGCCGGACTCGGATCGAGACTCCCGAGACGATGAAAAACCCCAACATCTGGTGCGGATCACTGTGCCATTCTATCTGGGCGTGTACGAGGTGACGCAGGCGGAGTACGAGCAGATCGTATGCCTGCCGGGCGGGGACGACGACGCCGTTCAGTTTTGGGGGTGTGTTGAACGGTGAACAGGCGAACTGCGATGGCAACAATCCGTATGGCACAGAAACGAAGGGACCGGACAAGGGGCTGACGACACCGGTGGGCTCGTACCGAGCGAACGCGTTTGGACTGTACGACATGCACGGAAACGTGTGTGAGTGGTGTGCGGATTGGTATGGGAGTTACGAGGCCGGCACCGTCAGTGATCCGTCCGGGCCTTTGGCGGGCTTGGCCCGGGTGCATCGGGGTGGCAGCTGGTACGACGCCGCCCGGCGCTGCCGGTCGGCGTGCCGCTACCGGTACGAGACGGCGTCCCGGAGCAGCCACCTGGGCTTTCGCGTGGCCTTAAATCCGTCCGGCAAGTGAATAGGTCGGGTGAGGAGGCGAGCGCAGCCTGGACCGTAGGCTGAGGGGGCGAAAAAGCGAATGCAGAGGAAGGGGAAGCCAGCGGGACCGCTTATGTTTCGGCGATTTCTGCCCGCGGAATCTTTCGGGGCCGGTGCGGCGCGCGAAGGGTTGATTCCAGCCCCAATTGGCTCGCGGTTCTCTCCACACAAGACTGGCTGCCGAATGGTGAGAGTGGTCAAGATAATCGATAGGCCAGTGATCGAGATAATCGATGCGATTTCCGAGGAATCGGTGGGTGAAGAACCTGTAGAAGTGGCGGGGTCTGTCTGCCGCGCGAGGCGGAACCCCTTGCGCATCGCTACGGTCATCTCTGGGAGCAGTTCACGTCCTTTGAGAAGCGTTACCGGAGTGAGCTCAAGGCGACTTGGGGGAGACCCTCTGCTACGGCTACTTCCGCTCAAGGCGATAGGGTTTGCCGTGCTTGTAGAGTTCCAGGCATGAGCGAAGTCCCTCCTTGTCATCTTCTGGAGCCAGTTCAATGGCTTTCGTCTGCCATTCCAGTGCCTTGTCGAACTTGCCGTCCTCGGCGTAAGCCGCAGCAAGTGCGAAAAGGTAGCCGCAGTTCTTCTCATTCGTCAATCGGCAGGCTTGCTTCGCATTGACGACTGCTTTCTTCCCATCGCGATACCGCTCGTCGGGACAAGTCGCCTGTAGCAAGGCGAGGCTGAAGCAGGCTTCGGCGTAATCGGGCTTGAGCTTCAGAGCATCGTTGAAGTCCGCGATGGCCTTGTTGTACTCGCCTTTGGAGTACCATGTAATGCCACGGTTGCCATAGGCTTCCGCGTACTTCGGCTTGAGCTTCAGAGCTTCGTTGAAGTCCTCAATGGCCTTGTCGTACTCGCCCCTGTTATTCCAGGTAATGCCACGATTGTTGTGGGCTTCGGCGTGATCGGGCTTGAGCTCCAGGACTTTGCTGTAGTCCTTTATCGCTTTGTCGTATTCGCGTTTGTCCCTCCAGACATTGCCACGATTGTAGTAGGCTTCGACGTAATCGGGCTTCCGACGAATGGCCTGGTTGTAGTCATCTATCGCCTTGTCGTACTCACCTCTTTCGGTCCAGACATTGCCACGATTGTAGTAGGCTTCGGCGTAATCGGGCTTGAGCCGTAGGGCTTGGCTGTAGTCCTCTATCGCCTTGTCGTACTCCCGTTTTCCATTCCAAGCATTACCACGGTTGTTGTAGGCTTCCGCGCAGTCGGGCTTGACCCGTAGGGCTTCGTTGAAGTCCTTTATCGCCTTGTCGTACTCCCGTTTTTCCTTCCAAGCATTGCCACGGTTGTTGTAGGCTTCCGCGCAGTCGGGATTGAGCCGCAGGGCTTCGTTGTAGTCTTTTATCGCTTTGTCGTACTCGCTTTTTTCGCCCCAGGCAACGCCACGGTTGTTGAAGGCTTCCGCGCTGTTGGGATCGAGCCGAATGGATTCGTTGTAGTCCATGATGGCCTTGTCGTACTCGCGTTTGGCCTTCCAGGCAATGCCACGGTTGTTGTAGGCTTCGGCGTTGTTGGGATCGAGCCGAATGGCATTGGTGTAGTCCGTGATGGCCTTGTCGTACTCGCCCTTTCTCAGCCAGGCATCGCCACGGTTGAAGTAGTAAACGGCATCTTCTCCACTTACTGGAGCGGCGCAGTAGACCAACGGGAACGCCACAGCGAGGCACAGGATCGTTCGTTGCATGATTCGGCTCCTACGTGCGGCTGGCGAGATTGAACGTCGAATCGCCACGGACGCCACTGATTATCAGTGCGGGAATTGTCCAGTCAATGGCCCATTGGCACGTCGTCAGATATTCTTCACGCCCAATGCACTCATCAACACCCCAACACGCCAAACAGGATGGCGACCGTCATGAACGCGGACACGGCCAGACCAATACAGAGGATCACGAAGCCGACGACGGTGAGAAGCATCGACAAGCCAGGATTTTCTCTGTCCGTGGATGTGGATGGGCTAAGAGGAAAGCGGGTACTGGCGACTTGGGAAACACCATCTGCTACGGCTCTTTCGGCTCTTGGCGGTAGGGTTTGCCCACCTTGTAGAGTTCCAGGCGTGAGCGAAGTCTCTCCTTGTGGTTTTCTGGTGCCAATTCGATGGCCTTGGTTTGCCATTCAACGGCCTTGTCAAACTTGCCGTCCTCGGCATAGGCCGCAGCAAGTGTCAAGATGTACGCCAAGTCCTTACCCCCGTTCAATTGGTTGGCTTTACCCGCGTTCACGATGGCGTTCTTCCCATCGCGGTATCTTGCGTTGGGACAAGTCGCCTGTATCCATGCGAGGTTGAAGTAGGCTTTGGCGTAATCG
>JAPLNJ010000145.1 GCA_026692885.1 Planctomycetota bacterium | reverse complement strand
GGCCCTCTGACTCCAGTCGTGGCGACCCTGAGCGCCGACGAACAGCAGCTCTATCTCGTTTTGGCCAACGGCTCGTGGGAGAAGACCGTGCCGGTTCGGGTGACGCTGCGGGGCTTCGCTCCGCGCAGCGGCACGGGAGTCGTCCTCTCCCATTCCGATCCCGATGGTGATCCATTCCTCGCACGTCGTGAAGACCTGGTCCGAGACTTGTCGGTGGAGATCCGGGGCGAGGAATTGACCGCCGTGCTGCCACCACACGCCGTGGCGTTCATTGCGATACAGCAATAGGCCGTCAGTCGAGTCGGGGTTCAGCCCCTGACTGTCGGCGTCGTTTGCACCTTCAAGTGCCGGTGAAGTCGCTACGGATGGTCGAACCAAGGGGCTGCTTTCGCCGATGTCAGATTCTTGGTAACCTTGGTGACCAAGCCTTCCGGGGGATACCCCATCAGCGGAGGAAGATGCATGGTCAAGTTGGACGAGTTCGTCACCATTAACCAAGCGGCCCGATTCTTGGGCGTGGCAGCCAACACGCTGAGAAACTGGCAGCGGGATGCCAAGCTTCCGGTCTATCGCAACCCGATCAGCGGCTACCGCCTCTTCAAGAAGACCGACCTGGAGGAAGTGCTGCGTCAGATTGAGAAGTCAGGGGAGTATCCGACCGGCTGGAAACGTCCGAACAAGCCGCGGTGAACCCGGACATCGTGGAAGACGGAGTGTTGCCTCCAGGCACGAATCACAGCAAGACGGCGGGGCGGTATCCACTGGTCGCGCCGTTGGAACAGAGCGTAATGATCCGAGACACTGGCCCCTACAGCGCGCGAAATCTCGCCAAGGGCGCTTGCATCACGGATGCGGCCTCGGTCTTCGCGGCCCTGCGCAGCGGTCTGACCGTCGAGCAGGTCCGCGAGGGTGCGTACAACGGGAAGGTGCTGCCCCAACGAGGCCGCGCCAGCCGGGAACGTGTCTGGGCATCCTTGTACCATCGCTACTTTGTGCATGGCGTAGCGTGGGTTATCGCCGCGTTGAGCGATGCCTTTGGCAAGGGACAGCAGAGTCCGGAATTCATCGCGCTGCTTTACCTCCACTACGCGGTGCGGGACCGGGTGACGTTCGATTTCGTCACCCAGGTCCTTGGGAACAAGGGCTATGCCAACCGGCCCGTGATTCAGCGGACGGATGTCTTGGACCTGCTGGATCAGGCAGCGGCCGAGCAACCCCAAATCAGTCGCTGGACGGAGATCTCGCGGCGGAAGCTCGCCAACAGCATCCTGACAGCCCTGCGGGACTTCGGCGTCTTGCAGGGCATCCGCAACAAGGTCCTGGTACACCCGTTCCTGCCGTTGGAGACGGCGGAACATCTGCTCCGGATTCTGACTGCCGAGGGCCGGCGCGGACGCCAGGTGCTGGAAGACACGACTTGGCGGCTCTTCATGCTCAGCCCGGAAGATGTGGCTGGAGTACTGGCGAAACTGGCCCAGGAAGGTCGCATCCGGTTCGAGAAGGCCGGCAGAACCGTGGTCCTGGAAACGCCGACAGCCTGGGAGGAGACGACGTGAGCAGCCAAGACTGGCAGTGGAAAATCGGCGAGGCTGTCGAACGCGTCCGAACCCGGTACGAGTTCATTGGCCGGAAGACGGGGGCGCCGTTCTTGGCTGTGGTCTACCCGCCTGAAGCCGAAACCGCTTTTCTGAAGGAGTGGCGCGCTCAGCAAGTGCTGCTCCGGCCGGAAGTCGATGTGCGGTCGGTTGACGTGCTGGAAATCACGCAGGCTGAGATCGCCGACATTGGAGCCGAGAACATCGTCGAGGCGTTGGCTGACCCCATGCCGGGTTCAGACCCGAAGGTGGAGTTGGGCCAACGTTGGATCAATGCCGTTGCAGAAGCCGTCAAGTCCCGCCTTGCCGAATCCGGAACCGGCAAACCCACAGTCTGTGTCGAGCGTCTGGCAGCCTTGTACCCGGCCGCGGGGCCCCGGGACGTTATGCAACTGCTTTGGGACAGCGCCCAATCCTCGCTCGACGGCCCCGTCATTATGTTGATCCCCGGCTACGTCGTGAAGTCCCGAACTTACCGCTTCGTCGGCTGCCGAGATGAGTTCATGTATCGAGGCGACTTGCTCTAGTAGAACGGAATTCATTCCGTTCATGAGACGGGGACGGAAACCAACCATATCGGAAACGGAATGAATTCCGTTCTACGAAAAGGGACATCACCATGCGTATTGGCGACCTCTTCGAGACTCGGGTAGCGGACAAGATCGAGCCCGTCATCAAGGTCGGCGAGACGGCCGATGCGCACAAGTTGGCTGGTGAAATCAGCAGCTACGTCGTCACTCCGATCATCGAGAAATTCCTCGATGACTTTCTGGAACACTTCACCGACACGTTCTTCCAGGACACAACTGAAATTGGCATCTGGATTTCCGGCTATTTTGGTTCCGGCAAGTCACACTTGGCCAAGATTGCCGCCCTCGTTGCTCAGAACCTGGTGCTGGATGGCGTACACGCGAGCAATCGATTCGAGGCCCGCATCCCATCCGATGCACCGCATCGCGCCTCGATCGTCCGCAGCTTGGGACGGATGGACCAATGCGCCACGCAAGTGCTGGCTTTCAATCTGAACACCCTGGCCGACAGCAAGAACCGTCCGCTGGTCAGCCTGCTGCTCTCGCAGTACTACGTGGCGTGCGGCTACAGCGGCAATCTGATCTATGCC
>JAPLNJ010000144.1 GCA_026692885.1 Planctomycetota bacterium | reverse complement strand
TCGCCGCCGTCGAATTCACCGGCCTGCCATCCGTGATCGCAGTGGACGAAGATCAGGAAGTCGAACTCTCGTTTGGCGTGCGAAACAAGGGCAACGTGGATGTCGATTTCGAACTGATCGTCCGGACCAATCTGGGCGAGCAGATTCTCACGCACACCGGCCGTTTGGCGCCAGCCGCCACACAGTCTTTGAAGTGTGCTGTCAGCGGACGCTACACGCTTCGCTCCACGGGCGAGGCCGACTCGTCGGGCACGCTGACGGCGGTCGAGCTTCGCTTGCGACACACGGACAAAGCAGGAAAGTGGCGCGACGCGGTGGATGGAATCGTCAATCTGCCGGCAAAGGTTCACCCGAAGAAGACAAAGCTCGCGACTGACGCACTCGCAGGCTTTGATGACGTTTGACCGAGGCTGACATGGACACAATGGATAACGGGCAGCTGGATGCCTTGAACGCCAAGATCCTCCGACACTTGGGGGACCGGGTAATTCTGAAGCCGCTGACGCGGTGGAACGAAGCCTACAAGGAATTTCCCCGGTACGTGATGGAATACCTGGTCAGTCGCTACGTCCAGCCTGCTGATCCGGTTGCCGGCCAGGCGAAGATCGACCGGATTCTGACCGAGCACTACGCCGAGAGCGCGAAGAAGGAGCTGATCAAGAGCCGGATCAAAGAGCAGGGGGAGTACACGCTGCTGGGGCAGTTCAGCCTTCGTCTGGACCAGTCGCGAGACCACTACTGGGCCGACGTTCCTGCGTTGGGCGACAACACCGTCCGCGTCGCCCCGAAAGTCCGCGAACAGTACGGCGACATCCTGCTTACGAGCGGCGCTTGGGGCACGATGGAGATCGAGTACGACGGGACGTACGAGATCAAGGGCAAGAAGTTCCCGTTTTACGTGCGCGCATTTACGCCCCTGCAGTACACGCGGATTGACCTGGACGACTTCATCGCGAAACGGTCCCTGTTCACGGATGACGAATGGATCGACCTCCTCGTCCAGTCCGTCGGATTCAACCCGACGCGGTTCGATCGCCGCGTCAAGATGCTGATGCTTCTGCGGTTGGTCCCTTTTGTTGAAGCGAACTACAACCTGATTGAGCTGGGGCCTCGCGAAACCGGCAAAACGTACACGTTTCGGAACACCTCCAATCGTGCCTTCGTGGTGTCCGGCGGTAAGGCCACGCCGGCGACGCTGTTCTACAACAAAGGCACCCGGAAGCTCGGCGTGGTCGGCCTAAAGCACGTGGTCTTCTTCGACGAAATCGCGAATACCCGATTCGACGACGCCGAGGCAAGCATCAGCGTGTTGAAGGACTACATGCAGACCGGCAAGTTCAGCCGGGGCGACCAGGAGTTCTCCGCTCAGTGTTCCATCGTGCTCGGTGGCAACATCGACACCGATCTGGAAAAGCGACAGCCCGCAGGCAGGTACAGCCACCTGTTTGAGCCGTTGCCTCCGGAGTTGAAGGACCCAGCGTTCCTGGACCGAATCCATGCGTACCTTCCGGGTTGGGAAATGCCGAAGATCCGCCCGGAGAACTACGCCACCGGCTATGGTTTCCTCACCGACTACTTGGCCGAGATCTTCGCCGAGCTCCGTCGGCGCAACTTCCAGACCCATGTCAACGCCTGGGTCGACATGGGCGCCATGACCGGCCGAAATCAGGACGCCGTCAAGAAAACAGCAGCCGGCCTGCTAAAGCTGCTGCATCCGCATCGCTCAGTCGAAGAACTGACCGAGAACGAGATCGCGCCCGTCGTCGAATTGGCCGTTGAGATGCGGAAACGCACAACTGACCAGTTGGCAGTGGTACTGCCTGCCGAATTTGCCAAGGTCGAGTATGCCTATCGCATCCACCGAGCAGGTTGACGTTGCGCCGGCTCTCGATCTATATCCGTCGTCAGCGATGGCGGTGGGCGTCCGTACGGGTGAGCGGCGAATATCGCGCAGAAAGGCCGTGGCTGCCAGGGACTGATCGAAGCGGGTGACACTCCGCACGTGACACAAGTTGTCCTTCAAGTTAGGGCACGGGCACTATCTCGGCGACGCCCGCGGCCATAGACGCGGTTGCATCGGCTGGCCACTACTACGTGTGCCTTGGTTGTGGTTGCGTTATGCCTGCGTCCGAAATGTTCGATCCCCTCCGCGGCACATTGGTGACCGGAATCGCGTCGCCAGCATCTTAAACCCCGGCCTCGGTCCCACTACTCCGCGTCGATCCTGAGGCAAGCCTCACATCCTGGCGGGTGTCTTGTCGCCGCGGCCGACCGACGTTGCCGGGCTTGGCGGTTTGCCAACAAGAGCGTAACATCGATGCATCGGGACGGTGCCCGGGGTGGCCACCCCGGACGCCAAGCGGCTGCGGGCGGACGCGGTGTGACCTGCCTTTCACCACGACGCCCAAGGCCGGCCCGGTGAGTGGTTCTGGTTTGACGCTCCTTTCTTGTTGGGGTATCGAGAGTGAATCAGCGTCCGCTTACGGCCGAGATAGCCGGACGATTCGGGCGTCAACGCCCAGTCCTAATCTAGGATGCTCGCCATGAACGAAGCCGAAACAGTGTCCACGGTCGACGTGCTCTTGGACCTGGGTTTCGAGCCGTTGGCCGATCCGTTGCCCGGTTTACGTTTTGACTTTGGGAACTTCGACCTGCGCGCCAGAGAATTGATAAACCTCAAGTTCCAAGAGGTGGTGACGTTCAGTGGGGTTCTGGCAACGCCGCGCACCGCGGCAAAGGTAGATTTTGAACTGCCGCCCCGAATCGCGTCGCGGGAACAGTGCGCTGCGATGATTGTTTACTATTTGGACCATGCTGCTAGCGGAAAGACTTTCGAGCCAACGCGCCGAGTCGACTGGTTGGCCGAGGGACGACAAAACAAGCATTTACTTCCGTGGGTGATTCAGGGGGCCAAACGCAAACTGGGAGCAGCCGCTTACGGGGCCCGACCGCATTGCTTCGTTCGACGTGAGTGGGCAAGGTTGGCGATCAACACGCTGGCGATTTATCTGGATCCCCTCAGCCCGGAGGCCGTCAGCGATGAAACTTCCGTCGTGTTTTTCTTCAAGGACTCCGTATTGACAATCCGGTGGGAGTCGGAAGTTATCGCACTGGCGGGACGCGGCGTGGACTGGCCGACTAAATATGTGATTAGGGCGGGGCAATTGAGGCAATTTCCAAAGCGTTTCAATGATTCGGAAGTCGAAATTTCAATCTGGAATGTGAAGTTAAGAATCGGCGATCAGGTCTATGCTGTAGTGGAGGATCTGCCATGAACGAAGCCGAAACCAGAGCCGAACATATTGCCCCCGCGCTGGCGGCAGTGGGCTGGGGTGTGGTCGAGGGCACCAAGAACCTGCGAGAGTATCCGATTACGCCGCGGCCTATCGAAGGCCACGGCAAACGCGGCAACCCGGATTACCCAGGACGAAGTGTGGGATCGCGTGCGGCTGTTAGCATCACCGGATATTTGCCAGCAGGTGGCAGATTCTTGGCGTAACTAGCCTGCCGAGGCGACGATCACCGCCGCGGTGGGATGCTGGCAAGGCGGCTAGGGCAAGCGGGCCGACGGGAAAATCCCTGCTGACGCAGAGCACCGACGCGGTACAATGGTCCCATCGGGACGGCCGACCGGGTTCGAAACCGGACGGCCAAGCGGCTGCGGGCGGACGCGGTGTTGACTGCCTTTCACCACGACGCCCAAGGCCGGCCCGACAGAAAGGCAGGCATCCGATGGCCGAATCAGGCAAGGACATCTTCTCCCGTGTGGAACGTTTGATAGATGCGGTTTCACGTCTGCGAGGGGCGGGATTCGACCTGCATTGGAGCAACGAAGACGCCCAGAAGAAACTCTCGCGGGGTGATCGTCCTTCTGAATCCGACTTTGAGCGGGTCCGTTGCGGCAAGGCATTTGACAGTGACGTTCCGTCCCTTGCGTGGCCCCGGAGTCTCGGGCTACTTGAGCAGCAGCTAACGAGATGGTGGGAGGCGTGGAAAGAGGCAGACGCCGCGCTGGCTGACTTACCGAAGGATCTCGTTGACGATGACGAAACGCCTGCCATCGAGCGCTGGAGCGCAAGGCAAAAGCGAAGTTTGATCAGTATCGCGGAATGGTTCTGGACCCGTGGCAGCGCGAGATCCTTCATTGAAAACGCAGTGGAACCGAAGAATTGGGAAGAGCAGCTAAACGAACTGGATAACGCTTGCACGAGGGATCTGGTGGGGGTTCTAACTGCATTAGGAGACGTGCCCCTCTATAAGCGTATAAACAACTGCCTGAAAGAGATCTCTCACATCTGTCAATCCCTCGGACACGATCTCGCCTCTGGCCAGCTATCGTGGATCGGATGGACGACGTTGTGGAGCAGTTCGGACAGGACACGCGAGTTACTTGATGCCGTCCCTCCCGCTGACTTGCTTGGCATGACTCAACTCAGTGACGGGACTCCCTGGAGTCTCGCCGTACGGCAAGTACTAGATGCAATCGCCCAGCCCGTGTTGTCTATTCGAGGCTGGAGTGACGAGCTAGCCCGCAACCCACCGCAGGAAGAAAGGCGGCGGGTATTCGCCGCCCTAAAGGAGGCAGTATCCAAGCTGACGCCGACGGATCTATCGACGTGGCCAGCCCTAGTGGTCGAGTTAGATCGGCTGCGGCTGCGGCTGCAATCCATCCGTAGTCGGCGATCGCCAGCGCCAACGGACGACCGGCAGGCGAGTGGCGCGGCCTATGGCCGTACGACGCCCGGGGACACGGCCCCCGACTTGCAGGCCAAGGCGACGGCTGGTGGCAGTCCGGTTCCCACGCCAGCGGCGACGCCCAAGGCCGGTCCGGCAGAAGGGCTGAACATGTCACGACTCGCCGCGCTCTCTGATCTGGCAATTAACCATGCGGAGATGCTAAGGGACATCATTTACGACTTGGACCTGCCAATCGACGTGATGGTCCACGGTCTTACTTCCGGCGAGATTATGCGCATGCCCGGCTGCACCTTGATGCGCCCCGGATTTTTTGAGACGGGAAGTGCCAGATTGTGTGAGATGGCCGGGGCAAACAATATCCCGCAGTCGATCAACGGGGATGGAGTGGGAAGAGGAAGAGGCGGGACCTCCGTGTCCCGGTGTCTTAGCCCA
>JAPLNJ010000143.1 GCA_026692885.1 Planctomycetota bacterium | reverse complement strand
GCAATCCGCACGAAATGCCTCGCCACCCCAGGCGAGGTCGCGCAGCCTCTGCGCCGCACCGCGCACCGTCTGCACTCTCGTGCGCATCGCGCCCGACGAGGTCTTTCCGGCGCGAGAGTACGACGAAGCGGAATTGACAATGAAGTCTGACATCGAACGCAACCTGGGCGAGCAGCCGGTGGCCCGGATCATGCAGGAGCACAACCTCAAACCGCATGACCTCGTGGCGAACTCGTCCGCGGAGATGACGCACAAGATGGTGGCCCGTGCCTGCAAAGGCAGGCGGCTGACCCTGAACACGCAGTCGAAGGTGCTCGCGGCATTGAACCGTATCACCGGGAAGAACTACTCGCTGCGCGACCTGTTCAATTACTGAGTTCCAGCGACAGGCATCACCGTCTGTGCAGTCGCGGCGTCCGCCGCCGCACGCAGCCGCTTCAAAGCCCCAGCTCCGTCTGCTCATACCCCTTGGCTTTGGGCTTCCTGCGCCTGGTTCAAGCAGACGCGGAGCCCCCAAATCAGCCTTGCAATCCCCCGGCAGAGGCGCATAGTCGCACCATGCTTGGTGAGACCAAAAAGCAATTCTCCTTCACCCGCGCAGCGCTCAGCACATGGGGACGCCCCAAAAGTAAATACCTACCAGTAGTAGTAGTAGTAGTATCGGTCAGTCAATAGGCATGGCATGAAAACGAAACGCATCTTGGTCGGGCTCGTGTTCCTCGGTTTGTCACCGGTTATGGCCGGTGAAAGTTGGCTGCCGCGCGAAAGCGTGCGGTTGTGGCAGGACATCGCGTCTTCGGACGATGGCAATCGGCTCGTCGCGGTGGTGTCTGGGGGGCAGATCTACACGTCCCAGGATTCCGGGACGAACTGGACGCCGCGTGACAGTAACCGCGATTGGGTGGCGGTGGCCTCCTCGGCCGACGGCACCCACCTCGTGGCAGCGGCCACCAGCGGCTCGAAGGGGGGGGTCTTCACTTCCTCTGATGCCGGCGTGACGTGGCTGCAACGTTCCACTATTATGAGCGCCGTTACTGACGTAGCGTGCTCCTCAGATGGCACCAAGCTGGTCGTGAGCCGTTCGGGCTACCCGCTGCTAACCTCCAGCGATGGAGGCACGAATTGGACGGCGCGCGAGACTGCTCGAAGTTGGAGCTGCGTGGCCTCGTCGGGCAACGGGACCATGCTCACTGCCTGCGTTTACGGGGATAGAATCTTCGCGTCCACGAATGCCGGAGTGACTTGGGGGTCCTTCCCGGTGACCGGAACCTGGTTTTCTGTGGCTTGCTCCCTCAGTGGTTCGAGAGTGGTGGCGGGCGACCGGTTCGGCACCGCCGGAACCTTTTCCGGACCCATTTGGACGGCCTCCGTCTCCTCCAGATTCGGGGTCTGGACTTGGACCCCGCACCAGGTCGGCGAATGGGAGGCGGTCGCGTATGCCTCGGATGGCACCAGGCTGGCCGCCTGTTATTACGACGACCATGTCTACACGTCCGACGATCATGGCGCCACGTGGACCCCCCATGAAACCCATAGACAATGGAGATCTGTAGCCATATCCGCCGACGGGACGAAGCTGGCGGCCTGTGTTTGGAATGGTCAAATCTACACCGGTATCGTTCCTGGCTTGCCGCCCAGCCTGACGATCAGGCGTGGGTCCGCAGACACCGTGGTCGTGTCCTGGCCCTATCCGTCCAATGGGTACTCCTTGACGCAGACTCATTCCTTGAGTGCCACGGGATGGCAGGCCGTGACCGATGCGCCGGCGCAAG
>JAPLNJ010000142.1 GCA_026692885.1 Planctomycetota bacterium | reverse complement strand
CGGCGTTATTCCCTTTTCCGGCGAAGTGCAGGTGTGCGATGCAGACCTGGTCATCCCCGGTCGCGGGCTCGATTTCGTTTGGGCTCGGACCTACCGTTCCCGCACAGGCAGCGCCACCAGCATGGGCCAACGCTGGAATCATTCCTACG
Organism: Planctomycetota bacterium; assembly: GCA_026692885.1. Next base: position 1,742 of record JAPLNJ010000142.1, on the reverse strand, counting down.
ATGTGCACTGCGCTCAGAACAGCGCCGGCGGCATTGACGTCTATGACGGCACGGGGCGCAAGGACACGTTCCCGCTCGGCACCAACGGCGTTTACACCTGCCCGGAATTCTTCCGCGAAGGCACGCTCAGCAAGGACACCTTCACCCTCACCTTTGCGGACACCGGTCGCTGGGTGTTCAATCCGTTTGACAGCTCCCCGTCGGCGGGCAAGTTGCGCCAGATCATCACCCGTAACGGCGACACGATGACGCTGGGGTACGACGCCAGCAGCGGGAATCTGACCTCCGTGGTGGACGACCTCGACCGCACGAATACCCTGGCGTACACCAGCGACGGTCAGGTGGCGGCCGTCACGGACTTCACCGGCCGCAGTGTGACCTACCAGTACTTCCAAGGACTGAAAGGCGATCAGGGCGGCGTCGGTGATCTCAAGTCCGTCACGTCACCGCCGGTCACCGATTTCCCCGCTGGCAAGACCACCACTTACACTTATTCCAAGGGTTCAAAGCTAGACCGGGAGAATCATCTACTCCTGACCGTCACCGATCCCAAAGGTCAGACGACGACGGTGTTCACCTACGAACTTAGCGTCGCCGATCCCACCAATTATCTCCATTGCATCGCCGCGCAGGAAGGCTTGAACCCGGCCTTCACTTACCATTGGTCGCTGGTGCAGCGGCCAGCCGGCAGCTCGGCGGTGGTCAAGTGCATCGCCAATGACCCGGTGGGCAACGTCACGGAGGGTTTCTTCGACGCGCGTGGTCGCATCGTGCTCCATCGCGAGTTCACCGGCCGCGCCACGCCCGGCCTGCCCGCCACCGACACAGTGAACCGTCCGACCGGCAAGCTGCGTAGGTCTGCTGTGTCTATCAGTCCGATTTCGACCCGGCTACACCCGCCCGCAAGCGTGCCGACTGCCGCGTGGTACGCGAGCTTGCCACCAGTCCCGTGGATTTGGACGGTGACGGCTTGCCGGACACCTCCGAACTAGCGTGGCGCTTTGAATATGACCCGCGCTTTGGTTCACGCACTTTCAGAGATCACAGGCAAAAGGTCCTCAATGGGGAGGTCCTCCGGTTCAGTGCCGGGCCGCGCCAGACAACGTCGCTAGATGGCAGTTATGGTACGAGCCTGGGGGGCCGTTTTGGCCGACCCGCCATCAACACGGCCCTCAACCGCTCTGGGGATTTTGTTAGAGGAATGGACTTTGACTGCGAATTTGTCACCTCCGCCACCGATCCGCGCGGCAACGTGACCAGGACCAGTTACGACGCCAAGGGAAATCCATCGCAAGTGACCATCGCCACCAGCAGTTGCGGCGCGAACGCACCGACGATCAATCTTGCCTATGACAGCCACGGCCAGTTGACTGCCATCACTAATCTCCCTGATGCCAATTGTTCCCGCCGTGTGGACACCTTCACCTGGTCGCAGGGCCGGTTGACGCAACGTGTCGTGGACGCCGGCGGCCTCGCACTCACCTCCGCGTTTGAATACGACGCCCGCGGCAACTTGACCCGCTACGTTGACCCGCGCACCAACGACTGGTTGTTCGCCTACAATTCCCTGGATCAGCTCGTTGAGTCCAGCTCTGCCACCCTCAGCCTGTGCTTCTGCAAGATTCAATGGAAATACGCTTACGATGCTAATGACAACCTCGTGGAATGCACCGCTCCGGTTTTCTTCGACGACCCCACCACCGCGACCTACCGGACCGACCGCGTCCAATACGATTCATGGC
>JAPLNJ010000141.1 GCA_026692885.1 Planctomycetota bacterium | reverse complement strand
ACGATCTCGCCAAAATCCGCATGGGGCTGGTGAACCGCCGCGTGACGGTTTGACTTCGACTCTCCACCGGCTGATCCACACCTCTGCCATCTTGCACCTCCGTGCCAAGAACCCCCTCTGAAACGAAACACTTCCTCGTCTTTTTCGCCCATCCAAAAACCTATGTCAACACCAGTTTTGGCGCGGCCGAGCCAAGGGCTGGAAATACAAGCACGACGCGCAAGCGAGTGGGTCCGCGACGGCCTGGCAAGCGAAGATCAGACCCACTCGCTTGCGCGTCGTGCTTGTATAATACCGGCCCTCCGGCCCATGCGAAGATGTTCACAGCAGTAGGGTCTTGCGGGTCAGGGTTTTTCAGCCTGACGCGAGTTCGGAGTCAGGCTGGAAAGCAATCCCGGGGCCAGACGAAATCGCAGATCGTGGCGCAATATATCGTGGCGCAATACTTTGCACACCACTTAACCTGTTGATACACTACTTCGACTGTCTTAGTTTCGAAAACGACCCCGTCCAGCTCGCCTGGACGGTGAGAGAAGTCTTGTAAGCGAGATCGCGAACGACGTTCACCGCCTTCCTCCCTTCCCCAGCCTGCCGCCTCCGGCGGCAGGCTGGGGAAGGGAGGGGTATTGTTGCGTTCGCGATCTCGCTCACAAGACTCCTTCACCGGCCGCGCAAGGCGGCAGGGGTCGAAGTGAGACAGTCGAACTACGCAGCATTCCTCTTGTCGGCGGTACTCGCTAAGCCTGTTGCAGAACCCTTCCTGCGTATGGTTTCGGCGCCGCCGTGAGACCTACCCGCGGTTCAGCTTTCCTGGTTGGAGAATTCGCATGTCCCGCAAGAAACGTGGTCGTGGCTCCCGGTCTGCGGTTTGGGGTCTGTCCGGACGCAGATCGCGTCGCCCGCTTTACGAGCGTCTTGAAGAGCGGGTGATGCTGTCGGGATCGTCCGAATCGCAGGAGTTCGTCTACCTGCTGAATCTGGCACGGCATGATCCCGCGAAATTCGCTCGCGACTTTGGCCTGTCCGCCGATCTGTCGCAGGTCGCCGCGCGCCCGCCGCTGGCCCTCAACGACCTGCTGTCCACCGCTGCGACCGCACGAGCCGACGAACTGGCCCAGTACAACTACTTCCAACACCAGAGCACCGTGACCGGCAAATGGCCCAACCAACTGGTACGCGAGGCTGGCTACATGCTTCCGGCTGATTGGCCAAACGCGGCCAACTTCATCGAGTCGCTGGCGGCCGGCACCAACTACACCACCGCAGACGTACCGCTCAAGACGCTGCTGACCGACGCCGATGAGTCGTCCCTGATCCATCGGCGTCAGTTGTTGGGGATCGACGAAGCCTTCGCCGCCAACCGTGAGATCGGCGTGGGCCTGGCGTTCAGCACAACCGCGACGTTCGGTAACTACTGGGCCGTCGAGACGGCTCGTCGAGAGCCGGCCGCCCCGTTCCTGACCGGTGTGGTCTTCAACGATGCGAATCAGAACGGGCAATACGACCTGGGCGAGGGCTTAGCGGGCGTCACCATCACCGCCGGTGGACTGACCACGACCACCAACGCGGCTGGCGGCTGGTCGCTGCCGGTCACGCCGGGCACGCACCACGTCACCGCCACCGGGTCCGGCCTGCCCGCGGCGGCAGCCAACGTCCGCGTGGGCCAGGACAACGTCGAGCTGGATTTCGTGGCTGGCCGCCCACGCGGCTTGGTGAACTTCGCCGGCTGGCAGAATTCCCTGGAACCATCCGATGTCAATGGAGACGGACGCCTGACGCCCTTGGATGCCTTGCTGCTGATCAACGAGGTCAACCGGCTCGGACCGCGAGCGCTATCCGGACTGTGGACAGGCAGCACTACCACCGAATACTTCTGGGATGTCAGCGGCGACGACCAAGTCTCGGCTTTGGATGTATTGCAGGTGATTGACGCCTTGAGTGCGCCAAGATAAGCTGCTGCAAATCAGCCGGACAATCCGGCCTGGCCAAAGGCTAACCACCGGGTCAGAACAGAACTTTGCACGTAAGGAGGTAACGAATTACGCGAAGCCAGAGGGATGGCGAATGATCGGCCA
>JAPLNJ010000140.1 GCA_026692885.1 Planctomycetota bacterium | reverse complement strand
ACTCTTGGTGCATTCACGGTCGTCGTCTCCCGATCAGGTGTGGCCTACTGGATTCGGAATGGTCGGCGTCAAGAGCCGACTAGCCGTTTCCGGCTTCAGGCCTGTAAGCGTCCCATGGTGCGAGGTCCGCCCGGAAGTTCGTACTACGTCACCGCCAGCCGCCCGGACCAAACCCACGGTCGTTACCCCGATTTGCCCATGTGGTATGCCCGCCGCGAGGTCTTCCGCGGACAAGTCCGCGGCGCACTCCACAGAAACTCCGGTGATGCCGCTCGGATGGGTCGCGGTCCCGCGTTCGACATCCTGTGGGCGGTTACGACCGCCTCGGACGACCAAGGCATCGTCAGGAATCCTGTCCACCATCGTAACTAACCCTGCAGTTCACCGTTCGGCCTGCGCGTCCAGCCACGCACAATTCTACCGTGCGCGACGCCACCTCGACAAGCCGGGACCGCATAGCTGCTACGGTTCCGGAATTGCCGCAGGGAAGATCCGGAACCATGACCGAACGTCAGTCTCCTCCTGCGATTCTTGAGCCCGAACGACCGCGTTGACCAGGCCGCGACGAGTCAACGCCACCATTCTGTCAGACCAGATCGCGGCTCTGGTCCAACGCTCGGGCATGTGAGGCCGCTCAATTCTTTGTGATTTCGGTGGTCGGCAAGGCTGCTTGGAGGCTTTTGACCCCGGCCTCGGTTACCTTACGGGTGTTCGTCAAATCAAGTCTCTGCAGGCTGGTCAATGTTTGCAGAGACGCGAGGGCGTCGTCGGAAACATCGCTGTAACTCAGGTCTAGTGACTTCAGTCTCCTCAATCGATTGAGGTGAGCTAGGCCGGGAGCGTGGATGCCGTCACAAGTGATGCGAAGATCAGTTAGGCTTGGCAATTCGCTGATGTGGGCTAATCCGCCATCGGAAATAAGGAAGTTGGATACGGTCAATTTGGTCAGTCTCGCGCATTTACAGACCGCCGCGAGCGTGTCGTCGCTATTATGGCCTGGATTTAGCCCAGCGACGTTGATGTCACGGAGGTTCTGGAGGGAATCGAGTTGAGCAATTCCCTCGCCCTTTATCTCTCTATTCGCTTCAAGCACAATCTCCTCAAGCGTCTGCACCGCCTTTAGCCGTGACAGGCCAACGTCAGTTACTTTGCGCCTTCATCGTTTCAAGACGCTCAATTACGTCCTTGTAGCCGCCAAGTGTCTTTTTGGCTTCGTCGATCTTAAGCTGCAGATCGGACAGCGTCGCCAATTGCGTAGTGAAGTTGTCAAGTCGTTTTTCTAGCCCGTCCGCCTCCTCTCTCAGTGCACGTATCGCCTTGACTGTGGTTGCCGCTGTCAGTTTCGCCTCGGTTGAAGCCTCGTTGGCCTGTCCGGCCGCGGTGTGGGCGGATACAGCTTTAGCCTCCGCCGTCTTGGCCTGATCTTCCCAAACTCTGAGCTTGGCGTCGGCGTACTCATTCAAGTGGTTCTCGAGGATCTCCTTGCCCGCGAAGGCAAAGAGAGCATTTGCAGCGAGAAGGACGATGCCGAGGGTCCAGAACTTCTTCTTCAGGACTGCGAAGATCTCTGGAATGGACGGGGCGTGGGGTGCAGGCTCTGCGTTCATTGGTCGAACTCCTTAGCTGGTGAAAAGGTTCAGTGCCCACCATCGCTGGTTTGGACTGGGAAGTGCATAACGACACGAATCAGATGGCCGCCGCCGCTGACAAAGCCGCGGCGGCGGCCCCATCGGCGGCTCATCTGCATCCGATGGTTCAAGTTCGGCCCCTCCTCCGCGGACAGGAACTTCCGGTATCCCTTGTTGCCCACCAGCGACCTGTCTCCATGGCGGAGTTGCTCCCGCAGCGCGGCCACGATCGCTTCGCGGTCCGCGCGGTCCTTCTTCGCCTGCTCCTCGTTCAGGCACACCACGTAGCGGCGCTCGTCCACCCAGACCTCCTTGATCTTCAGCGGCGACGGGTCCGTGCTCTTGTCCCGCGGGC
>JAPLNJ010000139.1 GCA_026692885.1 Planctomycetota bacterium | reverse complement strand
ACCCTCTCGTACTCTTCTGCTACAAAGAATCTGGCATCGTTAAAGATCAGGCCTCTGTTCTTGATGGTCTCCTCAGCCTTATCTTTGTCCGGGAATTCCTTGAGTCGCTTATCAAACTCACCCATCTTTTCCTTATTTGTTCTGTTCTGGGCACTCAAGGAATCCACCCGCAGCCTCTGATACTCGACCGCACGCCCACGCTCCTCCGGGTCAACCTTCGCCCAATGACCAAGCCATTCCCTTTCCAACTTATTACTACCGTTGAAGCTCACTTCTGCATTGGTGCCAAGCGCTTTCACCTCGTCGAACTTCTTGTCGGGCGATAGGGACATTCTTCGATTTTCGTTTCCAGGGTACTTTCGTGGAAAAGCACACACTTCTCCATGCAACCTCGGCGGGACGGAACTCGCCGCCAGGCTACCGCCTGTTGGGGGAGCGAGGAAGGCGATCTCGATCGCCACGGTATGCGTCCGGCCATCGTCGGATTTCACGTCCGGATTCTTCACTCGTATCTCGGCCGTCTCCCCCAGTTTCATCGATTTTCGCTTCTCGCCGTTCACCAAGATCTCGCTCTCCAGACTATCCAGCTGGAGTTCAATTCGGAGAGGATCGTCCTTGCGCAACACACCGGTGAGGCACTTCAACGGGACCGTGAACGGTTCTTCTACGTCAATCTCAACGCGGGGAAGTTTGTCGACTCGGTTCAGGCTGCAGCATTCCGTCTTGTCGCCCACCGTGATGTTCAGGTGGCAGAACTGTAACCGGACCGGAGGCTTACCTTTCCACTGAAACTTGAGTTTTTCCCCCTCCAACCTAAAGAATCCCCACTCCTGACCCACGCCGGTTGACGTGGTGGTAAGCAGGGTCCAGGTGCACCCGCCTTCGTCGTTCTTGCGTTTCAGCTCATGCATTCCAGCGCGAGCGTCGGTAAACTCCCCGCCCGCCACGCTGAGTTCACATTGCTTGAAGTCCTCCACAAAGAGTTCGGCCAGAAGTTCCAGTTTCGGGTTGATTTTGCCGGCCTCCCAGGCGTTGACATTCACCAAGAACACTGGCGGCAGCGAGAGTTGTTTCTTGCGGTTGGCGATGTCCGAGAATACGTCGCGTTTTGGCTTGGGCAGTTTCTTCGGCGGTTCGGGGGGGGCGGGGGGAGACGCTTCGATCTTGGGTTCCGGAGGCGTGTCCATCTGCGTCTTCTTCGCGGATTCCTCCGGCTCGGACGATTTCTTCAGCTCTTCTACCTCCGACCGCGCCCGCTTCGCCTCGGCAATGGCTTGTTCGAGTTCCACCTTAGCCAGTTGGGCCTCTCTTACTGCGGTTTTTGCTGCGGATTCTTCTGCGATCGCCTTACCACGCAGTTCTCCGTCCGTTTCTCCACTGCTTTGTCCGAACCAGAAGGAAACACCCGCGACAATGATCAAGGCCAGAATCGCGAGCACGGCTTTCAAGCCGGTCGGCAGGCCCTGGCCGCGGCCCCAGCGTTTTGTCAGCGAACTCGGCGAGGGTTTCCATCCGTTGGCTGGGCCGGACGCCGCGGGCAGATCCGGTGGCGCCATACGATACTCGGGAGGAGCTTCGGGCGGAGGCAGCTCGGGAGGCTGGCCTGCGGGCAAGGCCGGGCGAGAACGGTCCGGTGCGACGCGCTGAGCCGGGCCCGCCCGCTTGGTTTCCGCGCGCTGTGCGCCCACCCCCGTGCGAGCCATGGTCACCAACTCGCCGCCGCTGGCCGGGCCGAGCGGCTTGCACAGATCGAGGCACCGTGCGCGCGGGTCCCGCCGCAGGGCGACTGCATCCGTGCTGTCGTCCAGGACGAATCGCCAGTGGCAGTCCATCCCGCCGGTCTTGCTGTAGTACGTGCTGAACGTGACGTCCCAGCGTTTCTCAAACGGCAGCAGACTCAGGGCCTCCACCAACAGGGGCAAAGTGTCCAGCCCCGGCCGAAAGAGGATGGACATCGTGTGGTCCGCCTGCAGCGCACTCTCGGCCAACACGCCTGCCCAGCCAGCATCGCCGGTCGCTTGTTCCCACGCCCGACAGATCCCCACCGGGCAATCCTGAACAGGAGGCCGTCGGCCGTTCGGCAAGGTCTGCACTTGGCCGTCCCACCGCTCGACACAGAAGCCCGGCGCGGCCAACACACAGGCGGGACCACCCACCGCGGCCGCGACCTCGGCGGCCTCCAACGCCACATGGTGGGCCAGTTTGTTGGTCCGCTGCGTGTAGTCCAGGCCCGCGTCGCAGACCCGCGACATCACGTCGTAGCGGCGGCCGCCCAGCGTCAGGCGATAGTGGGCGAAATTGATGGGATTCTGCACCCCGCCGACCTCTTGGGTCATGAACGCATGGTGATAGCCGCTGAGCGACTCCAGACGTTCCAGGAGGTTCTTGGGAATTCCCGCCGTGGCCACCACCGTGCAGAATCCCTTGCTGCCGGGTTTCAGACCTTGCGGGGCCGAGGTGTAGATGATTTCGTGACTCACGTACCGGTCTCCCTTAGTCGTGGCAACGCCTCGTCGTCTTGTTCTTCCAGAGCAGCCGCAGCGGGCTGCGCGCGATCCGTGGGTGGCGCAGGGTTCGCGACGAGCGGGGTGACTGCGGAATCGCTCCGGCGCGTCACAGCCCTGACCAATCCGTGCGTCGCCTGGTTCAGGGCACAGAGCATCGGCACCTCCGCCCAGGCCGGATGGACGTTCTTGGGCCGAATGCCCAACCCGCCTCGGGCATCGACAAGTTCCGGCGCCCGGCCCAAAGCGCTCACGGGCAGATAGGTGACCGTCTCGGCAAACGTCTCGGCGGCCGCGACCATCTCGGGCGCGTACTCGTGCAGCAGACGCCGTAAGTAGTCGGACGTTTCCCGTACCACGTGCAGGTCGAGAGCTGCCACGGAGCCAACTTTCCGCACCAGCCGCGTGATGTCCAAATTCAAATCGGGGGCCAGTGATCGCCAGGCGTCCAGTTTGGTGAGGACCACGATCAGCGGGCGTTTGTACTTGTCCGTCTGTGCCGAGCCGCTATGCTGGCGAATGCGGGAAGCAGCCTCCAGCAGAATTTGGTCCTGACGGTGACTCCAACCGTGTTCACCCATTTGCGGATCGCTCGTCTTGCCTTTGCACTGTTTGCGGAACTTCGGATGCTGCGTGGGATCGAACAGGAAGAACAGCACTTCCGACAAGGCCAAATGGCGGGAGGGGTTCTTCGACGTTTCCCCGCCCGGCATGAAATGCTCGCCGGCATTGTCGTACAGGCACAACGCCCGCGATAGCACCCTGCGTTTCACGTAGTCAACGTGCCCATCCAAGGGCTGCACGGCGAACACAAAGGGACGCGGGTACAAGACCACCTGCTCGCCGTAGATCACGGACTGATACAGTTGTCCCTCCAATTCCGTCTTCGGGAGATACACAATCTTGTCCTCGTCCGGATTGAGGAACAACTTTTCCTCGTAATCGGTCAGGACCTGGTTGCACAGCGGATCGGCATCGGCAAAGGCGATCGCAAAACGGCTCTGGAGCGTTTTTCGCAGCTGCCACGTCATGGATGCCAGGAAATACGACTTGCCGGAACCCGGGGCGCCGAGGATCGAGATGAACAGCGGCTTCATCTCCAGCAGCGACCAGGAAATCGACAGGTGGCAATGCGGACAGGCGAGGTATTTGCAAGGCTCGCCCCGGGTGTCGATGGCCTTGCCTTCGGCGTTGAAGCGGGAGGGCAGGAACCGCTGATGTTCGTCGCGATCGACTAACAGCGGATCCCCACGGAGGTCCGCGTGGGCTGCGATCCAGAGCAGGGCATCTGGCGCAAACTCTTCCCAGCAGTGTGGGCAGGTGATGCGGGATAGAAGTTGCACGCCGGTCTGGAGGGACATTGCGATTACCTTTCTGCGCCTGTCTCAGGCTGAACCCGTTGCGGGAGGCTGGGACGCGACCCTTTCGCGTCGCGGACTCGCGACTTGACAGCCGAGGATGTCCGTGAGGACGCGGGACGGTCGGAGATTGGGACCGGTTTGCTGGGCAGGATCAGGGGCACGAGGAAGAACCAGCCGATCACCGCCAGGAGTACGACTGAGACGAGCGCCGAGCCTCCCACCCACAGCGCCACGGCGAGGCCCGACAAGCCTGGCTGACGGGCTGGCGACGGGACGCCGTCCTGCCGGCGTTCCGCGTTTTTCGGGGTAGGCCCGAGACG
>JAPLNJ010000138.1 GCA_026692885.1 Planctomycetota bacterium | reverse complement strand
AAGATCGACGCCAACACCGGCGCCCTGGTCCACGACTTCACTTGTAGGATGGACTTCCAAGTCCGTCCGGATGGAACCGCTGGAACGTCCAACGCGGACGGACCTGGAGGTCCATCCTACCTTGGCGACGGACCTGGAGGTCCATCCTACGGTCCATCCTACGGCGAAGACGACACACGATTCCTGGGCGATCTGTACCAAGACCTGTCGGAAGCGGCGCGCAAGAAGTACGCCCTACTCCAGACGCCCGAGTTCGTCGAGGAGTTCATACTGGAACGTACCCTGGAACCGGCGTTGAATGAGTTCGGGCTTGGTCCGTCGTCCGTTGTCAGTTGTCCGTTGCCAGTTGCCACGGACAACGGACAACGGACAACGGACACCTTCCGCATGATCGACCCCGCCTGCGGCAGCGGGCACTTCCTGCTGGGGAGCTTCCGCCGGATTCTGGAGCGTTGGCGGAAGAAGGAGCCGAAGGCCAATCCCCGTGACTTGATCCAGCGGACGCTCGACAGCATCCACGGTGTGGACGTGAATCCCTACGCCGTGGCCATCGCCCGGTTCCGGCTGCTTCTCGTGGCAATGCAGGCCGAGGGGATCAAACGTCTAGCGGACGCTCCGGCGTACAGAATCCACCTTGCGGTCGGCGATTCCTTGATGCACGGGCGGCCGGGCGGCGATCAGTTGTCTTTGGGATGGCGCGACGTGGACCATGTGTACCATGCAGAAGACCGGCCGCTGCTTCAGCAACTGCTCGCGCCGGGCCGGTACCATGCAGTGGTTGCCAACCCGCCCTACATCACGCCTAAGGACCGCGCGCTGAACGAGGAGTATCGCCGCCGCTACCCTAAAGTCTGCCACATGAAGTATTCCCTGGCCGTGCCCTTCATGCAGCGGCTGTTCGATCTGGCTTGTCCGGACGGCTTCACGGGCCAGATCACTGCCAACAGTTTTATGAAACGGGAGTTCGGCAAGAAGCTAATCGAAGACTTTCTGCCGAAGGTTGATCTGACACACGTCATAGACACTCAGTGTGTACATCTCCCCGGACACGGTACGAGCACCGTCATCCTACTAGCGAGGCAACGTCTGCCAGTCTGCAAAGAAGTCCGATTGGTTAGTACCCTCAAGAACGAGGAACCGAAGCCTGCAATACCCGACCACGGTAAGGTCTGGCTTGCCGTTGTAGCACAGCTCGATTCCGCCGGTAGCCAGACAGAATACGTCAGCGTGAACGATACCGCGCGGGTTCAGTTCGGCAAGCATCCGTGGAGCATCGGTGGCGGAGGAGCGGCGGAGTTGAAGGAGCAACTCGATGCGTGCATCAGCCAGACGCTGGCCGACCTTACCGATTCCATTGGGATCACTTCCTTCACCCTAGAAGACGACATCTTTCTCATGCTGCAGCAGGCTGCTGTGAGACGCAAGATGCATCACGGCGACTTTCGCACTATGGTTGTGGGCGATGTCGTTCGCGATTGGAGTCGAGCAGGCTGCGATGTTGCGGTATTTCCGTACGATTCCGACTTCGTACCGATCTCCGAAGACGAATCGCATCCATCCTTGCGTCATCTTTGGCAGGCGCGATGTTGCTTGGCAGGCAACAAGATGTTTGGAGGCAGGACAAAAGTCGAGTGCGGCCTGAAATGGTATGAATATGGACGACTTACCGCTGACAAGCTCCGCACCCCACTGTCGATAGTGTTTGCGTTCGTCGCGACCCACAACCAGTTTGTGCTCGACCGCGGTGGCTCGGTCTTCAATCGCTCGGCCCCGGTCATCAAGTTACCAGCCAGCGCCACCCAAGACGACCACCTCGCTCTGCTCGGCCTGTTGAACAGTTCCACAGCATGCTTCTGGATGAAGCAAGTATTCCAGGACAAGGGCGGCGGTGGAATCGGCGGAGGCATCTCTGCGGAGGCATGGGAGCGCCGGTTCGAGCACGACGGCACCAAGTTGAAACGGTTCCCCGTCCCTGCCGAACGTCCATTGAGATTGGCCCGGCAGTTGGATGGACTGGCCGAGTTGCTGTCCGCGCTTTCGCCCGACGCTTTGTTGCGGGCGACACCTGTGGAAGCAAACCGCGAAATCCTGGCCGGACGGCGGATGCGATGGGAAGACTTCCGGCGGCAGATGATCGTCTTGCAGGAGGAACTGGATTGGGACTGTTATCAACTGTACGGCCTAACGGAAGAGGCTCTCACGCAAAGGCGCGAAGACGCAAAGGAAGAAGGACATCCGGAACCCCCTTGCGCCTTTGCGCCTTTGCGTGAGCCTCCTCCGATCGCACTCGGCCAGCGTGCCTTCGAGATCGTCATGGCCCGCAAGATGGCCGCTGGCGAGTTGCAGACGACTTGGTTCCAGCGGCATGGCAGCACGCCAATCACGGAGCCGCTCGCCGATTGGCCCGATGACTACAAGCGGCTCGTCGAGCGACGAATTGAACTGATCGAAACTGACCACAACATCGGGCTGATCGAACAACCCGAGTACAAACGCCGTTGGAATACCGAACCCTGGGAGTCGCAGCTTGAGCGGGCGTTGCGGGAATGGCTCCTTGACCGCCTGGAAAGCTACTTCGACTTCGATGGGAGAATGTCAGTTGTCAGTTGTCAGTTGTCCGTAGCAGAAGACCAGAAACCACGGACCACGGAGCAAGGACCAAGGACATCGCCACCACTCGCCGAAGTCCAGCTGTTGACCGTTTCCCGCCTGGCGGAT
>JAPLNJ010000137.1 GCA_026692885.1 Planctomycetota bacterium | reverse complement strand
GTGCGTCCGCGGCCCTGCGGCATGCCACACTTGGTATACCACATGCGGCTGACGTTGGCACACCGGTGGACGTAGCTGAATTCGAAAAAATTCAGGGATTGACTGTCCATCCCTGCTATCCCTGAATTCGTGCGAGCTGGATAGCACGCCCACTTGCCCGACTCGCGTTTGAGGTCAGGTTTTGCAGAACGGCGGAAACGGGCCAGCGCAACGCAGGCCGCAATCTATTCCGGCTGGATCTCGGCGTGCACGCGCGGCATCCAAAGTTGATTTCGGTGCGAATTCGGAGCATACTCTGGGGCCTCGGAACAGTCTTCAACAGCGGAGACGTCGCATTTTGGAAACGGCGGGGCAACTTGTTCTCCTGCATGTTCGTGCCAACGGAGCGAAGCGATGGATCTTTTTGAGCAAACTCATCACGATCTCACCCTTGATCGTGACACGAGGCTGCGTTTCCGAGTAGTCGTGATCGTCACGGCCGGGTTGCTGCTGGTTCTTGTCCTGCCGGCGCTCCTGGGGCGAGTCTATGTGTTCTCCGATCTCGGAGCCCTGCAACTGCCTGGGCGCCTGCTCTACTCGCGTTGCCTGGATCGCGGCGATTCCTTGAGCTGGTGTCCGTACGTGCATTGCGGTTGGGACTTGCAGGGCGCCGCGAACTACTATCACCCGGTTCTGTTCGCGCTTTATCGCTGTCTGCCGCTCCTGGTCGCTTATCCTGTGGAACTGGTGGCCGCCTATCCGATCATGTGCTTGGGCATGTACCGGCTGCTTCGCCGCTGGGGTTTCCTCCAGGATGCGGCGGCCTTTGGGGGGATGACACTTGCTTTCAGCGGGTACTGTCTGGGGCATTTCAATCATTCGTCGATGATTCTGACTCTCGCTCATATTCCCTGGCTCCTGACAGCCCTCGATGTGCTGATTCGCGAGCCGAGCGGTTCCCGAGCGGCGTGGGCCTGGTTATCGGTCTCTCTGCTGACCGCCTCGGAACTGCTGATGGGGTTTCCGCAAGGCATGTGGTTCTCGGTGGTCTGCGAGGTGGGGTACGTCGTCGTATTGTTGGTGGCGCAGGGTGGCCTGGGACGAGCCGTGGTCATTCTTTCTGCCAAGCTCATGGGGGGGCTGGCCGGATCGCTGCAACTCCTGTTGACGTACCAATCGCTGTCGCTGTCGACGCGGGCCGAACCGACCGTGGATTTCGTGACCAGCTTTTCGATGCACCCCGCCTTCCTGGTGCAGTTCCTCCTCCCGACGTTTCTCCAGTATTCTTTCGACCACCGGTGCTCCGACGAGTTCCTAGTGTTTGATGGAGCCATCACCACAGTCCTTTGTGTGTGGACCGTGGGCCGCTGGCGGCACCTGGTGAACAAACGCTGGCTGGTAGCGGCGGCGGCAGGCTTCACCGCCCTCGGGATCCTGTTGGCCCTCGGCGGATACTGGCCGCGGCTCTATCTCCTCCAGCGATACTTGCCGCTGGTGGGCAAGTTCCGGGCGCCTTGCCGCTACATCTTCTTTGTCCACTTCGGTATGGCGGTGTTGGCAGCTGTGGCGTTGGCCGATCTGGCGAAACGGGGCGGCGGTCGGCAACAAAGATCTCCGCTGTACCTCAGCCTGATTGCCGTGGGTAGCCTGATCGCGTGGCTGGTGGGTGTGCTGCTCAAACGCAGCGACTTTCAGGGAGTGTCCGTCTTCCTCGCCGCACCGGCACCCATGTTCCTCGGAGCGGGCTTGCTTAGCGGAGCCGTGTGGCTGACGATTGTGGCCGCCCGCGGATCTCGCCTGGCGTTGGTGGGCATCCTGCTCTACGCCGCGGCGGACCGAGCCTTTTATCTGCTCCCTGTCTGCGGACGAGACTATGCCACCTCGTACCAGGAGTTCCAGGATGCGGTTTCGGTTCCGCCGACTCCCACGCGGCATCGCGTCTTGGTCGAGGAAAAGGATTGCTGGGACCGGCCTGCGCTACTGGTCCGCGATTTACGCAATGCCAGCGGCTACGCGGTGCTGCAGCCCGTCCGCGCGCTGGACCATCACGACGAAGCCGCCGCAGAGGCGAGCGGAATTGAATGGGTCTACTCCGACGGACAATGGAAGAAGTTGGCCAATCCGGTACCGTACGTCCGCTTGGTGTCGAACTGCGTGCGCAGCGCGCGGCCCCAAGAAGACCTGAAACAAATCGACGTGCATGACACCGTCCTGGTGCAGGAGGACATCCGTCTTCCACCGGGTCCCGCCGGAACCGCGACACTGCTGTCCGATGCTCCGGGACGGCTGCTTATCGCGACCCAGGCTGCGTCGGATCGCGTCCTGGCTGTAGCCGAGAGCTACCATCCGGGGTGGCAGGCACGGATCGACGGTCGACCGGTGAAGCCCCTGCCCTTGTACGGGGACCTGTTGGGATGCCTCGTGCCAGCCGGTGAGCATCGTGTCGAGTTTGAGTATCACTCGGCGGCGCTACGACTCGGAACCTTGCTCAGTCTGAGCGGTCTGCTGGGCACGGTGGCCACCTTTGGCATCTGGTGGTACGTCGCCTCACGCCGGTCGCCCCTTTTGAGTATGTATTGCACGTCCCAACGTTAGTCTGGTTTCACAAGACGCGTCGGGCGAAGCGGGCAAAATTGGAGTCTCCTGCCACGGCCGTTTCCGGCGTGATCGTGCTCAACCAGCGACCACGCGTGAGCGACTCCCAATAGTGGATGCAATACGATTCCCGGAACAGGGTCTCGTCGTTCGACTCGAATAGATAGTGCATCTTGTGCCACAGCGGAAAGAAGAAGCTGCGCCGGTTGAGCACGG
>JAPLNJ010000136.1 GCA_026692885.1 Planctomycetota bacterium | reverse complement strand
GCTGGTTGGTCGGCGTGGTATCATGACCGTGCCCGGAGAAACGGAGCCAGGCTCTGCGGGGACGCAACCTGACAAGGGATATCCGGGCCGACGGTGCGCCAAAGCTGCATCGGGCCCCGGGTGGGGAGACCCACCCGGGGCACGGCAAACGCACACTAACTCATTGACAGACCAAGGACTTGCGAGAGGTACTCTGGATTCCAACCTGCCATTCGACGACGCATGGCGATACTTTCCTTGTCATCAATCTGCTTCAACAAGCTAAGGGCGAAGCGTTTCAACCATGCCATATTGTTAGCCGCGAGGCGGTCACGCAGCCGGCTTTCATCCTCACGGAATGTCACATCCAGACACCAGTGAAGCGTGTTCTCAATCGCCCAGTGACCGCGCACTGCATGGGCGAAGCGTTTGACACTCACGCGAATAGAACAAAGGAAGTAGCGGACTTCACGAGTCACTTCATTACCCTGGTGGCTTTCGCGAATGGCCACACCTATCGTACGCAGCCCCTTCCATTGTAGGCGGCCCGGAATGTCGGTGGGCATTTTTAAATGGTAGTAGGTCAGAATATCCGTCCGGCCATGCCCGGTGACGATTTGTTCACACTTACGAACTGTGGCGTCCACAAAGCCGTTTGCCATGAGTTCGAGGAAACGCTTCTTCACCGCCTTGTGAAGATTGCCGTGATTGCCTTTAAGTGAAAAGATAAAGTCACCACCGGCGTCGGTAATCTGCGCTGCAATCTTTTTCTGACACCCCGCTGCATCGATCGTGACGAGGGCACCAGCCACGTCAATGTTGTCGATCAGCTCGGGGATTGCCGTGATTTCGTTTGATTTCGCCTCCGTCGCCAACTGTCCGAGACTGACGCCATTCTCTACAGACCACGCACTGACCAGAAACAAGGCTCCCAGTTTGTTTTTTCGGTCATGAGAACGTCGAATCGATTTGCCATCTATAGCGATCCCCTTCTGCCGATTCGGCATCGCAGTAATCAAATCTTGAGAGGTTGGCTCCGTCAGTGCCTCAATCCAGTTCTGAAAACACTTCTGAAACGCCTTTGGCTTGAGCAGTGCGAGCAACCGTCCAAGGGTGTCATGCGAAGGAATTCCGTGGGGTAGTTCAAGCTGCTGTAATAACCATTCCTTATTGGACAGCGCCCAGATGCCAATGGCTTTCGGGCCATCGGCCCCGGCGATCACAGCACAGATACAAATGACAATCAAATCGCCGAGCAGATGCTTTCGATTGATCGTACTGCGAGGGTCTTCGAGTGAGCGGAAGTAGTCCTGCATGGATTCGACTTCCGGTTCCATGGCTTCGAGCATTAGCGCCGTCTCCTGAGGGTGTTGAGTCAACGCGCTTATTAGAAGCGAAAACCCTCACGCGCGCAACTCGCCCCAGACCTCCGCAATTACCCAGAGTGCGCGTCGGCCGTGCCACCCGGGGCCAGTTCTTTTCCCGGCTTTGGACACCGTCGTCATGCCTCAAAAAATCCGCGATCCAGCCATCGCGAAAACCGGCCCCCGGACCCGCCAAACTGGCCGCCGCTCAATCCGCCGCCGACATTTCGGGGCTACCGGAATGAATCGATACCGTACCCAGGGCGTCGCTCTGCGGCTGTCGCCGCGACGCTTTGCCCTGGGCTGATTTGTTAATGCCCCTTTGGGGCGGAAGAGTTGTGTATAACGACGGGGGGCAAGCCGGGGGCATTCACCAGTCGCGGCTGGTATTCGCGACACCCCCAGAACAAACGGGGAAGTTATTTCGTGGGCGTTGCTACCGGACTCGCGGGCTGTTGAAATACTGGAGGGTGGGCTGTGCCGACCACAAGCTGCTGTAGCTGGTGGGCACAGCCCACCCTACAGCTGCCAGACTGCCACATCGAAGACGTTCCAACACGTAGGTGACCTGGGCCCAGGACACCAACAATCGGACGATGGCCTAGACGGCGGCCTGGTCAAGGATCAAGGCAACAACCTGGCCGGCGATCGCCAGCGCGAGTCGGCCGAGGAAAAGGCCCCGCGCTGCTGATCCCGTCCGGATGCGGCGATGGTCCAAGCCGCGACGAGCCGCGCCGGGGCACAAGCCGGAAAGGGTCCGGCCTGAGGGGCGCAAAATTGGGGAGTCGGGCGTCAAACGGATGGTCCTGTTTTCGTTCCGCCCCCATCCGGGCTTGCCCCGGTGGAGCGAGGTTTCTGGACTACGCCACGGGTCCGTAACCGCCTCACTTCTTCCGCCGCCTCCCGTCCG
>JAPLNJ010000135.1 GCA_026692885.1 Planctomycetota bacterium | reverse complement strand
TCAACGCTCACCGTGTCAACCGGTCTCTCACTGCGCCCTGCCGCTAGCTTCGGTCACCGCACAATCTAATCCTTCATAAGTTACGATGTTCTCTTGCGCCCTCGATACCCGTTCCGCGCCACGCCGCCGAGCGTGGAGCCGTGGGCGAGCTTGGGTTGGTTTGTCGCGGTCAGTATACCGCGTTGCCCGGCGAGCGCCCATCAGGGCAGCCGGGAAGCGTTTGATCCAGCCGCCGACCATCTGGCCTTCCATCCCGGCGCCCTTGTGCACCAGCACCGCGCCATCTGGCCATCCCTCGCGACAGACTTGAGTGCCGCCAGTGGCGTGGCCTTCCATGCCGGCGCCATTGTGCATCACCACCGTGCCATCTGGCCATCCCTCGTGACAGACTTGAGCGCCGCCAGTGGCGTGGCCCTCCATGCCGGCTGACTTGTGCGCCACGAACGGCCCTTCTGGCCATGCACGCCAGTCGACGATGCCCTACCAGCGACCGGTCCATTCAGCACACGGGGACAGGAATCGTAACGACCAGGATCAGAAGGCGGCGGCCGAAACGCCATCCACAGTCGACGACCGCAACCGCCGCTCTTCTGCATCCGCTGGTTCGGCCTGTGTTCGGCCTGTGTTACTCTTGGCCAACGGCTGCCTGCACGGCCTGCTCCAGCAATAACGCGGCGACCTGCATCGGGCTCGCGTGCGTCTTCCTGGCGAGCTGTTCAAGCCGTCCCAGCGTCGTCGTTGAGAGGCGGACCAGACGCTGTTCATTCCACGACTGGTCGGTCGGGCGTCCCCCGCCATCCGGCACGCGGAAACGCGCGGCGACTTCAGCGGCCAACTGGACAGCCCCGAAATAGCCGCCTCGGGACACAACCTTGCCGCGTCGCTCCGCTCCCAAGTCTTTCGCAATTCGGTCCATATCGAGTGGTGTACTCATGCCCTATTCCTCTGAGAAATCTCGGAACGCCAAGTATTCGTCCCCGATGACCAACCCGATTTCGCCTTGGTGGGCCTCGCGGCCCATTCGCCGGCAGAAACTCCCGAGCTGACCGAGGCGCGCCGAGTCTGAGATATCCGCGGGCGTCGTGTAGCAGTGAATGACAACGGGTTCGTCCTTGACCAGCACACCGCCCCTTTCGTCGTCGCGCCACACGCCTTTGGCCCGCGGGAAAGCCGTGGCTCCGCCGAAAAGTCGCCCAAATGTGTCGAGAGCCGCTTCGACCCAATTCACTTGGTCGATCGACGTGGTCCCATCGCGCTCGACGCTGGGCACGAACAAAACGACCAGGATTGCTTTGCGACTGGCTTGCAGGCCCGAGTTTTCCATAGCGACCTCCCACCAACGATCAATATAGATCGTGGCGTCGTTCGCTGCAAGTCCAGTTTCGCTTCGGCATCCGCACGAACGGCAATGTTGACCGGGCCGCGGCCAATCAACTCACCATTTTCGAGGACCGTAGCCGCGACTTCGGTCCAACATTTGGCCTCTCGGCCGGGTACGGGCAGCGGACTCCAAAGGCATCCTAGCCGCAACGCGGGGCGCGATTGCGGTAGGGTAGGCCAACCAGAATTCGCTGCCCTCGAGTTCCGGCGGATCAAGTCGAACCACGAGCGGTGATCGTCCGACGGCCGCGCGCACGGAATGGAAAGCCGGCATGACGATGTCCCGCGTGAATGCAAGTTCATCGGGTTGCAGCAGGTAGCTTTCGAACAGCACCCAGCCGGAAACGAACAACGACAGGAAGCTCTCGTAGTAGCTGTGCGCCGATGATCCGTGCGAGCGAAACCACGCGGAACCATCAAAGAACACTGCCGAACACGAAAGCCGCTCGAATACCGAGAACAGGAGACCATGATGGAAGTCGACGAGAGGTTCACCCCAGAGGGTTCTTATCGAGTCGAGAGGTCGACCTTGAGCGGACTGAACATCAACAACGGTTAGCCTTGGGGAATTGAACCAAGTAGATGGTTCGTCGGCGAAGCGCATCTTGGCCAGGGCAAACTTACAGCGGTTGCGAGTGACGAACTTGTCGGCGTGGAATTCAAAAAAGAGCGGGGTGAGACCGTTCGCTGATGCCAGTGACAGGAAGCGGGAAACTTCGTGACTCGGTGTTGCGACTTGGCGGGCGAAGACGGCATACCGTCCAGGCGGAACGCTGACGGGGAATCGCGAGCCGTTCCCATTCGGCGTCCCGACGGCGCCATTCAGTTGGGCGATCGCTAACGGAAGGGGCGTGTAAAGCCGGCCGAGTTGTCGGGTCATGCTAGTCATGGCGCCAGAAATCTCCCCAAAAGGAACAGCGCTGCCACGGCAAAGACGAGGCCAGTGGCCTCGGCAGCAGTTAGCGACTCGCGAAAGACCGTGACACCTATGAGCGCGAGGAGGACCACGATGACAATACTGTAGACGGCACCAACGGTGGCGAGTTTGAAATGGCGAAGGACATAAACCCAGCCGAAAGAGGAACCGGCGTAGATCAACGCCGCAGCGAGAAACTGCGCGGAGCGAAACGGGCTCGGAAGCCCGCTGGCGCGTTTGAGGAGATAGTCGGCAAACACCGAAAGCACGCTCAAAGCGACGGTGGCGAGAAGCGGAACCAATATGTGTGGCATGATCTCGACGCTGCGGTTGTCTGGCCGAACGACAGCCGTCACCCGGCGGCGGCCAAGTGACTCTCCATTCTGATTCCGCCCCGATCCGCCGCTCGGGTGCACGGCCTTGTACGTGCCCTTTCGGTATCGCGGGTCAAGGCAGCGGATCGACGTGATCCAAGGGGTCCTGGTTTCGGGCCTGCTCCCAGACGTGGCGGAGCTCGTCTTGGTGCTGCGACGCCCATTCCATCACCAATCCCATGGCGCGAGGCCGGAGCCTGCCAGCGATTACCCCGAGTGTCTCGATGGCGACGATCATCTGATCCCCACCATGTTCCGCGTGAAAGTGCGGCGGTTGATGGTCGTTATGGAACATCTTGATCACGATGCCGTAGAAGCGACTGATCTCAGGCATGGACGGATACCTTCCTGAGATTTCGAAATACCTCGTCCGGCTGCTTTCCCGTAATCTCGAGGTACAACGCATCAGCGCAGAGATCGACCTCTTCGCTCCAGCAAAGTTCGCCCGCGGTTCCGATGAATACACGTCCAAACGCCTCTGGATCGTTCCACAGTCGGAACACACCTTTGCCGACCAGATGCGAGAGGTCCACGACACCCGCAACGCCATCAGCGTACCGGAGTCGCAGTCTGTAGCCAGGCAGCGGCTCGGCATGAATCAGTTTCAACACGTTCGTCACTCCCTACACGTCGGCGCCGCCACGACGGACCGCGCGGGTCCAGCACGTAACGACCAGCGTCACCGGGCCGCGCCGATAACGCCAACCATTTTCCAAGACCGGATCGCGGCTCCGGTGCACGCTTTGGTTCAAGTAAGCCGCTGCGCGGCGGACCCGTGCTGCCTGACGGATCAGCACGGCCAACGACAGACATTTCTTTGCACTCACGCATCCCGCAACGCACAGTTCTCCTGACCGCGGCGGATTCCCGCGCGCCACTTCGGC
>JAPLNJ010000134.1 GCA_026692885.1 Planctomycetota bacterium | reverse complement strand
CGGCGGCGGGGTAGCAGTTCAGCGAATCTGAGACCCTCACGGCCTTTCCCGTCTCAAAGAATCCGGGCCGCATCAGTACAAAACGGCGGCAATAAGAATTGTCGCTACCGCCTGAAAGCCACCGATGACGAGTTGAATAATCTCGAGTGTGCTCATAAGGAGGCAACGAGTCCTATTAAAGGCCGACCACTGATTGGGCCGACCCGCCTATCCGGGTCGACCGGGACCAGGATAGGCCGACCTACCTGGGCCGCCTATCCTGGGTCCAGATGTTCCCGATTCTTGCAGATAAACCGTGCGTGTCAATCATGTTGGGGCGTATTTTCTTTCTTGCGGGTTCCGATGTTAGCCCGTCCAACGCGGCGACCTAACGTGGTCGCGGGCACCCCGGATAGGCTGCCGCGCGGGTCGGCCTATCCAGCCAAATATCTCGGAGCGGGTCCGCCTTGTGGCGGTCCATTTCTGAGGGCCAACGCAGGAATTGCCAGAAATCCGTAACGGCGTGTCTTGACAGTTCAGAAACTTCTGGCACAATACCGCTATTGAGACTCCGTCTCATTAAGCGACGAGCGAACAATACGGGGGATCATGCGTCACGCATGGTCCACTATCGGGACAGCGGCCTAATTAACCGCTTAGTCAGCCCGAATCTGACGTGCCCATCGGGGGGCCGTGCGTAGGCGCATGGTCCCCCGATTTCATTGAAGGGCACTCCGATGGCTGATGAAGTGACAACCGTTACCCCGGAAAACGACCAGGTCTTGTCCGGTCAGGCGATCGCGGACGACTCGATTGACAGCTTTGGCGATCCGCTCGATGACTTTGGAGAGATCACTGAGCCTGCGGTGCCCCCAGCGCCCGCCACTCCAGCCCCGGCGCCGGAAGTCACCCCGGCGGCCGAACCCGTTCAACCTTTGCCCGCGGGTGATGTTATTCCGCCTGCGGTCACTCCCGCCGCTCGCGGCTTGCTCGAAAGCGCAGGCCGAGGGGAAGGACATCGAGTTCCAACGCGTGGACCTGTACCCGCCGCCGGCGCCGCGGTGGATCGGCCCCGCCCTGGCTCCGTCTGCGATCACGGGACAGCCCCAGCAGGACCGGGCTTCCGTGATGGCTCAGAGCATGGGCGCGTTGACCGGGATGGGTTCGGCCACGCTCGCCAACGGCTGTGGCGGCAAGGCATAGCGGTTGGTCTGTTCACCAATCCGAGCAAGGTGGCACTGCAAGAGTGCCTCGACTACATGCAGTTGCCGAACAAATCCGGGAAGACCTTCGTGACCACCAGTGCTTGCAGGGCCCGTTCGAGCGTCTGCTGCCGCGGGCCGGGGCGATGCTTGGCGGACGACACGCTCCAGTCCTGGCGATGCAGTGGACTGCGGGGCTCCTTCGCCTGGATCAGCCGCCGGGCTTCCCGAAACGTGCCCTGCAATCCGTCGCCCAGCCACGACAACCAACGCCACACCGTGCTGTGCGATAACGCAGCCCCTTGATGGCCCAGGGCTTCGTCTTGCCGGTCGTCGTAGACCAGTGCCCGCCCCTCCGATTTCACGGTGGCCCGATACGACAGGTCCGAACCCAGGAAGGCTTGTGCCCGGTCGCAAACGACCTCGGTCACAAAGCGTTTGTGCGGCAAGGCAAACGAGGGTAATCGGTGAACCGCCTCCCACAC
>JAPLNJ010000133.1 GCA_026692885.1 Planctomycetota bacterium | reverse complement strand
CGTGAACGGCATGGCCAGTTCCACCGTGTCGCCGGTCTTCCAGGTGCGCGTCACGAGCGCATAACTACCGGGCTGGCTGGCCAGCGACTGCGGCTGGCCGTTGACGCAAATCTTCAGGCCCGCCGTCGCCCACCAAGGATGCCGGATCCGGAGGCTCAGCTCGTGCGGCTGCTCGCACGTCAACGTCAGGCGACTGGCAGGCTCATCGGGATACTTCGTCTCCTGCCGCAATTTCAGTCCGCGGGCTTTCCAGTTCAGCTCCGAGGCGATGAACAGATTCACATACAGGCTCTTGTCGCCGTCATGGAAGTAGATGCTGTCGCCGTACTTGGCGTGGTTCTCGACGCCGGTGCCGGTGCAGCACCAAAAGGCG
Source organism: Planctomycetota bacterium (assembly GCA_026692885.1). The sequence continues at coordinate 1,970 of JAPLNJ010000133.1, read as the reverse complement.
TCCAGCGGGCTGTTGTAGTTCTTTTGTGACCCCGACCGTAGCGGCACGTAGTAGCACATCATGCCGGACTCGGGACTCTGCGACGCCAGGATGTGGTTGTACAACGCCCGTTCGTAGAAGTCGGCGTACTCGGCCTGCGGGTCCCAGCAGAACAGGTGCCGGGTGAGCTTGAGCATGTTGTAGGTATTGCACGTCTCAGTGGTGCTGGGTCCGAGGGCTTGGGAGAGTTTTTCCTTAGGCGAGAAATGCTCGCCGTCGCTATGCCCGCCGATCACATAGGAGCGTTCCTTGGCCACGGTGTCCCAGAAGAAGGTGGAGGCCGTCTTCAGCCCGTCCTCGCCGGTCAACTCATACTCGCGGGCCGTGCCGACGAATTTCGGAATCTGGGTGTTGGCATGCAGGCCGGTCAGTTTGTCCTCGCGTTGGGACGCCGGGCCGATCACGGCCAAGTGGTTGAACCGCTGCGCGATCTTCAGGTACTTCTCGTCACCGGTCAGGCCGTAGAGATTGGCCAGCGTTTCGTTCATGCCGCCGTGTTCGTTGCCCAGCATTTTCTGCATCTGCTCGTCGGTGAGCTGGCCATTGCGGGCGATGACCCAATCGGCAAATTTCCGGCAGACGTCCAGCGCCTGCGGGTCGTCGCAATAGACGTGCATATCCATCAGACCGGCATAGATTTTGTGGAGCGTGTAGTAAGGCGCCCACACGGGCTTTTGGGCTTCCACGCGGTCGAAGAAATTCTCCGGGTAGGCGCTCAGATAGCCGTTGCCAAGCTTGGCTTGGCATTCCGCCATGCCGGCCACGACCGCGCGTCCCTGTTCTTTCAGCCGCTGGTCGCCCGTGCTGGCGTACATCAGCGCACAGGCGGACAGGTAGTGGCCGACGAAGTGGCCGCGCACTTCAGACTTCGGTTCCTCCCAGCCGCCCAGCGGTTTCGCGGCGGACGGCAGGCCGGCGTTCACGCGAAAGGCGTGCAGCAAGCGATCCGTGTCCAGCGACAGCAGGTACTGCAGGTCGAGCTCCAGCGCCTGCTTGAACGGGCCGTCCAGCAGCCGGACATCTTGCAGGGCAAATGCTTGGGCTTTGAGCGGCACGACGGGTCGGACCTTGACCTTGGAGCGGCTGTCGGCCAGCGCGTCCGCGTGCGCCGACTGGACGCACGCCGCGAAGGCCAACGTGAGGCTTAGCACCGGGAGAGCGAACTTCTGCGTCGTCATGATCTCTTGTCTCCTTCATTGCGCATGGTTTCCAACTTGATCATTGTGGTCGTTGTGGGGATTCTAAGGCCGGGAGCCTGCCCGAACAAGACGCTGACGCCAGGCGAGGCGCAACTCAACGGAGAGTACCGGCTGAGAGACTTTTCTCGTTCCGACGCTCTGCGTCCTACTTTATGGGCCAAGTACTCGCGGCCCACCATCGAAAGAAAGGCCATCTTCTTAGAATTGGTGGGCCGCGTGTACTTGGCCCACCCTACCGTGAATCGTGTTTGCACATTTTTTCACAGCCCCGGAGCGTGGGAACGAGAGAAGTGTGAAGATGTTCACCGCACTGGATCGACGGCAAGGCGGCGCGGAATTTCAACGATCGCAGTTGCCCCCCGGATTTATCACCTATTGCTTCGGCGGCGTCGAGCACGGAAAACTACCGTGGGTGCCGAAGACGCAGTGCCTGGACGAGCACGGCCGCTGGGCCAGGGGATTCTCCAGTGGTGTCCTAAGTAGGTGGATGAAAAAGAACGAGTCCGTAGTTTGACCGTAGGACGGATTGGCACTTCGGCCCGATGTTTCGGGGCCGAAGTGCCAATCCGTCCTACCACCGATTCGCCAGGTTATTTTGTTACACTAACCGACCCACTGGTGCCAACGAACGAGGTCGCTGATGCGTACGCAGACGAGATTCCGATTCAGCTCCGCCGTGGCCGGGTTGATCTTCACGGCAACGGCTGGCACGGCGTGGGGCGCCGGGACGGC
>JAPLNJ010000132.1 GCA_026692885.1 Planctomycetota bacterium | reverse complement strand
GGCTTCACGACGCTTACCAAGATACACATTTCTTGGGCAAGGGAATGTTGGGCAGGGGAATCGGGAAGGGAGGGCAGACGCGGCAATAGCCAACCAGCATTCGTTCTCTTATTCCCCTGCCCCGCATTCCTTTGCCCTTCCTAGCTTGTGCTTGTGATCAAAGCGAATGTTCCTGCCTCGACAGGCGGTCGTCGAAGCCCCACGCCGTCAGCGCTGCCGGTTGGTGAATCCCGCTCTCTCCCCGCGTCGGTCCGACACGCCGAAGCAGATTGGCGAGACTTGCGTAGAACCACGTGGGGCCGTGCAAAAGACTGCCCTTGTGGGCAAGTCGAGTGCCCGATTTCTCTTGATTCGAGAAGTGGCCAACCTGCTCAGGTCTGACAGACCCAAGCAGGCTGCGGTGTGTCGCGAATCGGACTTGCGTGGGCCGCTGGAGTCGATCGCGGCACGCTGTCAAAACGATGAGAAGCACAATATGGCTTGCGTGTGGTTGGCGATTGGGGGGGGGATTTCGACCGACGCACGTTCCCAACAAACTAGACCTGTGGGGCTGCAACCCCCTGGGCGACTTTCGCAGAGGGCCGTGGAATGGGAGCAGCAACTCCACCATCCCTGCCGACGCGTTCTGACTGTTGGTAGAATGCTGGCCATGTGGTGTGTCTCTACGAGTTGCCGAAGGAAGAAATTGAATATGAAAAATCCCAGCCGCCTCGCAGCGACGAACCCTTGGGTTCTCGGCCGCCTCGCGTTGGTAACGCTGTTCTGTGTCGTCGCCTTGCTGCGGGCCGTGGCCGAAGAGCCGGCGGGAATCGAAAAGCGGCTGAGCGATACCGTGCGCTATCTGGCCTCAGACCAACTGGAAGGACGCGGCGTCGGCACCCAAGGGCTGGACCTAGCGGCCGAATTCATCGCCCGGCAGTTTGCCGAGGCCGGACTGAAGACCCAAGGGTCTGAGGGCGGACCCTTCCAAAAATTCACCTTCAATCTGCCGCCCGAGCTTGGCAAAGACAACCGCCTCACACTGGTCGGTCCGCCGTTGAAACCAGGCGAGAAGCCGCAAACCATCGAGCTGACTGTTGGCAAGGACTTCCTGCCGCTGGCCGCCAGCGGTGCGACGAGTTTCGATCGGCCGCTGGCGTTCACCGGATACGGAATCACGGCCAAGGCCGAAAAGTACGACGACTTCCAGGGGATCGACGTCAGCGGCAAGATCGTGATCGTGCTGCGCCATGAGCCGCAGCAGGACGATTCCAAGAGCGTGTTCGACGGCACGCGGGAATCGGCCTATGCCCGGCTGGACCGCAAAGTGGCGGCGGCGCTGGAGCACCAGGCCGCAGGGGTCATCGTCTGCACCGATGCCCTGGAGATTCGCAAGCACGTGGCCCAGCGTCGCAAGAGTTGGCTCGAGGCCCTGGATCGCCTGGCCGCCGAACACCAGAAGCTGAAGCAGGCCGACAACCCGACACTCGAACAGACGGAAGCCCAGCGCAAACAGATCGAAGAACTCATGCGTCAGGTTGACGCAGCGAGCAAAACCATCGAGGCACAGTACGATCCCCTGCTGCCACTGGGGCAACTCCACGCGGACCAGACGCGGCAGGAATTTCCCGTCATGCAATGTCGCCGGGCAGTGTTGGATCGAGCCGTGCAAGCGGCCTTGGACACCGACCTGGCCAAACTCGAACAACAGATCGATCAAGGCCCCACGCCACACAGCAAAGACCTGACCGGCTGGAAGGCCGTGGGCAAGACCGACATCGGGAGCCAGAAGATCGCGTTGAAGAACGTCGCGGCCGTCTTGGAAGGACAGGGGTCGCTGGCCGACGAAACCATTGTCGTCGGCGCCCATTACGACCACTTGGGCTACGGCGGGCCCGGCTCGCGCAACGCAAATCCGAAGTCGATCTACTACGGGGCCGACGACAACGCCTCCGGTATTGCCGTACTGATTGAGGTGGCGCGGACGCTGGCCCAACGCCCGGAAAAGTTGGCGCGGCGCGTGGTGTTTGTGGCCTTTACCGCCGAAGAAACGGGATTGCA
>JAPLNJ010000131.1 GCA_026692885.1 Planctomycetota bacterium | reverse complement strand
CGGCACGTTCGCCATCGGCACCTGTCCAATCACCCGTTGGAGACCGACCGTGTCGTTCGCCTGCAGCAAGTTATTCCGCGTCAGATCCGCCAGCAAGCGTGGATCGGCCAATTGGTAGGCGGACAGGCCGGTATTGATCTGGCCGATCAGCCGCTGGACCAGTGTCACATCGGGCGAGTTGTAGCCGCGGCTGCCGCTGGTGTCCCCGAAGAAGGCCGCCACATGGATCGCGTCGTCATCCACCGCCGGCAATTCCGCCGACACTGCCGCAGCGTTGAACACGTGCAGATCGGCGATATCCAACACGTGTTTACCGCCGTAGGGCGCCGTGGCAGGCACAGCTGCCGTGAAGGCTCCCACCGTCAACGGGCCAGAGTCCGTACTGAAGCTGCCTGAGCCGTTGACCAGCAACGTGGCGATTCCCGGTGACACGACGCTGAACTGAGCCGACACACCACGCGATGCCAGTGTGCTGTTGAGTGTGAACGCCTGCACGTTGAGCAGGCTCGGATCGTAGTGCAGCGTCAACGCGACCCGCGAGACGCCTCGACCGTCGCTCAGCTCCAACGGTAAGCCCGCGCCCAGGTCATTGGCCGGCAGATTGACCGGTTGGCCATAGCCGCGCGCGAAATCCGGCAGGCCGACCGTCACGCGGTTGGCAACCGGGGCCGCGACCACAAAGCTGGTCGTGTAGTTGTCGCCTGCGGTCCCGTCGCCATTCCCGTCCAGCACGTTCCCCGTAGTATCGCGAAACGCGTTGGCGCCGCTGACCAACGTGACGGTATAGGTATCCGGTTCCAGCAGTCCGCCGGTCTTGATAAACGTCACTTGCCGCAGCCCCGGATCCACCACCAGCGACCCTCGCACTTCGCCGACCGTGGCGCCCACGACCGTCACATCCGCCGGCCCTAGCACGCCGCCCTGGTCGTACAGGTTCAACACGCTCGCGGCCAAATCCCAGTTGAACCGGGCCACGAAGCCCGTGCTGTTCGGCGTGAACGCGGCCACCTTCCGTGTGGTGTCGAGCGGCTGCAGGCCGAAGTCCAGGCCCGTCACGGTTTCGGTGCCGGTGAGTGCCACGCGATAAGCCCCTCCGACCAGCGTATTCAAGTGGACGACCACGTTGTTCTCCTGACTGTTGGCCAGTGCCAAGTCCACCGTCCCGTTGCCATCCAGATCTCCGGTGGCCAGGGAGATCTGCGACGCGCCGGGGAAATTCGCGACGCCAAAACTCTCCGCTGGCTCGAACTCGAAGACACCCTGACTGACTCGGTTTCGCAGAATCCCGACTTTCTCCGACTTGCCGCTGGTCACAAGCAGATCCAGATCACCGTCGCCCTCCAGGTCGACGGCATCAATGTCCATAGGGCCGGAGCCGCCGGCCAACGTGGCCACCGCCGTGAACGTACCGTTTCCGTGGCCTCGACACACCGTCACGTTGTCCGACAGGAAGTTGGCTACCGCCAGGTCGAGATGTCCGTCGCCGTCCAGATCTCCCACCACCAGCGCGGCAGGTCCGAATCCCACGGGGCAGGCGATGTACGACTGAAACCCGCCCGAGCCGTCGGCCAGCAGTACGCGCACGTCGCCCAAGTCGGCGCCTCCCGGATTCGTCCCGAAATCGGCCACAGCCAAGTCCAACCGCCCGTCCTCGTTGAAGTCCCCCGTGGCCACACCGAAGGGATGGTTGCCTACGGTAGGGGCGACGGCATCGGCGGTGAAGTGGCCCTGGCCGTCGTTGCGCAGGATGGACACGTTATTGTTGAATTCGTTCGTCACGACCAGATCCAGATCACCATCGTGGTCCACGTCGCCGCTGATTACCGCGTTGGGAAGCACCCCCACCGTGACATACACCTCGCTGGCGAAGCGCGTGCCGTCGAAGTCCAGCAGGATGGTGACGTTCGAGGAGATGTTGTTCACGACCGCCAGGTCGGGCTGGCCGTTGCGATTGAAGTCCGCAGCAAGCAAGGCAATGGGGCCAAAGCCGCGCGGCGCGGCAGATGGACGGTTTGCTGGGGCCAGCGGGATCTCGAGGGGCGTACGTGCAAACGCGCCGGTGCCGTCGTTCAGCAGCAAGGCGACCGCGTTCCGGTCGAACACGGCGGTTGCCAGATCGTTGGCCCCATCGCCGTTGAAGTCCGCCACGGCCACATCCTGGGGACTGCCCTGCGCGTTGCCGGGCACGGCCAGCGAGTAGGCTTGTCGCGAGAAAGTGTTGCCGACGGGAGTCGTCTGCTGGTGGTACGCGGCTTCCAGAATGCGCACGGTATACGGCCGGTTCCCCAGGTGGTCAAAGGAGTACCGCCCTGTTTCGTCGACATCGAGCGTGTTGGGATCGTCGCTGGCCGAGAAAACCCCTGGTTCATCGAAGTCGCGCACGCCGTCATTGTCCAAATCCAGAAACAACGTGACATCTACCAGTCCAGCTTCCCCTGCGTCCTGCGAGCCATTGCCGTTGAGGTCCACATACACGCGACCGTCCAGGACTCCGTTTTCAAACTGGCCACCGGTAGCTATCTCGCGGAATCCAAAATCGCGGTCGGTGATGGAGCCACCGGCAGGCAGGAAAACCTTCCACAAGCCGTTTTCGTCGGGCGTCGGGAGAACCAGCGTGAAGCCCGCGGGGACCACGACGCCAACTTGGTAGTCCTGGTAGGATGGCAACTCGGAAAAGAAGTAGCTACCGTCTGCGGCGGCTTGGGTCGCGGGTTCGTCGGGGTCCCGCTGTTCATTTCCGTTGACATCCAGGTAGACGGTGCTACCTTCCCAGCCCGGTTCTCCAGCATCGTAGATGCCGTTGGCGATCAGATCCTCGAACACTCTGCCCCGAATTTCGCCAGGATTCGGTGCTACTCCCAAGTCGACATTCGAAAGAACTTGGCCTGCATACACCCAGACTGGATAGGTAGGAGCCTCGGAAATCAGGGAGTTATAGGCCACAAACACGTCTGCCCCGCGATTCGTGTCTCCGGAAACGAGGCTTGAAGCAAATGAAGCGAAAGCCACGAACCGGCCGTCCGCGCTCAGCGTCGGTGCATTGCTCTGTCCGTTGCCCTGGGTTCCGTCCTCCGCGATGCTCACCCGTTGGATCGTCCCGCTCTCCCGGTCGACGACAAATACGTCGTCCTCGCCGTTGGTATCTCCGAGCACCAAGTTGGATGCTTGGGAATAGAAGGCGACGAAGCGTCCGTCCGCGCTCAGCGTCGGGGAATAGCTAAAGCCATTGCTCTGGATTCCGCCATTAGCCACGCTGACACGCTCGACCGAATCGGTTTGCCGGTCGAAAACAAACACGTCGAACCTGTTATTCGTGTCTCCGGGCACCAGGTTGGATGCCCCAGACATGAAGGAGACGAAGCGGCCGTCCGCGCTCAGTGTCGGGTAATAGCAATAGTGATTGCCCTGGGTCCCGTCGTCCGCCACGCTGACCCGTTCGACGGTGCCGGCTTGGCGGTCGAAGACAAACACATCCGAAAACCCGTTTATGTCTCCGGGCACCAAGTTCGATGCCGAGGATCTGAACGCCACGAATCGCCCGTCCGCACTTGGCGTCGGGGAATCGCTAAAGTCATTCCCCTGCGTACCGTCTTCCGCCACACTGACCCGCGCGACGGTGCGGGTTTGCCGGTCGAATACGAACACATCTTGCTGGCCATTCGTGTCTCCGGGCACCAGATTCGACGCCTCGGACTCAAAGGCGACGAAGCGACCGTCCGCGCTCAGCGACGGCGAAAAGCTGCTACGATTGCTCTGGGTCCCGTCGTCCGCTACGCTGACCCGCTCGACCGTGGCGGTTTGGCGGTCGAAAACAAACACGTCGTCCCTGCCGTTCGTGTCTCCGGGCACCAAGTTTGAAGATGACGACTCGAAGGCGACGAACCGCCCGTCTGCGCTCAGCGAAGGGGGCGTGTCGTAGCTACCGCCGCCACTGATTCCCTGCGTGCCATCATCGGCGACGCTGACCCGATCGACCGAGCCGCTCTGACGGTCGACGACAAACACGTCGCGCTGGCCATTCGTGTCTCCATGCACCAGGTTGGATGCCGAGGACACGAAGGCGACGAACCGCCCGTCTGCGCTCAACGTCTGGGACATGCTGGAGCCGTTGCCCTGAATCCCGTTCTCTGCCGTGCTGACCCGGCGTAGATCAGCGAAAGTCAGCGCCCAGTCGGCTTGGATCGCGATGGCAACACCCAAGCTGCCCGGACTTAACTCGCCAAATGAGAACCACCCATCCTCCTGCAACGCAAAAGTGGTGGGATCATCCTCGCGAGTCCAAGCCTGCGGCTCGCTGCTGTCGCACCGTCCGTCGCTGTTGAGGTCTGCGCACACCGGCCAGCCTGGCATGCCAGGCTCGACCGCTTCCCTTATCCCATTGCGGTTGCGATCCAAAAAGACCGCCCCCTCGATCGTCGCGTAGAACAATTCCACCGCACCAATATCCGCGCGACTTCCCTCTTGGCCATCGCCGTCTTGAGGCCGCGCGAGGCCTCGTTGATCCGCATTCGGGTAGTCGAATGGGTCGGCTGCGTCGATAGCAAAACTTCCTGGAATGAGCGCGTGTGTCCAAGTCGGTCCACCGTTGGGTTGAAGCGGTCCCACCACCGGTTGAGTGTAGGGCACGACCTGGTCACTGGCCTGAGGCGTAACCACGGCATATTCCCACAGATTATGACCCAGCGACTCACTTCCTATCAAGTCGAAGAGCTGGTTGGCGACAAACAGCGAATTATGAGTGCGCACCGGTCGGATCGACGCCGTGTGAGGCCCGCCATCCACCGCCGCTCCAACCGACGTTTTGTTCTGTGCTACCGTGACACTCTCGAGGAGAACTGAGGACGAAGCGAATCCCGCCCACTCCAATGTTCCGTTCTGGCGGTCGAAGACAAACATGTCTCCGTCTTTCGTCTCGTTGGGCACCAAGTTTGATGCGAAGGATAGGAATGCGACGAACTGACCGTCGGCGCTTAGCACTGGCAACTGGCTATCCGCGCTACCCTGACTCCCGTCGTCCGCGATGCTGACTCGCTGGATCCTGGCGGTCTGCCGGTCGAAGACAAACACGTCTCGCGAAACATTCGTGTCTCCAGGCACTAAATTCGACGCGTCAGAGTGAAAAGTGACGAACCGCCCGTCCGCGCTCAGCGATGGGTAATCGCTCATGCCGTTGCCCTCGCTCCCGTCGTTCGCGACGCTGACCCGTTGGATTGTCGCGGACTCCCGGTCGAAGACAAACATGTCGCTCGCCCCGTTGGTATCTCCGGTCACCAAGTTGGACGCCGAGGATTCAAAGGCGACGAACCGGCCGTCCGCACTCAGCGAGGGGAAGTAGCTAAAGCCGTTGCCCTCGGTCCCATCGTCCGCCACGCTGACCTGCTCGACCGTACCGGCTTGGCGGTCGAGAACGAACACATCTCCCCATCCGTTGGTATCTCCGGGCACCAGATTCGACGAGTTGGATTCGAACGCGACAAACCGCGAGTCTTCGCTCAGCGATGGATGCGAGCTACTGTTGCCCTGCGAGCCGTTCTCTGCGACGCTGACACGTTCGATCGTGCCGTTCTGAAGGTCGAACAGGAACACGTCACTCTCCCCGTTGGTGTCTCCTGGTACGAGATTCGACGCGATGGATTCGAAGGCGACGAATCGCCCGTCGGCGCTCAGCGACGGCGAGTTGCTGTCGAAGTCGCCTTGGGTCCCGTCGCCCGCCACGCTGACCCGCTCGATGGTTCGCGTCTGGCGGTCGAAGACAAACACGTCCACCGAGTCGTTCGTGTCTCCGGGCACCAGATTCGACGCCCTCGATTGAAAGGCGACAAATCGTCCATCCGCGCTCAGAGACGGCCAAGTGCTTTCAGCGTTGCCTTGGGCCCCGTCCTCTGCGACGCTGACCCGCTCAACCGTGCGAGTTTGGCGGTCGAGAACGAACACGTCTCTCCAGCCGTTGGTGTCTCCGGGCACTAGATTCGACGAGTTGGATTCGAAAGCGACAAACCGTCCGTCGGCGCTGAGCGAAGGAAAGTAGAAACTGTAGTCGTCCTCGGCTGCCGAGGCGTAGATCGCACTGCCCGATTGCGATTCATTGCTTGATAACGTGCTATTGGTGACGTCAACAGCCCCGCGGAAGGCGTATACCCCGCCGCCGCCAACTGCCGCAACATTGGTCATCAAGGTGCTGCCCGCGATGTCCACAGTGGCTTGGTTGCAGACAAACAGCCCGCCGCCACTATCCGCTTGGTTGTCACGGACCGTGCTGTCGAACATCGTGGTGACACCCCCCCATATCGCGAGACCTCCACCGAAGCCAGAGCTGCCGTCCGCCCGGTGATTGGCCACCGTGACGAGATTCAGGTGCAACGTGCCCATACTCAAAATCCCCCCACCGCTCACGTCCGTCACGTGGCCTCCGGTCATGCCGATTCGCTGAAGATTCAGCGTTGCATCAGGATAGACCCGGAATACGCGATCCATTCCGTCCGCGTCGACGATACTGGTTGCCGCATCGTCGCCGACGATGGTAATGTTCCCAAGGATATCCAGATCGCCTGTGCTGTCGTTGGACCACGTCTGAATCCCACCGTTCAGAACGCAACCGGCAGGAGTCGGAAACTGCACCGCCGAATCGGGCACCGGCGGAATGCCCAGTTCAAACGTGCCTTTCTCCAAAATCACGGTACGGGCGGCCGGCGCAGCCGCGTTGGCCTCTTGAACGGCCGCCCGTAGGGTACATTGCCCGTTCGCGCCGGCGCAGATTCCGTCGCCGACGTTCGCATCGACGGCATCCTCGGATGGATTCACGAAAAACACCTTGGAATCCACGATGCGGACTGTGAACTCACCAATCGAGGCACCCGGTACCGTTAGGCCGCTGTTGTTGCTGACCTCGTTTTCGACGATCGTGACCAGATAGGGGCCATAATCCAACGGGTCCCACGTCCCATCGGGAGCCGCCACGCGGTAGCTCGCCGTCAACTCCCTGCCCTCGTCGGCGACTCTGACCGATCCCGGCACGAGCGTCGCTGGAATCTTGTGCTTGGGGCCCCACTGCCGAGACACCAGGATGTCGCCATCGTCCAGACTGGTCTCGTCCATGCCCCAACGGTCCTGGTACTGTATGGTAATCAGGTTGTCTGAGCCTCCAGCCACTGTGATGTTGGGGGCAGTTACCGAGACCACGCGTGGCGCGAAGGCGTCCGACTCCAGGGCTCCATGAACGTTCAAGCGTCCGCCGGTTACGGTCAGTCCGTCGAGCTGGGCCAACGGATTCGCAGCTCCCAGGATTGCCTGACGCACCTCGGCCAAGCTGGCCTGCGAAGCGTCGGACCAGACCAACGCCGCCGCGCCCGCCACGTGCGGCGCGGCCATGCTGGTCCCGTTTGCCGTGCCGTAGCGGCCGCCGGGTAACGTGCTGAGCACGCCGATGCCCGGCGCCCCTAGGTCGACGGAGGTCGCACCGTAGTTGCTGAAACGAGCCAACTCGTCGTTCGGCCCGGTGGCCGCCACACCGATGATGTTGTCCAGGTCGTAGCTGGCCGGGTAGAACGGCTGACGGTCAATGTCCATGCCCTGTCCCAGGATATTGCCGTTACCGGCCGCAGCGATGAACAGCATCCCGGCTTCGCCCGCCGCCTCGATCGCCGTGCGTAACGCGGAACTGTACCCGCCGGACTGTCCCCAACTGGCGTTCAATACCCGGACCGGCTCACCGAAGTCCGTGCGCATCATCGTGGCGTAGTTCACCGCGAGGACGGCATCCGAAGTCAACCCCTGATTGCTGTCGTCCAGGAACTTCAGCGCCATCAGCGACGACCGCCAGTTGATCCCCGTCACTCCACGGCCGTTGTCGCCAACAGCGCCGATCGTCCCCGCCACATGCGTGCCGTGTCCGAGCGTATCGCGTGGGTCGTTCGGCGCAAATGGTTCGTTGGCGGCTACGCGGAAGTTCCACCCGAAGAAGTCATCCACGAATCCATTGTGGTCCGTGTCGAGACCGTCGCCCCAGTGCAGATCATTCAGTAGATCCTGGGCGTCGATATACGAATTCCCGTTCGTGTCCCTCACCAACGACGCGTTCGCAGAATCATTCAAGTCATAGAAGGTGATCCGCCCGTCGCCGTCGGTGTCGCTCAGTTGAGTCTTCAGGCCCGCCGGAATTTCGCCTTGATTCAACCAGACGTTCAAGTACAAGTCTGGATGCGTTACGTCGATACCGGAATCGATCACGCCCACGACCACGTTGGTGCTGCCCGTGTTCAGGTCCCAAGCTTCTGGTGCATCAATGTCGGCGTCGAGCGTCGAGTTGAACTGGCCTACGTTGTGCAAGTCCGTCATCGACCCGAAATCCGGATCGTTGGGCAGCACCTGGGCCTGGACCAAACTATCCGCTTCGAATGCGGCCACGTGGGGATTCGCGGCCAGCGCCGCACGCGAGTCGGCGGCGGTGGCGAAGGCTCGGACGAGTACCTGGCCGGGGAGACCCAAGCCGCGAATCACCTGGAAGTCGACGGTCCCGTCATTCAGCAGTGGCTCGGCGTTCCGCGGCGAACTGGCGTGCCCGGCGTCGTCGGCGTTCAGTCGCACGATCCAGCGCGGCCAGCCGGCGTCGGTCTGACGACTGTCGCTCCCGTTGGTCAGGCCGCTGGTGGTGACGGCATCAACTCCGGTGTAGATCTGAGGCACGGCGCCGAACCAACCCGGGGTCACCTGCCCGTAGTCCGCGATTCCCGGACCCTCCAGAACCAGCCGCGGCTCGAGCAGTTCCAACCGCCGCTGCGACTGCCGACGGGCACGCAATCGCTTGTCTGCCGACCGACGCCCCAACCGCTGATGCTGCTTCCGCAGCCAAGCTCGCAAATGCATGGAGTTCTCCTTTTGGGATTCAACAGGAGGCCAATTCTGACGTTTCAGGAACCGGCGGCTAGCGCCATTCCGCTCACCTATTTCTCGAACGATGCTAAGTCGAAGAGTCGGCTCCCTTCGCTATGGTGGGATGTGATTGTATCTGTTCTGCCATAGCAAACAACGTCTTGGGGGGATCTCTTGTAGCCGGAACGAGGTCGCGCAAGACTATGCCGGAACGGCGCAACCGACGCTCGCAGGAAGAACCCGCTTGGTGCAGACGCCACGCGCCGGAAGCGACCGAAGTTCCGGCAGTGCTTCCGGTTGCTTGTTCCGGCCTACAGGAGCATGAATCATCCGGGCTGACGTCAGGCTGGAAAGCCTGACCTACGCAGATCACCACTCGCTCCCGGAAGGCCGCTCCATCGGCTGTCCCGAAGTGAAACGTGAGACGGCGGAAAACATCGCGTGGTTTTTTCCGGGCAAGGCTGCGTGAGAATCGGGGTTGGGGCGTTGATCGTAACACTGCGAAATACTGTCACTGCTAGCTGGTCCCGTCCGAGAAGCTCCCTACGTAAGTCGGTGAGAGCAGTCCCGCCAACTCCTAACACCGCGGCGTCTCACCGAGTTCTCCCGACTCGTCGGCTGCCCGCCGCCGGAGGCGGCGGGCCGCTGACGAGTCGGGCGGGTCGGAGTTGGGGCTCCGGGTTAGGCACAGGGCGGGAACACTCCCACCGACTTACGTCGGGAGCTTCTCGGGGGCGATCACGACACTGCTAGTATTTCGCAACGTTATGATCAAGGTCGCGGTTGGACATAGCGGACGGCCTGGGGGTCA
>JAPLNJ010000130.1 GCA_026692885.1 Planctomycetota bacterium | reverse complement strand
CCTCGTCGTAGATGATCAGGCCCCAGTCGTGCTCATCGAACAGACCCAGGTGGACAAAGTCCGCGTCTTTCCTCGGCCGATAGGTCAGGATCTGATACGTGGCGACGGTGATCGGCCGCACTTCCTTGCTGGAGCCGTTATACTCACCGATCTGGTCCTCCCGCAGCGTGGTCTTGTCGAGCAGTTCCGCAATCCACTGGCGCGAGGCGGTGACATTCGTGGTCAGCACCAGCGCGGACGATTGCACCGCGGCCAGGCAGGCCATGCCCACAATGGTCTTACCGGCCCCGCAGGGCAGGACAATCACGCCGGAGCCGCCGCGCTCCGAACCGCCGGCGTGAAACACGGTGGCGGCGTCTTGCTGGTACGGCCGCAAGGCGAACAGCCCGCCGGACCGCGCGGCCGTCCGCAGTTGGAACGGCAGGGGCTCGCCATCGCAGTAGCCGGCAAGATCTTCGGCCGGAAAGCCGACTTTAATCAGGGCCTGTTTCAGTCGTCCGCGGTCCGCGGGTGAGACCAGGAATTCGAGTTTCGAGAGCCGCTGGGACAGCAGCGGTGCCACGTGCTTGTGGCGGCAGACCTCTTCGGCCAGCGGCTCGTCCTGGGCCCGCAGGACCAATCCGTCGGGGCGCCGCTCCAGGCACAGCCGACCATAGCGCGAGGCGTAATCGCGAACCTCTTGCAGCACGTGCTCCGGGACGTCGTACTTCGAGTACGTCCCCAGCGTCGCCGCGATCTGGGCGGGCGTAGTTCCCGCGGCGCAAGCGTTCCAAATCGAGAGCGGGGTGATCCGGTAGGTATGGATGTGTTCGGGCGACTTGACCAACTCCGCAAACCGCGTCAACTCATTCCGCGCCGCCTCGTAGCGAGGACTATCCACCTCGACCAGCACGGTATGATCGCCCTGCACGATCAACGGGTTTTCGGGAACGTATTGCGCCACACCACATCCTTGTCCGGTTCGATCCTGTGCTTCTGGTAGGAGCCGCCATTGTAGAGCACGAGGCGCCCGGTGTGCAGTATGCCGCGAGCGAAAGTAGGGTACATCGAGCTCGCCCCAGCCTTGGTGCATTGTCGCCAGCGGCCAGCGTCCAGCGGCCCAGGTTGGCGAGTCGCACCTTTGGAGTGCGGTGACATGTCACCGCTTTTCAAAACGCTGGTCTGCGAGTGTGACCGCAACCATCACCAGAGACGTTGCCGCGATTTCGGCAACGCGGCGACGGGGTACCTCTGTGGGTCCGCCGCACTCCAACCGCATGAACCGGGTCACTACGAACCGGTCGACCCCGAAGTCAGCAGTCGAATTAGGCCAGCGGACAGAAAGATGGCGGACAGAAGGATGTTTCCCAGCGGCCACACCGGCGGCGAAAGTTCCAACCGTGCGAGGACAGGAGCCAGCCGCCGACGAGACGGAGCCGACCAGCCCGGTCCAAGCGGAAGTGAAGACCAAGCCGCGTCCAAAGGCAGAAACCGCGGGCAAGCCGACCAAGCCAATGTTTCAGCAATTGTGATGCAGTGGCTTTCACGTGGCCGCGTCTCTCCGGGGCGAGGGAGTTGTTCTTTCGCCGGTGCCTCAGTTGCCAACGGCGCCGGACAATGGCAACTCGACCACTTCCGCCGGCCCGATCGCAGATGTGAGGCAAGTGCCCGCTGGCTGAGACTGGCGCCGCACGTAGCCCAAGGCCAAGGGACGCCCCAGACGCGGCGACCAGACGCCGGAAGTCACACAGCCCACGGCTTGCTGCTCGACCGTCAATTCGAGGCCCGGTGCAGGGATCTGCTCCCCGGAGAACTGAAGGCCGACCAGCTTCCGATTGACATGCCCCAACGCATCGAGGCGGGCCACGGTTTCCTGCCCCAGGTAGCAGCCCTTCGTGAAACTGATGGCCCGCTTGTCGCGGCCGACTTCCTGAGGCAGGTTGTCGGACGTGATGTCTCGACCGTACTCCGGCCAACCCGCTTCCACCCGTGCGATGTCCCAAACCTGCCAGCCACAGCGTGTGGCTCCCGCGTCGTTCAAGACGACGTCGAGACGCTGCGCATCGGCCGCGAGGCACTGGATCAGAAAGCACGGGGCCAGGGTCCATTCGACCCGGCGCACGCAGATGTTCAAGTCCGCCAACTGACACCGTCCGTGCGCCAAGATCTCCGTGGGGAGTTCGCCCGCACAGATTCTCCGCAGCAGGCATTCGGCCTGCGCGCCGCCGAGCAACCGTTCGCTCCAGGTAACCGAGCGGTCATGCAGTTGCACGTCTTCGCGAATCACGTAGTGGTCCAGGTGCGCGATGATCGCCTCGGCTTGGCCCGGCACAGTCTCCAGCACCAGCGAGTCGGTTCCGCTGAACACCGACACGTGACTCAGGAGCTTGCCCTTGATACTCGTCAGAAATGCTTCGCAGCCCCGGCCGGCCACCAGCTTCTTGATATCGTTCGTGCAGAACCCCTGCAGGAAACTGGTCCGATCCTTGCCCGTGATCTCCACGTGGGTCCGCTGGCTCAGATCCACCAGACCCGTGCCCAGGGTGAGGGCTGCGTAATCGGCTTGCAGTTTCGGGGACGATAGGTATTCGTGCATCGTTGATCGCTACTGAGAAGAACTGCGGGTGTACTTGGGAACGGCCGATGAACAACTTCGGCATTTGCCTTTCGGCCCCTCACCCCAACCCTCTCCCCGGACAGATTGTCCCACTTTTAAGCTGCCATTTCTTCCAGACTTACGTCACTTTGCGGCTGGTTGATTGGGGTCGGCCGTGCCTTCGCGATGGTCAATCCGTTATGTACCAGCACCAG
>JAPLNJ010000129.1 GCA_026692885.1 Planctomycetota bacterium | reverse complement strand
GGGCGAAACAAATCGGTAGTCCCACACGTATCATTCGTCAGATGGGCCAAGGCTTGTTTCGCCCCTTCAGGGCTGGCGTTCCTGATACTCCCCTAACCCAGGGCGGCGCTACGCGGCTAACGCCGCTCCGCTCTGCCCTGGCTGTTATGTGGCTGCCCCTATCGGGGCGAAAACTTGAGCTGCTATGTGGCTGGCCCTATCAGAGCGAAAACTTGTGTATAACGACGAGGGCTTGCCCGGGGGCGCGTCACGTTCGCCGCTACACAGGTTGACACCGCTCGCCATCTTCCCCGTTCCCCAGCGGCGGCGAAGCTGCCGCTGGGGAACGGGGAAGAGGGAGGGTGTGGACCGTTATATCAGGCACCAGGGCGACCGCATCGCCCGCCCAAGCATGGCGTTGGCCTGCGCGTCGTCGACGAATTGCTCGGCCTGGGGGTCCCACTTCAGCGAGCGGCCTAGTCGCAGACCGATGCTCACCGCGTGGCAGATGGCGGTGGCGCGGTGGGCACTTTCCGGGTGGCAAGTGGTCCGGGCACGGGACTTGATGCAATCCAGCCAGTTGCGCACGTGGTCGCCCGTTTGATCCCACCCTGGGGCGGACAGGTTTCTGGTGCGCAGGAGCGACTTGGGTTCGGCTGTCACCGTGTTGGTCTCGTCGTCCACCTGCACCCAGCCATCGGACCCCACAAACCGGATGTAGCGGTCCTGGAAAGTGCCGCTGGAGCGGAGGACCAGTTTCACACCGTCGGCATAGGTGCAGCAGCAGTCGGCGGTCACGGGCGTTTCACTGAAGGCGTCGCGTTTCCATGTGGCCGTGCCTTCAAAGGCGACGGGACCCGTGTGGTCGCGCTGCAGGCCCCACTGGGCGATATCGGTGTAGTGGCAGCCCATGCCGATCAGTGGTCCTGCTCCGATGTCCCAGAAGTAGTTCCATCCGTTCACGCGGGCCTCGGTGTACGGATGCCAAGGCGTGGGACCGAGCCACATGTCGTAGTCGAAGCCCGTGGGTACGGGGCGCGGCTTATCGGGGCCGACCGTCGGCCCTTCCCACACCTGGCAGACAATAGTGTGAACTTTGCCGATCAGCCCGCTGCGGGCCAGCTCCACCTGGAAACGGTAGGAACCCACGGAGCGGCGCTGGTGGCCGGCCTGGTAGACCGTGCCGTAGCGGGCCATCGTGTCGGCCATGACCCGGCTCTCGCCGATGGTCAACGACGTCGGCTTTTCGCAGTAGATGTCCTTGCCCGACCTGGCGGCCAGGATCGAGAGCGGTGTGTGCCAGCGGTCACCCGTGGCGATCAGCACGGCGTCGATGTCTGGGCGGGCCAGTAGGTCGCGAAAGTCGGCGTAGGCGGCGCAGTCCTGGTTTCCATAACGGGCATTCACGACCGCCTTGGCCGCCACCAGCCGGTTCGCCCGGCAGTCCGACACGGCCAGGCACTGCACGTCGTCGAACATCATGAAGTGGGGCAGAATCGCCGCGCAACGCCCGCCATACCCGATCACCCCCATCACGATCCGATTGCTCGGCGCGGTAGCGCCCCTGCCCAGCACGTGTCCCGGCACCACCAGCGGCGCAGTCCACGCCAGGCCCAGCGCGGTGCTGCGTTGGAGAAAACTTCGGCGGCTAAGACTCGGTCTCGTTTCCATCGCGTTACTCCTCGGTATTGGACAAGCGGAGCCCAACAAGCTGCCCCAAGACGTTCCCTGGCCCGCGCACCGTCCCGTCAGTTGTCCGCCAGCCTAGGTGTCCGGTTGATGTGTGTCAACCAAGGATCCGCGAAACAATCGCTCTCCGCTCTTGGCGTAGGATAATTCTTCAAATCGTCCAGAATGCCGGACGGATTACAAATCCGTCCCACGG
>JAPLNJ010000128.1 GCA_026692885.1 Planctomycetota bacterium | reverse complement strand
CCGGCAAAACGCTCCCAGATTGGCGCCCACTACACCAGCCGAGAAGACATCGAGACGCTAGTAAAGCCGGTCGTCATGCAGCCCTTGCGACGCGAGTGGGAAGAAGTCCAATCCGAGTGCGACAAACTGACAACCGAGATTACGGCATCCAATTCGCCAGCCGTTAAGAATAAGAAGATCAAGCAACGAGACAAGGCGTTACGAGACTTCGTCGAACGGCTGGCGCACGTCACGATCTTGGATCCGGCGTGCGGTTCGGGCAATTTTTTGTACGTGGCTCTACATCTGCTTTTGGACTTAGAAAAGGAGGTCATTTCCTACGCTGCGAACTACGTTGGACTGTTGCCACAAGTCCGCCCGATGCAATTACACGGCATCGAGATCAATCCCTACGCGCAGCAACTGGCCCAAGTGGTGATCTGGATTGGGTTCCTGCAATGGATTCGAGACAACGGGTTTACCTCGCCGCGGAACCCCGTGCTGGAGCCAATCGAAAGCATCCGGCAGATGGACGCCATTTTGGATTTGAGCTACCCAGACAACCCGAAAGAGCCAGAATGGCTAGAGGCGGATTTCATCGTGGGAAATCCGCCGTTTCTCGGCGGGAAGCTGCTGCGCGCCAACCTGGGCGACGAGTACGTGGATGCCATGTTTCGGGTATGGGGAGAGCGTGTGCGACCAGAAGCAGACTTGTGCTGCTACTGGTTTGAGAAAGCACGCTCCCAAATCAAGGCGGGCAAGTGTGGCCGCGCTGGGTTGCTGGCGACGCAAGGAATTCGGGGCGGTGCCAACCGCGACACGTTGGCCAGGATCAAGCAGGACGGCGGAATCTTCTTCGCCGAAAGCGACCGCGAATGGGTATTGGATGGTGCCAATGTACATGTCAGCATGGTCGGGTTTGATGACGGGACCGAAAAATCTCGGATACTGGACGGGCACGAAGCACCGACAATCAACGCCAACCTGTCGTCGATTGCAGACATCACGCAGGCATCGCGTTTGACTCCGAACTTTAACAGGAGCTTCATGGGCGACACCAAGGGTGGAGCATTTGACATCACGGAATCGATAGCTTTACGGTTTCTGCTGGCGCCGAATCCGCACGGACGCCCCAATAGTGATATTGTCGTGCCGTGGCTAAACGGAATGGATGTGACTAGGCGCAGCCGCGACCTGTGGATAATTGACTTTCCTCTAGGGGCTGTTGCCGAGGACGCGGCGTCGTACCAACTGCCATTTGAGTACGTCAACGATGTCGTTCGTCCTAAACGGTTCGCATCTCGGTCAGTAATTGCCTCCTGGTGGATTCACGAACGTCCGCGTGTTGACATGCGAGAGGCTATCTATGGGCACGGAAGATTCATAGCGACAGCCACGGTGTCGAAGCATCGTCTGTTCGTCTGGATCCCAGAACCGACTCTCCCGGATCATCAACTGATCGTGTTCGCGATGCACGACGACTGTTCCTTTGGTTTACTGCACTCACGCCCACACGAGGTCTGGGGATTGCGGCTTGGCACGCGATTGGAAACACGCCCGCGTTACACACCCACGACATGCTTCGAGACGTTTCCTTTTCCACAGCCAACAGACGCGCAACGCGAGGCGATAGCCGACGCTGCGAGCGGGCTAGACCGCATGCGTAAGAACTGGCTCAACCCACCGGAATGGACTCGGGAAGAGATCCTGGAGTTTCCGGGGGCATCGAATGGTCCGTGGGCCCGCTACGTTCACAACCCAAACCTGTTTGGCGTCGGCACTGTTCGCTATCCTCGGTTGGTACCGAAGGATGAAGGGTGTGCCAAGGAGCTACAAAAGCGAACACTGACGACCCTCTACAACCAGCGACCGACGTGGCTGGACCTCGCCCACAAGCGACTGGACGAAGCGGTATTTGCCGCTTACGGATGGTCACCAGATTTGTCCGACGATGAACTCTTGGCAAGGCTCCTGGCGTTGAATCTTGAGCGGAGCGAGCACCAGTGACCAAAGCTATCCTTCTGAGCACGGAAACGCAGGAGTTTGAATTATGGTTGAATTTGGCAACTTCCCAGATCCGGTCGTCGTCAACTCCGTGTTGGACATCCTGCTGGCACCAACTGATACCCCGCGGAATCGCCAGGAAGAGATTATCGGGATGTTCCTGAAGGAATCCGACGCAGGATGCGTTTATGGGGCAGCGGTAGCCGTATCGTCACAGCTCGCAAAATTGATGGCCGCAAAGATATGGCCTAGGGATTCAAAAACATCCCAAAGACTGCAATGAAACTGAAGGCGGCGATAGCCGGCAAACTCAAAAAGCCATCTGGTCGTGAACGATGGGAGCATTTCCGAGTATCTGCCGGTTTTGCCCATTCGTCTGAGCTTATTAGCGATACATTACGACTGGCCATGATTCCGCTAGGAGAACCACTGATCAACCTGCCTGCCGATGGTCAGACTGACTTGAAACTCGCCACAGGCGACATTATTCAGCGGGCACTAGATCGGCTTGATCAGAATGTGCGAACGGCCATCACTGAGATTGCATCGTGCCGCGGAGATGTGGCAATGTCGCCGCGAGTGTTGTTTGTAGCATACGCCATGACCGTCTGGGGGGCATTGCTCACTAAGACGGATGAGTTGCGAGCCCGGGCAAGTACGCAATCTGGCTGAGAGTGCGCCACGACATTTCTTCTGAGGCGTGTCATAACTCGTTGTAAAGATTCTGAATTGGAGTCCACAATGGCTGAAGCGTTTCGCACGATCAGCTTCCCTGATGGTAGGAAGATTGGCACATTGTACGCCCGGGACGCGAATTCCACGAAATGGTCAAAACTCTGCAAAGCTGAGGGGGCGGTTCAATTGCCGGAAGGCAAGATGGTCCGGCTGGAGGCCGGGGACATGGTTTTTGGACCGAGCGATGCGCAGCGGCTTCTTGAGGGGATCGACCTGAACCAACTCGACGAAATTCAACTAGGGTTCCCGATAGCTTCCGCCGACATGATGGACCAGGCACTGAGCGGTAATCAGTGGCTCGATTGCCTTATGGCAGACGCCGCGGCGGAGACCAAGAGGCTGCTCAACACAACCGCGAAGATAGTCGTCGAGACAGTTGTACTCGATTTTGATTAACGCAGCACCGGTCGTGCGGCGGTCTAGTGATTGCGATCTGACGGCGGCGACAACCGCCTGGACGCTGCCTGCTTGTGGGACAAAAGATCATGGCCTACACGGAAGGACTGATTGGCGCCGTCTTGGCGGTTGCGTAGGCTGTTGCCGTGGAGTCCACACGTCTTCAGCATCAAAAAGTAAATCCATGAACGCAAATACAATCTCGCCGACCGAGATCAAGCAGGAATGCACTGTCATCTTCAGTCCACATCGTTTCGATCAGGACGTCGGCTCTCGTCAGAAGTTTGAAGGTTTTGTTCACCTGTTCGAACAGCGATACGAAGATTACTGCACATTCGTGCACGGAGTGGCAATGGTTGTCTGCACACGTGAGGAGTTCTTTGCCAACGTCATGGCGAAGTCAGAACGCCCGCAAGAGCAAATTTACGTGCACATGACGCTCGCAGATGGCAGGTCTGGCGTGTTTGCGCATATTACAGCCAACATGCAACAAGATGTTGACTGCGTGGAAACCTACTGCCGAATAGCCGTAGTTTGCCTCTGCACCAACGGCCTGGATGTGCCGCCAGGAAGCAAGAAGGCCGCGACTGTGTGACCGCTCCACTGGAACATGCCGATGAATGTTCCGGCGTTTGGTATCGGAACGCCAAAGTGGCAGCACTCGATCTGAACTTGCTCAATTTGATTCAGCGGACTAGCCATATAGACCACTACGGGAACGTCCTGAAGCTGCACTCCGAGGATTGTGGAGTTCGAGTAAAGCCAGACTTCCGAGATGCCATTTGGCCTAATCGGCTGCGACTGAATGCCTAAAAGTACTGGCTCCGGTTTTGTATCTGACGTAGCAGTCGGTTTCATTTCAAGGGATTTCGATGTCATAGTAGCCTCGCTTAACGCAATAACACGTATCGCTAATCTAATAACCGATGCCCGCGAAGTTTACCAGATGGGGTGGCTATCTGCGGTCCCAGGGCGTCCCTGCGCCGTCCCGGCGAGACTCGGGAGCAGGCGGCCAAGCGGCTGGCCCAGGAGATGCTGGCTTCGATGAAGCCAGTCCAGGAAGGCGACCGAACCGGCGGCTGTGCAGATGAGCGACCGACTTAGCGGAACGCCCTGTTGATTGTTCGGCAGATTCTGATAATAGAAGTGGAGACGTCCTGTGAGTGAGTTCTTATTGACGTTCCCGGTGTTTATTGTTGTGGGCGTCGATCGAAAAAGCCATCGGTACATGCCAGCCACTGCGACGCATACCGATGGGCGACGATTTCTACTGGCGTTCACGGAACGCGGGTATGCGGAGGATTGGTGGGAGTTTATCCACCGAGACGGCGTGGTCTGGGAGATTGACCAGCGTGCGTTTCAAGAACACCTTGGACTGTTTGAGGAATGGGTATCTTGCATGTTGGATTCGACTTTAGGCCGAGAAGAAACGAGCCAGGAAGATTGTTCAAAATTGAGGATATCAGGGGGCGATCCGGTTGATCCTGGTGATTGGTTCCCACTCGGGTACGGATTCGAGAACGGAGAGTACCTAGACGACGACGTGGTGGAGGCGTTCCCGCTGTTGGCTAAAATGACACGTATTGCCGCGTTAGTGTCCATCGCAAGTAACGCATGACTTGCCGCTTATCCTTCCGTGACACGTCTGGTCCCTGAAATTAGCCCCTGCCCCGCCGCTCAGCCAGCCCACCGTCTACCAGGATTGCCCGAAGTGTGGTAGTAGATGGGTGACGCCGCATGGTAGCATCTCCACGGGAAGAACCCCTTTCTTTTCTGTGGAGGTGGACCATGCTTGGCGATTTTCCGATCAGGCTTCCTGCGTACATTGTTGTGCAAATAGACGAGGTGCTTTGGCGGTACATGCCAACAATGGCATTCAGCGTGACTGAGCCGTGTGCGGCGATCTTTGAGGACGAGCACAAAGCCGTGGTTTGGCGTGACGCCTATGTCGGGCACGGATCCATCTGGGAAGTCACGGGGAAGTCAGTAGAACGCCACTTAGAGGTATTCACTAGGAATGGAATCCATCATGTCGCAGTCAATCCGTTCGATGACATTGGACCTGCCACCCAAATCCACACGGTCACAGCCCTGCTCGGCACCCTCCGGATGTCCTGATCCGCGAGTAGAACTATTGCGGGCCGGCTATGCGCGGTTTCATCGGAGATGGATCTTGCGTCAACGGCTGAAGCTGTCCGCAGCGGCCGGATTGACACTCTGCTTCGCTGCCAGCATGGCCGTGGCCGTCTGGGCACTGGCCATCCGCTGACGGGCATTCCCCGGCTTTCCGCCCCGTGACACGTCTGGTCCCTGAAACTAGCGCACTACCGGTCTTCCTTGGCAGTTGACAAATCGCCTATAATGCTGCGGTCCCCCACACAGACACGGTATCGCATGATGCTAGGCCACTGCCTCTCCAACACCACGATTTTGCTGCTCGTGGCAGCGTTGATCCTGCCACGCGGCTCGGACGCGAGGTGCCGTTGCGATCCGGGACGGTGCTCGGGTGCCGGATGTTGCAGCGGCGCCTCGACGGTCGAGCGGGGTGCGGGGACGCCCGCCGACTGTTGTTGCTGCAATCGCAAACAGTCTCGGTCGGCCAACGGTGTCAGCCGTTCGACCAAGCCTGGGCGGGCCTGCACGTGCAGGATCCAGCGGACCAGCGGCAATCTCGATTGGCAAAAGCTGCCCCAGCAAGACCCCCGAGGCGAACGCGACTTCCTCAGCCTTCGCTCCGACGCGGCGGATCTCCGATGGTCAGTGGCTTCCAGCGAATTACGTCTCTTCTCTGCGTCCTGCACACTTGCGCGAGCGGGCCCTTCGGCGCAGGTCTTACATTGCCTCTGGTTGATCTGATGGTTCCTGCGCTAGAACTGTTTCCCGTTCACGCTTCGAACCTATTTGTTCTCAACCAAAAAAAAACGAAGGAATTTCCCTATGCTAAAGAAAGCGATCTTTACTGTTGTCGGTTTGTTGACCATTTCCCTGACGTGCTCCGTGTACGCGGAAGAGTTCAAGGCGAAGTGCCCCGTCTCCGGCGCGGCGGCGAAGAAGGAATCCGCCGTCGACTACAAGGGCGGCAAGGTGTACTTCTGCTGCGACGGCTGCCCGGCGGGCTTCAAGAAGGACACGGCCAAGTTTGCGGCCAAGGCCAATCACCAGCTGGTCGTCACGGGTCAGGCCAAACAGGAGAAGTGCCCGTTGACAGGCGGCAAGTTGAATCCTGCGACGGTCACTGAGGTCGGCGGCGTCAAAGTCTGCTTCTGCTGCGACAACTGCAAGGGCAAGGTCGCCAAGGCTTCCGCCGATGAGCAGGTGAAGCTGGTCTTCGGTGACGAGGCCTTCGCGAAGGCCTTCAAGGTCGGCAGCAAGTAGTTCGGCAACTGCCATCCGTCTCCAGGCGAGGATGCTGGTCAACGGCATGCTCGCCTTCTTTTTTGCGCTCGCGGTGCTCGGTCGCGGGCTTAAGGGCAATGTCCTCAAGAAAAGGGCAGAGTCTTGCTGCGCGGCGGACGGCGCGATATTTTGAACGCTCAATTAACGTGTGAGGAACTCCGTGAGCGATGACCAAGACAACGCCCGCAGTCAGCGACTGCATGAAATTCTGGCCGCGTACCTGCAGTCGGTCGAAGCCGGCCGACCGCCGAGCCGCGAGGAACTGCTGGCGCAACAACCGGAATTGGCCGCTGAACTGAGCGAATTTCTGGCCCAGCGCGAAACACTTGCCGACCTGACGGCAGGCCGCGACGACGCCACGCTTCCGCCCGCGTCGCGATTGGACGAGGCCGCCACCCTGCCGCCGCAGTCCAGAACCCAGGAATCCGCCACGCTGGCTCCCGCCTCGGTCGCCGGGGAAGCCACACTTCCTCCGGGCGATTCGTCGGCAGAGCTGCCTCGGCCGGGCACCAAGGTGCGATACTTTGGCGACTACGAGTTGCTGGAAGAGATCGCCCGCGGCGGCATGGGGGTCGTCTACAAGGCGCGGCAGATCAGCCTCAACCGAATCGTCGCCCTGAAGCTGATCCTGGCTGGGCAGTTGGCATCGGAACAAGACATACGGCGATTTCGTGCGGAGGCGGTAGCGGCAGCAAACCTGGATCACCCGGGGATCGTGGCGATCTACGAGGTGGGGGAACAGCAGGGCCAGCAGTTCTTTTCGATGGCGTTCATCGAAGGCGAGAGTCTGGCTGGCAAGGTAGCTCGCGGACCGCTTGCGCCCCGCGAGGCCGCCGAGATCATCCGAGCCGTGACCGAAGCAGCCCAGTATGCCCACGAAAGGGGCGTGATCCACCGCGATCTCAAGCCTGCGAACATCCTCCTGGACGCTGCCGGTCATCCGCGGATCACTGACTTCGGTTTGGCCAAGCGAGTGACCGGCGATAGTAACTTGACCGCCTCCGGGCAGGTCATGGGGACGCCCAGCTACATGCCGCCCGAGCAGGCCGCCGGCAAGCGGCACGAGATCCAGCCGGTCTCGGACGTCTACGCTCTGGGCGCGGTCCTGTACACGCTCTTGACCGGCCGCCCGCCCTTCCAGGCGGCCACTCCCCTGGATACGCTCTACCAGGTGTTGGAGCAGGAACCCGTCGCACCGCGGCGACTGAACGCCCGCGTCCCGAAAGATCTGGAGACGATCTGCTTCAAGGCGATGGAGAAAGATCCCGCCAATCGCTATCGGACGGCCGGGGACATGGGGGCGGACCTGGACCGGTATCTCAATGGTTTTTCCATTCGGGCCCGGCGTGTGAGCCCGGTGGGTAGGACGCTCCGTTGGGTGAATCGGAGCAGGACGGTCGCGGCCTCTCTGGTAGGTGTTGTCGCCCTCGCCCTGGTGGCGACCTTATTCGCTTACTGGTCCCACGTGGCGACCGTCAAGCTCATCGAGCTGAAGCTCGAACAAGCGCTGATCGCGGCGTTGG
Organism: Planctomycetota bacterium; assembly: GCA_026692885.1. Next base: position 9,910 of record JAPLNJ010000128.1, on the reverse strand, counting down.
TTGGCGAGTTCGATCGGGCCAACAAGCTGATCGACGAAACGGAGCAATTGGGTGCCGAGCCGGGCAGGGTGCAGATGCTCCGTGGTCAGGTCGCCTTCCACTGCAACGACACCGAGAAAGCCGTGCACCATTTGCACGCGGCAGTGAACTTATTGCCGCGCAGTCCCGCGGCGCGTGCCATGCTCGCGGTTGCGTACTGGCAAAACCTCAAATGGGAGGAATGCGAGAACGCCCTGGCCGATCTCGATGAACTGCCTCCGGTCACGCCGGAGGATTACCTCTTCAAAGGGTACGCAGAAGCGACCCGCGACCCGAGCCGCGGTTTGGATAGTATCAACGAAGCGGTCCGGCTGCGCCCCAACTGGACCATGGCCCGCGCTCTGGGGGCCGAGGTCCGGAGTTGGTACGCTCAGGACAAGGCCGATGCCCGGGTCCTCGAACAGGCCCGGGAGGACGCTCGGATTGTCAAGACGCTGCTGCCCGACAAGCCGATTGGCCCCCTGGTGAGTTTGTACGCCAACCTAGTCGCGGCCACGATCTACGTGGACCAACCCGACAAACATAGGGATGCCTTGGCTGCAGCCAAGCAGGATTTTGAGAGTCTTGGATCCTTTCCCGATTCTGGCTGGTCGGCCTTCATGCGGTATCGCTACTTAGAGTACAGCTTGGAGTACCGGGAGCAGGACGACGCGTATCGGAAGCAGGAATACGAGGCCCTGCAGGAGATGGACCGTGCTCGAGGCAAGGTCCGTAGTGCCTGGCCTGCCACCTTGTATGCGTTGGTCCTGTACCGTCGCGGCAAGTGCCAGGAGGCCCTCCAAGTCCTGGATGGTCTCGCCCAGGACGACCTCGGCGCCTTCCAGGACATCATGCGGATGTACCTGCTCCCGGAACTCCCCGAGGGCTATCAAAAAGCGGTCCGGGCGTACCAGGATGCTCGTGGCCGCTATGAGGGGACAAGCCTGCTGTTCCAGCACACCGTGCTCTACCTGCTAGGCCAGAAAAAGGAGGCGGCAGCTAAGTACCGCGAGATGCAGCTCCCCAAGGTCCTGGCGGACGCTCGCGGAGGCTCCTATGCAAAACTGCTGGAGTACAACCGCGGGCGCGGGTCGTCGATCGATGCCGTCGAACTGTTGAACGCCGTCAAGGATTCGAAGTATCACGAGTGCAACGCACATTTCTTTATCGCGATGTCGCTGCTGGCCGATGGCGATCGCACCGGCGCTCGCAAGCACTTCGCGGGATGCGTGGCTACGGGCTGTTTCGACTTTGACGCATCCGATTGGAGCCGCACCTTCCTGGTCCGCATGCACGAGGATCCCAATTGGCCCCGCTGGATTCCGCCGAAACAGTCGGCCGAGCCGCAGCAATCCCCGCCAGAATCGCCGAGGCGGTCTCCCACCGGCGAGCCCGCCAAGCCATGACTCGTGCCGTGCCTGCTCCAACGCCAACTTCCGACACTTATTGATGCGTTGGTCCTACGGGCATCGTCAGAATCACGTGTAGCAGCGAACGTGAAGCTCCCCCGAGCAAGCCGGGGCATCAAGATCATGAGGATCGCGTTGCAGTACTTTCCGCGGCCAGGCTTGTCCCTTCGTAGAGCGGAATTCATTCCGCTTCACTGAACGGATTGAAATCCGTTCTACGACAAAGCTGCCCGCGGGCAGTACAGCATATTTCGCAGCGTTACGATTGAGGCCGATCAAGACGCCCCGATCGCCTTCCCGTCGCGTCACCATCGATAACGTTGTCAACTTCGCTACAGACGGCCAAATTAGCACAATCGTTGCCGTTGGCATAAGTATTGCTGAGGGAATAGGTAAGCTGCGAGGAGTTGGCAAAAAGCCAGCTTCTTGGGATCCAAGTGTCAACCGTCGTAGGCGAAGGTGTTTTCGCGAGGACACACATTGTGTACTGCGGGGAGCACCCGCGTGATGTGCTTGCGCGGTGTGCAGTGTGACGGTTTTGTTTGGGATGAAAAACGCTGCGGAATCAGCGGAAGGACCTAAGTATGTTATCTGGTTTTTCACTTTTCGGCCCCGCTTCGTTACTGACCCGCGTCCGGCGCACCCCCAAGCGGCGTGAGCAACAGCGTCTCCGGACACGCCGCCGGTTGCTGCTGGAACAACTGGAAGACCGGCGCCTGCTGGCGATCGATCTGAAGTACGAGGGTCCGTGGAGCAAGCTAGAGCTGTCCGAAAATGCAACTGCGGGGCCGGATGTGGTGAACGTCTCCAACGCGGCTGTTCCCGGACTCCTGAGGATTGACTTAGGCCTTACTGCCACCTTCGGCGGACTGTCCTCTCCGACTGCCTCTGGACTCCACTACCAATTCGGCAGTCCCACCACTTCGCACTGGGCCGACATCGACCTCACTTCCGCTGGCGATGTGGACACGGTGTCCATCAATACAGGTGACGGCAACGATACGATCAACGTGGCGTTGTCCAGTCCCTACGTGAACAACATCGAAATTAACCCCGGCGCCGGCAGTGTCACCACCACTTTCATCGGCGGCCCCACCAGCGTAGCCGGGTACGTGAACGTCGTGGCCGCCGCGATCAATCTGCGCGCAAGCGTGACCTCGGGCGAGCTGACCTTGGACGGCCCGGTGACGCTGACCGCGCCCGTGACGCTCAGCGGCGCTAGCGGCACCTTCAAGGGGACGGTCCAAGGCCCGGGTAACTTGACGCTGAACTTTACGAACGCGACGTTCGAGCAGGCGGTCGGCGACGGGACTGCGCTTACTCCACTTACTCCAATCGGTGACGGCAGCGGTCCCGCCATCACGTTCGTAGCGGGTTCGAGCGCCACGTTTTGGAGCAAAGTAAGGACGAATTCCGGCATCGTCGAGGAGGGCGGCTCCGGCTGGGTTACCTTTCAAGACAATGTGACGATCGTGGGCGGCGATACGGTGACCACCTTTGACGGCAGCGTGACGCTGGACGGTCTGTTGTTTACATCGGACGGGGCAGTGACGTTCGGAACCGCTGGCGATATCGACATGCTCTTCGTCACCACGACGCCAGTCACGATCGATACCACCAGTGCCGGCGTTGCGGGCGGGGCTGTGACGTTCAACACGATCTCCCAGCTGGAACGGAACTTGACGGTTCTCGGCAAGAGCACGGTCGAGGTCACCAATACCATGGACAGCTTCTTCTTAGATGGGGAAGCACAGTTGAGCATCACCGCACCGACTTCCGTGACGGTGGCCGCCGGCGGTGTGGTCGGCAGCGTCATGAAACTGGGCGCGGTGTCGATCAACAGCGGAGCTGTGATGCTGAATGACAGTGTCTTCACGGACGGCGCGCTGGTGACGCTGGCCGGGACGGGTGCGATTACGCTGGCCACGGGCAAGACAATCACCACCACGCCGGTGACAGACGGCGGCGCCGGCGGCGCGATTGTCATCAACGCCACCACCGTCACCGGGAATGTGGACCTGGTGGGCTCGCTGGTCACCAGCGGCAAGTCGAACGCGACGGGCCCCGGCGGCGCCGGGGGACTGGTGACGATCGCCACTGTTAACGGGACGATTGCGATCAATACCATTACCACCAGTGGCGGCAGCAGTGCGAATCCGGGCAGCAACGGCGGGTTGGCGGGATCGATTAGCCTGAACACGGGCAGCGGCAACTTGATCACGCTGAACGGGAATCTGACGGCCGAAGGCGGCAACGGCGCGGGGACGGGCAACGGCGGAGCAGGCGGAGCGGTGACGCTCAACGACAACGTGCGACTGGGTGCGGACATCGCGATCAGCACGATTCCCGGGACCGGCGGAACGCCGGGGCTGGGCGGCAGCGTCTTGGTGGCCAGTGGTTCGACGGTAAATGCGACCGGGGCGGGGTTACAGGGTCTGACGGTGGCGGCGGGGAGCGGCAGCTTCACGGCCAGCGGGGCCTTGGGCGACAGCGCGGCGTTGAAGTCGGTGGACGTCACGGCGGCCAACATTGCGTTGCACAACGTGACCACCACGGGAACCAGTCCGGGCTACCAGCACTACCATGCCACTACGCAGATTGCGTTGGACGGCGCCTACAACAGCGCCGGGGCTGTGATCACGTTTGACGGACCCACGGTGCTGAACGCGAACACGACGGTGAACACGACCAACGGCGGGCCAGCGACGGGGGCAGACATTACCTTCACCGGTACGCTGAACGACGCCGCGGCCTTCCAGCACAGCCTGGGGCTGACTTCGGGGACGGGCGGGGACGTGCTGTTCCAGGGCGTGGTGGGAGCGACGGCGCTGGGGACGGTGACGGTCAGCGTTAGCGCGGATGTGGTGCATGCCTCGTTAGCCTTCACGGCGGCGAGCTTCACGCAGACCACCGGGGCCGGGGCGACGACGTTCGACAGCACGCTGACGACGAAGGGTGCGAACAACACGGCGGGCGGGATGGTGAGCATCACGACCAGCGGGGCGGTGACGGTCACGGGGGCCATTGACAGCGGGGGGGGCAACGCGACGACGGTCGGCAAGGCGGGCGGAAGCGTGGACTTGACGGGCAGCACGGTGGCGGTGAACGCGATCACGACCAACGGGAGCGCTGCGGTCAGCGGAGCCGGCGGGAACGCCGGCGCGATTTCGATCACGGCCACGGTCCTTAACATTACGCTCAACGGCAACGTCACCGCGCTCGGCGGCGCGGGCCCCCCGGCCGGCACGGCCGGAACCGTGACCTTGACGGCGGTCACCGGGGCCAATCAGTTGGGTGGCTTCATGAAAGCCGCCAATCTCCGGCTGCTGGGCTCCGGAACGTTCACGCTCGACGGAGCAGCAAACGACCTGGCTGTGATCGCGGCGGATCTGAATTCGGCGGTGAATCCGGGCGTGGTGTCCTTCACCGATATCAACGATATCGAAGTGGGTACGGTGAGCGGCACCAACGGGATCGCCACCGGCAACCCGGCGGCTGGCGGTGCAGTGACGATCAACGCCAGCGGCACGATCACGGTCAACCACCCGATCGACACATCGACCGGCAGTGGCGGTGGCGTGTCCATTACCGGGAGCGTGATCCTGAATTCCGGCGGTACGCTAACCGCGGCTGGCGGCAACATCACGCTGCACGGCAGCACTGATGCGGCGAGCGATTTGATTATCGGGGCTGATATCACCTCGTCCACGACGATGAACCTCACAGCGCCGCGGGATATCCTGGTGCGCGCGAAGCTGGAGACGAACGGCGGCACGGGGAGCGACATCATCCTGACCGCGGACTCGGACCACCTGCCAGCCAGCGGTCTGGGGGCGGGCGGCGTGTGGGTCGAGGCAGCGGGCCAGTTGGTCTCGGATGACCAGGTCCAACTGAGCGGGTCCGACCTGTTCGCAACGGGCGGGGGAGCCAGTCCGTTCGACAGCGTCCTGGTCGACGGTGACTCGATCGTCGGCACGCTGCAGATCGATGCTGCCGGAAGCATTACCATTAAGGACGGTGACTATGCGCCGTCGGTTGCGGACACGATCATCAACGGCCGTGTGGCTACCACGGCCACGGCCACCGGCGGTGCGATCCTGATCCGGGCTCAACAGGACGTCCTGTTCGGGGCTGACGGCGACGTGACGGGGCCCAGCGGCACCGTGACGGTCACGGCCGACTGGCCTGCGGGCAATACCGGCGGCGGGATCACCATGGCCGACGGGGCGGTCATCAACGCCGGCAGCGGCGACGTCGCGCTGAGCGCCGACGGGAACATCGCCCTGGGCCAGGTGCAAACCACCAGCCCCGCGGGTATCGCGGTGAACGTCTCGACCACCTCGGGCGCGATCAGCGACAACACCGCGGCCGAAACCTTCAATATCTCAGCCCTGGGCACCGTGACGCTGAGTGCCAAGACCGGAATCGGCGTCAGCGGCACGACGGCCAGTATCGAGTTCTCGGCGCCCACGATGAACGCCACGAACACGACCTCGGTCGGGATCTACCTGAACAGCATCGGGGTCGGCGCGGTGAACTTCAACACGATCAACGCGCAAACGGCGGGCAATATCGAATTGCGGTCGGCCAACGACACGACTTTGACCAGCGTCACCGCCGGCAACGGTTCCATCCAGGCCCTGACCGCCCAGGGCGGCGGCACGTTCACCAACGTCGCCCACGTCGTCTCCTCGACCGACGCCGATGCCAATGACATCACGATTACGGCCAGCAACGGCAACGTGCGATTCACCCTGGCCGGCGCGGTGAACGCCGGGACGACGGCCGGGGACGTCTTCATTACGGCCAGCAGTGGGGCGATTGTCGATGTGCTGAGCGATACGGCGATTGACGTGATAGGACAGGACGTCAGCCTGACCGCCTTGGGCGACATCGGCCAGACAGGCACCGCGGCCATCGATACCGAGGCGGTGAACCTCACCACCTCGTCCAACTCGTCCAGCGTGGCGGGGCTGCACGGCACGTGGATCAACGAGTTCGATGGCGTCACCGTCATCAGCGCGACGACCACGGACGGGCTGATCTCCCTGAGTTCCGGCGGGCCCATGACGATCCGCACGGTGAATGCGGCCACCGGGGGCGCCACCGTCCGGAACGTCAATCTGGTCACCACCAGTGGCGACGTGACCATCGGCGACAGCGGGGGCGGGACCATCACGACCAGCAGCACGGCCGCCGGTTACGTGCGGATCAGTGCGGCGGGCGGGATCGTCGACAGTCACGCGGGGAACGACATCACCACGCAGAACCTGCTGCTACGGGCCACGACGGGGATCGGCAGCGCGGATTCGCTGGACACGACGGTGTCGAACCTGGCGGCGACGAACGTGACCACGTCCGGCAACATCCAGATCCGGAACACGATCGACTTGACGATTACCACGGTTACCACCGTGACGCCCTTCGGCGATACGCTGTCCGGCGTCGCGAACTCGGCGGCCGGGACGATCGTCATCATGGCCACGGGCGCAGTCACGGTGGACCAAGCGGTAAGCGACAGCGGCGGCGGCAATATCATCCTGGCGGCCGAAGGCCAGGCGGCGGTCGATGATCTGACGATCAACGCCAACGTGACGGCCTCGGGCGACGGCGGCAGCATCTCGCTGTATGCCGGGGATACCATCTTCGTGCAGGGCACGCCGACCGTAAGGACCATCAGCGCGGCCGGCGCGGGAGCGGTCTTGTTGAGCGCCAGCACCGATTACCACAACAACAACCCGATTCGGAACGGCTACGATGGCAATGGCACCATGGCGGCCACGGCGGGCCGGGTCGTGATGCACGACGGCTCAATCGTCCAGTCGCAGAGCGGCAACATCACGCTGCGTGGCGACGGGAACGTGCTGCTGAGCATTGTGAATGCCCATAACGACGTCAGCGGCGGCGCGGGCTACGTGATCGTCACGGCGGACTATGCAGGCGTCGATGGCGGGATGAGCGACTACGCGGGCGCCATCAGCGACAACCTGACGGGCGAGGCCGTCAACATCACGGGCGATCAGGTGGCGTTGCGGGCCGGCACCGGAATTGGCAGCGGGACGGCACCCGACGACCTGGACATCGACGTCGCGATCAATACGTTGGTTGCGGTTACCGCCTCCGGAGATATCAACGTGCAGGATGTGGACGCCACGAACTTGGTTGGCGGCCTGACGATCGAGACGTTCGATGGGCTTCACGGAGTGACCATCAGCAATGCCGATGGAACCGCGACGCTTAACGACGACATTACGATCCGCGCCAGCAGCCCGGTGGACGTGACCGCCGGCGATCCGGTGGAGAACTTCGACGGCGGGAACATCAAGCTGGCAGCGGAAGGGGCAACCACCGGGGACGACCTGACGCTGTATGACAACGTGACGGTGACGGGCGGCGACGGGACCATCGACGGCGACGGCAATATCTACCTGTATGCGGGACACACGATCAATCTCATGTTGGCGGCGGTGGTGGTGTCCGTGGACGCCTCGGGCAGCGTGCTGCTCAGCGCCGGCACGAACTTCAACAACGGCTCGCCGTTGGACGGAAACAACACGGGCGACGTGCTGATGACCAGCGGCTCGACCGTGAGTTCCGAGGACGGGGATCTTACGCTGTTGGCCCCGAACAACGTCCAGTTGAGCATCGTCAATGCGAACGCCGACACGCCTCCGGACGGCGTCCGGGGCAATATCATCGTCACGGCCGATTATGGTGGGCCGGTGACTCCGGGGACCTATCCCAGCGACAACGCCGGAGCGATCAGCGACATCCTGACCGCCGAAACGGCTAACCTGACGGGCAATCTGGCGACGCTGCTGGCCGCCACGGGCATTGGTAGCGGCGGCGGAGACAGCGACATCGAGACGAATCTGACCACGCTGAACGCACTGAACAGCATCAGCGGGGACATCGCCATCAATGAAGTGGCGGCGGGATTCGATCTGGTTGTACAACAGGCGACGCAGAACGGCACCACCGGCAGCATCAGCTTGACAACGGAGCGTGGTAATCTGACCGTACTGGCAGCCGGGTCGGGCGTACGGTTGACCAACGTGGCAAACGCGACGGGCACGATCTCCCTGGACGCCAACGTCACGGTGCCTGCCACGGACGAGGTGACACGCGGCAACGTGGTGGTCGATCAAGTGGTTACCAGCCAGGGTGGGTCGATCACGATCACGGCCGACCACGACGTTACCGGGGCGAACACGGGGGATATCAGCAGCAACGGCGGCGCGATCGGGATTACCGCCGATGCGAACACCGACGGTCCGGGCGGCAACAACAACGGGACGATTCAACTGAAGGGAGACATCACGGCGGTCGGGGGCTCGGTGACCTTGAGCTTGGCCGATTGCGACGGCTGGCTCGGTGACGCGACGGTCGTCGCCGTCGACGGCCGGATCTTGTCGGCGCTCAATATCATCAAGAACGGCTTAGGGGCCTTGCGGCTGAACCGTGCCGGCAACACTTACACGGGTCTGACGACCGTCAACGATGGCACGTTGATCGTCAACGGCACGCTGACCGACTCGGTGGCGGGAGGCGGCGTGGTGGTCACGGACAATGCGACGTTGGGCGGGAACGGCACGATCAACGCCGTGGTGTTGGTCGCGGCCTCCGGCACACTCGATCCGGGCGATTGCCTCGCCGACGGCGCGGCGCCTCGTTGCAGTCCTCAACCGGGCAAACTGACCGTCACTTCAGCGCCGCCGGAGGGTGGCAGTACGGTGGCGTTCGAGTTCGGCGCGACCTTCCGCGTCCAGCTGAACGGATTGATTCCCGGCCAGGCGACGGTGGGGCCACCGGTCGACGGTGGTTACGACCAACTGGCGGTCAACGGGACGGTGGACTTGGGTGGCACCACGCCTCCGGGCGCCAACGGCGCGACGCTCGAGAGGTCGGTGGGCTTTCCCATGCCGGTGGGAGCCGCGTTCCGCGTGATCAATTACGACTTGACGGAATTGGTGAGCAACCAATTCAACGAACTGCCGGAGGGGAGCTTCTTCCATGCGGGCAGCTACGTGATGAACATTTCCTACCAGAGCGGGTTGAACAACAACGATGTGACACTGACCCATCCCGGCCGGTACGACTTCGACGCCTACCTGCCAGACACGGACCCCTATTACTACGAATCCGTCGGGCCCATGTATCCCGGGAACACCGCCCAAGAATATTCTGCGAGCACCGGGGTGGGGTGGTTGACGACCGGGCTGAACGTGCTGCCGCAAGTCACGGGGCGGTTCGCGAGTGAAGGGGACAGCCTGGGGCGGAACACATATCCGGTGGGCGCAAGCCCGTCGGAGACTCCCGTCCGCCTGCTGCGCGACTTGCACTTCACGTACGGCCAGGCCATGTTCCAGGTGGACGCCGTGGCCGTAGACACGATGACCTTCGATCCCCTGCTGTATCAGGTGCTGGTCACCTCGGGCGACTACGGCTTGGTGCACGAGCACTCGGAGTTCACCGTCTCGGGC
>JAPLNJ010000127.1 GCA_026692885.1 Planctomycetota bacterium | reverse complement strand
CGCATCCTCTGGCGGGCTCAAGTGCCACCGTGGCCGCTGCCGCCGGGTCAAGGCGCCGTCCTGGTCGCCAACCACCGCAGCAGCATCGATCCTTTTTTCGTGCAGATCAAGGCGCCGCGACCCATGCACTGGATGGTGGCGCGCGAGTACTGTGACCACCCGCTGTTGGGCCCTCTGCTGCGGATCTCGCCCGTCATCCGGACCAACCGCAGCGGGGTCGACACGGCGGCGACCAAGACCGCCATTCGCCTGGCGGCCAAGGGCGGCGTGGTCGGCATGTTTCCCGAAGGCCGTATTAACATGACCGACCAGTTGTTGCTGCCCGGTCGTCCCGGTGCCGTCCTGGTCGCGTTGAAGGCCCGTGTCCCGCTGGTCCCCTGTTTCATCTCCGGCTCGCCCTACGGTGGCTCGGCCGGCAGCCCCTTCCTGATGCGGGCGAAAGTCACCGTGCGTTTCGGCGAACTGATCGACCTGGCACCGTATTTTGGCCGTGAGGACGAAGATGGCCTGGTCGGCGAGTTGATGTTGCGGGCACTCCGCGCGATGGCGGATCTGGCGGGACGGGAGGACTTCCAGCCGCAACTGGCCGGACGCCGCTGGCGGCCGACGCCGGAGGAAGTCGAGCGGGCCGCGAACGCCCTGCGACAGCGGGGCACAGAGAAACACGCCGGGTAGGTCCTTAAACGGCCCGGGCAAGGGAATGGTGGGCAAGGGAATGGGGGACCGCTGGAGCACATCCCACACCGGTTCTCCGATTCCTTTGCCCCTCCTCCCAGACCTTGGCCGCCGACTCGTCCGCAGCAGGCATGTCAGCCGCCGCTCGAGATTAGACCTGTCTCGTTTAGCCGCCCCCGTGCTTCAGAGACGTGCCACCCGCCCCGCCTAGATGTCCTCAGGACGGAGGTCCCGCTGTGCGACGTGCCGGATCGCATACACGACCACCCTCGCACCGCGGATGGCAAACACCACGCGATGCGTGGGCCTGCGCCCCAGCCCATACGTGATCTGACGCAACGGCAGCGGGAACGCCTCGCATTCTGGCGCCCTTGTACAACGCTGGGGCTTGTCCGCCAACGACGCCAGCGTTTGGAAGAGTCCTTCATACCAGCGCCGGGCCTGCTCGCCGGATCGGTGTTCGGCCCACCAGCGCGCGGCCGCCTCGATCTGTCGCTGGGCCTTCCTCGTCAGTACGACTTCGTAGCTCACGTCGGGAAACCCAGTGTTTGGCGCAGCTCGGCATCGAACTCCCTCAGTGGGCGAACTCGCCCTGCCGCTTCGTCCTCCAGCCCCTCCTGGATGTCCGCAACCACTTCATCATACTCCTTGAGCGATTGCAGAGCCTGCACCAAGACTTCGTCCTCCGAAGCGTACCTGCCACTCGCCAGGCGCTCGTCGAGCAGTTGCCGAATCGTGTCGGGAAAGGGGTAGTTCATCATTCCAGAACTCCGTCGTGGTGGCCGTCGAATTCTTCAAGCCGAGCATTTGCTAGTCTAGAGCTCGCGCGGTGATCCGGCAATCCCGCGACAGGAGTTGATCTGCACTACTCGAAGCGACCGCGACCTGGGCCGCCGACTCGTCCGCAGCAGGCCCGGGCAAGGGAATGGTGGACAGGGGAATGGGGGACCAGGGGATCAGGAACGGTGGAACGTAGCCGGCACCGGTTCTCCGATTCCCTTGCCCTACATTCCCTTGCCACTCCTCCCCGACTCGTCCGCCGACTCGTCCGCATTACCCGCCGCCTTGCAAACTACGCATAGTAAAATCCGGGCGGTGCTGTTCCTGGACCGCCGCCAGGTGCCCCGGAGGAGTCCCCATCATTGGTGATTCCGTCATTGAGGGGGTACATAATGCAAGGCAATATGGTGAGTGTGAACACCAAGGCAGCGGTGGCAAATGGTAACACAAACGGCATCGCAAGCCCAACGATAGACACGTCAGCGACGGCCGTTCCGGCGACAGCAGCGGCAGCCGCGTTCTTAGCGATTGTGAGAGTCACGAGTGCACCGAATACATTGGCTGCAAATTTTTGAAGAACGGTATACACCAAGTCCCATGAGTAGCTACGACAGGCAAGTTTGAACGTGTAATCCTTCACTAGTTTTCCGGCGAGCCCACCCAAGGCTGCCGCCGCAGCGTTTAGAAGTACTGCATACTCAAGACTCATCGTACCGAAGGGATCGAGCTTGGCTACTGGGGAATTGTCGGCATATGCATATAGATTGGTGGTCCCGCTCTCGAAGCTTATGGGATCCATCTGAGTGAGACTCCCGACCGTGGGATCGAAGAATCTCGCTCGATAGTAGTACATCGCTAAGTTTGAAACGTATTCACGTCCCGTGAACAGATAGCGGTACGTGTACGTGCTGTCGGGATCGATGATGCTCTTCAAGTTGCCGATCACGTCGTAGGTCGAGACGATCGTGCGGACCAAAGTGCCGTCCGGGTCGTACCAGCGTTCTTCCGTCAACCGGCTCAACGGATCGTAAGCGAACTCGCGCCGCCGCTGATCCCGGTCGATGATCTTCGTCTGATTCCCCTCGCCGTCGTAGCCGTAGACGCGAACGTGCTCGGCACCGCTCGGATCGTCGTTCGCCGAAACAACCTCGGCCAAGAACAGGTCACCGCTCTCGCCGGCAAAACGGGCAGCATGCGCCGACACGTAATCGACCCCGTAGAACGGGTCGCGTTCCTCGACCATCCGGTTCAATGCGTCGTAGACCCAGGTCGTGACGTTCCCGACCGGATCCTGCAGCAACACCCGATTGCCATTCGCATCGTACCGGAACTGCACCACCCCGCCTTCGGCATCGGTCTGCGTCACCAGCCGCCCGGCCGCATCGTAGGCATAATCCGTGATCCGGCTCTTGCGCTGAGCGACCGGCGTGGCAGGCGTCTCGTTCGGCGACGCTGGATTGACGATGATCTCCCAGTCCAGCAAGTTGCCATCGTAACGCTTCTGCACCACCGTCTTGCTCGCCCCGGCGCCTTGGGACTCCTCGATCGTCCGGCCCTGTCTGTCGTAGGCGGTCGAACTGGTCTCGACCAGCGTCCCGTCTGCCTCGAACACGTCGTGCTGAGTCACCTGGCCATAGCCGTTGTAAGCGAACTGCTCGCAGGTCCCATCCGCGTAGGTGATCTTCTTCGGCGAGCCGCAGTCGCAGCCATCCTTGTAGTCGTAAGTCGTCGCGTTCCCGTTGAAATCCGTGAAGCTCACCTGCCGGCCCGACGCGTCGTGGGTAGCCGAGGCCACCCCGCCGACGGCATTGACGATCCCGGTCAACTTGCCCGCCGAGTCGTAATCGAAGACCGTCGGTGTTTGACCGTTCTGCTGGATACTGGTCACATCGCCCCGAGCGTTGTAGACATACGCCGTCGTCGTCTCAAACGGCGTCCCAACCGCTCGCTTGACCTGCGTCATGTTTCCGGCCGCGTCGTAAACTCGCGTCTCGACCACGCCGTTGCGATCGGTGATCTTCGTCTCCTTATCCGGCTGCTTCGGATCGGTGTACTCGTACTTGGTGACCAGCGGATGGGCCGGGTCGACCGGGTTCGGCTCGCGTTTCTCCAGTACGTTCCCGCGGTCGTTGTAGAGCAGTTCGGTGACGTTCTGCTTGGCATCGGTGATCGTGCCCGTGAAATTGCCGGGGTCGAAGTCCTGGGAGACCGTATTGCCCAGAGCGTCGGTCGAACCTTTCAGGCGTCCATTCTCATCGAACTCGGCCTGGAAGACCTTGACGTTCCGCGAGTCGGTAATCGTATCGAGGAAGTGCGGGTGTTTGGGATCGGCCAGGTAACCGTAGGTCGTAACCTCGCCCGCCTGATTCGTGAACGACAGCAGGTCGCCGGCCGCGTTGTAGGTGTACTTCACGCTGGTCCCGTCGGGCGCCACAATCTCCTTGATTCGCCCGCGAAAATCGCGAATCAGGTCGATTTTGGCCCCGGAAGAATGAGTGACCGCATCCTTCGTAAACGTCAGCTGCGTGCCGTTCGGGTCGGTGATCGATTGCAGTCCGTCCGACTGGCTGTATCGGTACTTCAGGCCGTCCTTTGTCGTCAGCAGATACTCGTCGGGATTGTAGTCGAACCAGCCCATCATGCCGCGGGTGATGACGCCCTCGGCCTCCAGCGTATCATACACGCCCGGGTCGGGTCGGAACCGAGGCGCGAAGTTGGCAGTGAACATGCCGGCCAGAATCAATTCTTCGTAGTAGGTGAACCCGATGCGTTTGCCCTCGGGGTTGGTCAGGTAGACGCGAGTTGACTCCGGCACGAAGGGATGCGCGTTGGAGAACAGGCCGTTGCCGACCCCGGCGGGCACCGTCTCGCGGATGTTCGCTTCCTGGATCCCCATCGTCCAGCCGTAGCCAAAGTCGCCCTCGCTGTTGGCCTGCAGCGTGTCGTAGCTGCGCGTGATCGGGATGCCGGCCAGCGGCAGCGTCAGATCCGGGAAGTCCAAGTGGAAATTGCCCAGCTTGGCGTTGGCGTCCACCGTCACGATAATGCCATCGGTCCAGCGATGCCCGTTCACGTCCTCGGCGATGACGCGGATTACGTAGGTGTCGTTCGCCAGCAAGGTTGGGTCGAAGGGATGGTGCTCGCTGCCGTTGACGGTCAGCGCCTGGTCACCGACCGGCGGGACCTCGCCGCCTGCCGGCGCTCGCACTTCGACCAGCGTTTGGAAGCGGGCATCGGGATAATCCGTCGGCAGCGGGGGAATGGAGATCTGGTCCAGCCTCGCGTATTGGACCGCGTAGTATTCCAGCGGAGCCGGCGTGATTCCCGCCGGTGCCATGGGCCGTACGCTGCCGAAGACGTCGGTCAGATAGGTCGGCGAAGGCAGGGTGACGATCTGGTCCGGACTGCCCGGTTGGCCGTCCGAGGCGACAATCGCGACGGGCCGGCTGCCGATCTGAGCCGTCGTCGGCGTCCAGGTGAAACGCCCGGTGGCCGAGTCAATGGCCATACCGGTCAGCGGATCTTGCAGGCGGAACGTGAGCGTATCGCCTATGTCGGCATCCTGAGCGCTGACTTGGTAGACGTACGGCAGATTCGCGACTGCGGGACTGAGCGGTATGGAGGTGATCACTGGCGGCGAGTTCGGCGGGACGACGGTGATGGTGAACGACTGCAGATCGACGCCGCCTTGTCCGTCTTGGACACGGAGCACGACCTGATGCGTGCCAGCTTGTTCCCGGGTCGGTTGCCACACCACGATAGCGCGGTCCGGGTGGACCGTCATGCCATCGGGTGCCAGTGGCAGGTCGAACGTCAGCGGATCGTTGTTGGGATCGGTGGCGATGGCGTTGTAGCGGTAAACTTTATCTCTTGAGCCAAGAAGGGGTGGAGCGGATGAGATTTCCGGTGGCAAGTTCTGCGAGGCAACGTACTGTCGATTGCCGAAGTCGACATCAGAAACTGTCACCTTGTCATTGACGACGACCGTGTGGTATCCGGCCGCTCCCATGGCACGTACCGAAACAGAGTCGACGACAGGCCCAGCGAATCCGCTGTCAAGAGAGTCAAGAATCAGCACTGTCTCGGCTGAATCGGCAGTGAATTCAAGCCGCACTTGCCGAAATCGTAAGGTCTTCATGGTGTAAGAAGAAGTGTCGAAATCGTAACGGAATTCATGGCTCCCAGCCTGCAACCGTAGGTGCTTGATTGGGCTTCCACCACCAGGATTACCCGCCAAGTCGAAAAGCAGCGTGTACCGTTGACCTGGCACGGTGGGAACAGTTTGGCGAATCGCGCCCCCTCCGGGCGTGCCAGTAAGATCTACGGAGTAGTTGCCAGTCGACGGCACGAAGAAGTCTTTGTAGACCACGTCAACCGTATCCTCAATAACGTCCCAGCCTGGCGCAATCTTGCTTCCCGCGTCGAACGTTTGATACGATGTCGTGCTACTGCCCTGTTCAAAACTGCCATTGACAATCAGCTCGGGGCCTACGATGGATTCCGTCGGATACGTCTGTGTCCACCCCTGCCGCTGCTCCTCTGCGACGCGATACGTGCCCGGCGGCAGACCGGTGAAGGCGTAATCGCCGTTGGTATCAGTGACCGTGAAAGGCTCCCCCGGGTCGCGGCGGCCGTTTTGGTTCTGGTCGAGGTAGATCGTCCAATCGGGGATACCTGGGTCAGGATCGTCATAGACGGCGTAGATGCCCTTGCCGTTGTAGCTTGCAACGACTTGATTTCTGAGATCCGTCGGCTCCAGATCAAACACATACTGGCCCAGCCCGCAATTCAGCAGGGAGATTCCTTCGAAAATCGGGTGTGAACTCGAAATCGCCGTGCTCCAAAGTCCGTTGTAGCTACAGCCCGTCTCAGATGACCTTGCACCACACCGACGGAGGGTGGGTGGACGGAAATCTAGTTCTCGTCCGAGGATTTCGCAAGCTAGCACGGAGCGTATTCCGCTAGCAAAAGTGCAAGGTCATCTGAGACGGGCTGTAGTGTCGAAACGAAAGCCGAACGCCTGGAGAAATTGGGACCAATGCGCAGCCTCACCAGTTGCATCGCTGTCAACGCCGCCGAAAAGGTAGACGCTCCCGCCCTGTTTCACGTACTGCACCAAAGTCTGATTGTTGAAGACATCTCGTTTGGGCGACGTCTCTCCGACGAAGACCGCGTCGAAGTCGCTAAGGTCGTCCAATGAGTAATCAACCCGATTCGTGACAACGAAGTCAAAACCGGCTGATCTAAGAGCGTTTTCGACGCCAGGTGAGTAGTCCCGGCCAGAGTCGGCCGACTTGACTGCCAAGATCCTGCCCGAATTAGCACGCCTCAGCCACTTCGCCACGTTAACGGCAAACAGCTCCTCCTGCGCGCCAGCGCGGGAAGTCGAAAGCGTGTTGACGTCTTGCGCGACGACAACCCGTCCCTCGTTGCCGCCGTTGGTTCCATCGGAGTTACGATCAAAGTATTTCGTGCCCCGAATTTCCCCGGCACCGCCAGCGGTCACATCCACGATAAACATCTGCAGATCGAACCCGCCGCGACCGTCCCCGGCCCGGACGGTAACCGAGTGCGGGCCGACGTCGCTGGAAGTGACGCTCCAGGAAACCAGCCCCGAAGCCGGAGCGATGGACATGCCCTGGGGACCGGTGACAAGCGAGTAGGTAATCGTGTCGTTGTCGGGGTCCACGGCGTCGACGGCGTACTGATAGCGAACTCTCGGAGGATCAAATACTCCGAATATGCCGTGCAGCGCAGAGTTCGTTCCCTCGGAGACTTGTGTGACGGCTATCTTGGCGTAGGGACTCATACTACTTTGGCTCAAGAGCACTTCCTGGCCCCAACCAAAGGCTAAGTGGTCCACGCCCGCGAAGATGCTATACGGACTGTCGATTGCCATGTTGCCAGCAATCAGTTGGGCAAGTTTATTTTCGTAGGCATTTGCCAAGTCAAGACCGAAATGATTTAGGAACACTCGCCAACCCGCGGCCTCTGTCTGGGCGCCGCCGTAGCCGGTCCCGGCCGCCAGGTACACATTTCCGCCACCTTGGACATAATCGATGAGTACTTGGTTGTCGGCGGAATCTCCCGCAAGAAACACGCCGTCGTAGGCACGCAAGTGTGCGAGGTCAAAGGTGAAGCCCGAGACACCCACCGTCCAGGTGTGACCGGCCGAAGACATCGTCTGCGCAAGTCGGGTACCGGCAAACGCTATGTCCGTAGAATACGCCAGAAAATGTCCGGTTGACTTACCCGATTGTTCGAGGAACCAATCTGCCACATTGAGGGCAAACTGCGTTGGGTCATTCGGCGGATCCTCCGGCGTCATCTGGTATGAGGTTGAATTGTCTGCCATTGCCCATTCGTCGGCTGCAATCACGATACGGCCGAGAGTTGAAACGTCGCCCGTCGCCGCCGCGGTCACCGGTTCGCTGACGATTACCGGCGGATGGTTGCCAGACTGGCCCTGGACGCGGACGACGAACGTCTGCTGGTCGGTGGCCCCGCGGCCGTCGGAAGCCTGGACCGTCACCGCTTGGTCGCCCGCCGCAGAAGAAGTGGGTGCCCAAGTCACCAGGCCGGATGCAGAATCGATCTGCATTCCCTGGGGGCCTGCAATTAGCGAGTAGGTGATCGGGTCCAGGTCCGAATCAACGGCATCGACGTCGTACTGGTAGGGCTGCGCGATCTCGGCCTCTGCTACCGGCAGGCTGGTGATTAACGGCGGCCGGTTGGGCGGGGCTTCGGTGACGGAGAGTAGGTAGCGCTGTTCGGCGGATCCGCCGCGGCCGTCGGCGACACGGACGATGATCGTGTACGCGCCAAGATTGCCCTCGGCGGGCAGCCACGCGATGACGCCGGTGGCCGGGTTGATTTGCAGGTTCTGCGGAGCGGAAACCAGGGAGTAGGTCAGTGTGTCGCCATCGGGGTCGGTGGCGTTGGCGTCGTAGGTGTAGGACCGGCCCACCGAGGTCTCGACGACCGGCGTGCTGGTGAAGACCGGCGGTTCGTTCAGCTTGGCCAGAAAGACCAGGTCGTACGTGAACTGCAAGCGGTTAGGGTTGTGGAAGACGGCGCTGACGTAGCCGGTGATCGCGTCCGGCGCGAGCGAGTTGCCGGACACGGCGGGCGAGAAGTCGTAGTACGGGGTGCCGTCGGACGTCACGCCGACCGTGTTGCGGACCGTGACAGTCGGGTCGCTGATGTTCCGCACGCCGACGTAGAACGGGTGGTCGGCGTCGTCATCGCCCTGATTGCGGATCGCCAGTTCTGCATACAGCAGCTTGTTCCGCTCGTCGAACGAGGTGCGAGCGTACTGGGCGGCAAAGCTGGGCGAGACGTCTAACAGGAGCTGCGTACTGCCGCCGAGCTGTTGCGAGCCTTCGAGCGTCAACTGAGTGCTGGCCGATTGGCCGTAGGCGTCCAGGGCCGAGACTTCGAACGTGTTGCGGCCGGGCAGGATCGGCACGCGGGCGAAGAAGTTGCCCGCGGCGTCGACCACGTCGGCGGCCGTGCCGTTGATCAGGACAGCGGTGATGTGGTTGGGGATGATAGTGCCGTTCGGATCGATCCGAATCGCCGCTGTCGCCCGGCCGGTGATTAGCGTTTTGGTGCCCGCAGGCAGCACGGTGCCGTTGGCTGGGGAAGGGACGGTAATCGAAGGCGAAAGGGATGGCGTAGGAGAGGAGGCGACGTTCAGTGCTGCGACCTGGGACGTGTCGCGAGGAGCCAAAGTAGATAGGCACACTCCGTGTGCCGATATCCGCACACGGAGTGTGCGGACTATTCTGGGCTTCCGATGTGGCTGGAGCTGGGGAAAGGGCGACGGCCGGGAGCCCCTCACCCCCACCCCTCTCCCCGGAGTACCGGGGCGAGGGGAGACTGGTGCTCGGCGTGACAGCGAAATCGGTGATGCGGACGGTGGTGGTGTGGTCGGTGTCGTTGTTGACCAGACGGAAGATGAGCGTTACGGGTAGACCGGCGGGTAAGTCGCTCAGGCCGACGGTTACCACGCTGCCGTCGAATGTGATGCCGCTGCGATACGCGGCGGACAGACCCTCGCTGATGTTGAAGAATGCGTCACGTCCGGGGGTATAAGGTGGCACCACCGGATTGCCGTCCTGATCGACCAACGCGATCTCGAAGGCGTCGTTGATGAAGTTCGGATCGGTGGTATCGAATTGCAGGTTGTCGAACGCCATGCCCACCGCCGACGGCGCAGCGGGGACGGTAAAGGATTTCGCCAGCGTCACCAGGAAGGAGTCGCCTTCGATCAACACCACCTTGCCGGCTCCAGCCGCGATCGTGCCATGACCTTGATCCGTGCCGCCTGAGGTGTCCGTGGTCCAGCCGGCCAAGTCGTCGCGGAACGGACCACCGACGTGCCCCACTTCCCAGACATCGGCGTAGACGCCTTGATGATCGGGTTGGCCGCGGCCGCTCCAGGCAATCAACGCGCGCGGGCCGCTGCCCACGGCCGCGACGGCATATTGCTGGTGCCCGGAGGCGTAGCCGAGTGTGACCGTGTTGATCTGGTAGGCGTCCGTGTCGGCCTCGTACGTGGCGGCGTACGTCCGACCGTAGACTTCCCAGCCGGCGCCGTTCGGCTCGCCGCCGGTCCAAGTCACCATGAATCCGCCGCCAGGGAGCATGGCCACGTGCGGATCGCAGG
>JAPLNJ010000126.1 GCA_026692885.1 Planctomycetota bacterium | reverse complement strand
TTTGTTCCAGCTTGGCATGTCGGGTCCCCATCCGGGCTCGCCCCGGTGGAATTGGGTTTCGTACACTACGTCGGCAGACGCCAGCCGTACTGTCTTCCGCCGCCTCCCGTCCGCCGCCGGAGGCGGCGGACGGGAGGCGGCAGAAGAAGTGAGGCGGTTACGGACCCGTGGCGTAGCCCAGAAACCTCGCTCCACCGGGGCAAGCCCGGATGGGGGCGGAACGAAAACAGGACCATCCGTTTGACGCCCGACTCCCCAGTTTTGCGCCCCTCAGACCGTGGCCGTTTCACCCCACGTGAACTGCACGAGAAGTCGGTGCTGGTGGCCCTGTCGGCGTGGCTCCCAACAAGTTCCTGGCCAAGATCGCCAGCGACCTGGAGAAGCCGGACGGATTCGTGGTCGTGGAGGCCGAGCGTGTGCAGGAATTTCTCGATCCGCTCGCAGTGGGCCGCCTGTGGGGCGTCGGCAAGGTCACGGGGCAGGTGTTTGAGAAGCTGGGCATCCACCGGATCGGTCAACTACGGCAGATGCCCGTGGAGCTGCTGCGGCACCACTTCGGCAATAGCGGCAATCACTTGTGGGAGCTGTCGCAGGGCATCGACGACCGGCCTGTGGTGCCGGAACAGGAAGCAAAATCCATCTCGCACGAAACAACGTTCGCCAGGGACCTGGATGATTCCGAAGTCATGCGGGCCTGGCTGTTGGAACTGAGCGAGCAAGTGGGGTGTCGGTTACGGCGGCAGGGCCTGAAGGGACGCACCGTGCAGCTGAAAGTCCGGTTCGACGACTTCCACACGATCACCCGTGCGCAGACGCTTCCCCAGCCGACCAACGTCACCCAGGAGATTTGGCAGACGGCAGCCCAGATGTTTGCGGACCGGCTGCCTGCCCGGCGTTTGGACATTCGCTTGCTGGGTGTCGGGATGAGTGGCCTGGACCATCCAGGGTTGGTGCAACTTAGCTTGTTTCCCGAAGCCGAACACGAGCGGCAAAGCCGCCTGGATGAAGTCGCTGATCGGATCAAAGAGAAGTTCGGGGAGACGTCGTTGCAGCGAGCCCTGGGGATGCTGCACAACGTGGAACATAGGTCTGGACCGCCGGGGGCTGATCGGAATCAGTACGGCAAGTAGTCGGGCTACGAGTCCAGTCATGCGGAGCCACCGACGACATCGCGATCGTGCTGTTCGGACTCTGCTTGGGAGACGTGGACGGCGGCGGCGAAAGCACCACCGGACAGCGATAGATTCAGGACGGTGTGGGCCACGCTGCGGGGGCTGACTAGCGGGATGCCATGGGCAGGGTCAGCGGCTGGGACGACAACACACCGACCGGATTGTTCGGTGCTCGCGGATCGCCATCGGAATCTACACCGGCCTGCTTGTCACCCTGTTGAGCGTCGTCATCTTCGCTTCGGGACTGTAAAGAAATAACCTGGCAGATCGGTGGTAGGACGGATTGGCATTTCGGCCCCGAAACATCGGGCCGAAGTGCCAATCCGTCCTACGATCAAACTGCGGACTTGTTCTTTTCCAGCCGCTTCGGGCAGCACAAGGGATTGAGCGATTTTCCGGATGGCGACGTGTCTCAAGGAAACGCTATTCTCTTCTGCGTCGTGTCCGGCGAGAGGGTCTTGTACCGACCCGCCCGCCAGTTTTCTAAGTCGGAGCAATACCACCTCGAAAATCTCCGATCCGAAGGGCCGCCTTGGAGATTCGTGTAGCATTCGTCCGTTGCCATGTCGGTCACCAAGCGGAAGGATGGCACAAAAGTTGTGGCCCGATTGCCACTTCGATACAACTGTCCTTGGTGGATGGTCGCTCTTCCGCCAATCGCTGTGATCGGGCCGCGGTCGAACCCGAGAAACGCTGGCAGCTTCCCGCCAAACAGAATATGTCTCATCATGTAGCCTTGGACTTCTCCCCAAGTGCTGGGCGCGATTACCAGCGCTTCGATGGCCACCTTGCTGTAGATCTCCTCTCGGGACCGCCCACCGAACCATTCCGAGCGCTCACAGAGCAGAACCCGGTCGAAGTTAAGGTAGAAGTCCACGAAGATACCCGTCTGCTCGGCGAGGTGACCAACCACTTCCTCACCGAAGCCACCTTTGCCGAAGACCTCCCGATACAAACGATGATAGAATTGCTCGAACAGGTAGGCCCCTTGGGAGTCCGCGTCGTAGCGGCAGTCCCAGTCCCTCAGAATCTCACCTTGCCGGGTGTTCGGCAACAAGGGCTTGAGGATCTTCATAAAGAGTTCGGCCTGGGGCGAGTAGACGTCAAAATGCATTTTGAACATGTCGGAAGCAGTGAGCCGATCCCCGGCTTCCAGAAGTTGGTTGATGCGGTCGGCCCGATAAGGTCCCATCGGCAAGTTGATCGGCTTGGCCTTGCCGTAGCGGTTCAGATCCTGGTTGGCCGTTGCAAAGTAACCGTGCTCGGGGTTGAGGATTCTCGGCAAGTCTTCGTGGGAAACAAAGCCCTGCCAGTCGTTCTCCTTCTTCCAGCCGGGAAGCGGCACCAGTCCGCTCACCCCCTCCCGGCGTTTCGGCATCAGGCCCGACATTTGGTAGCCGATGTTCCCGTGCCGATCTGCCAGCAGGAAGTTCCAGTCCGACTCAACCTTGCCCAGCGTCTCCATCCCCTCCTCAACCGATGTCACACCCCACATCCTGTGGACCTGGCACCAAGTCTCGCCACCTGAGTTGCCTGCCGCCCATCGAGTCGCAAGATAGCATCCTTCCTCGTGAGGGTCGCCATCGAGAACGCCATGTTCGTTCTCGTAGAAGGTGACCTCCGCTGGCGGCTTCTTCTTTCGCAGAATGACCTCCTGCCTTTCCCGGAACAGGATCCACTGGTCATGGGATCACTCTGACGGGGACGCAGGTACGTCAACCCGGATGATTCATGCTCCTGTAGGCCG
>JAPLNJ010000125.1 GCA_026692885.1 Planctomycetota bacterium | reverse complement strand
GGGTGTTCGCGATTGTGACCGGCGTCTGCACGCTGGTCGGCGTGGCTCTGACGCTGGTTCAGATGAAGGAGATGGAGCGGGTCATAACATCCTTCGACGAGTTGCATGAACGATTGTGTGATTTGATCGAGGAGGCGAGGGAACAACCTGATGACTTCGTGCGATACTGCGCATATACGCCCTTAACGGGTTGTCTTGCGTTGCGCCCGGATCGAACTGACCGCTTGGAACGAAAAGTACGTGAGACTGGTCGGCATAGACCTCATAATGAGCCGAATAAGCCTTACAAGGTCTCCATTGTCTGTCTAGAAGCCGACGATCACGAGTATTGGTTGAGGCTTTACATCGATCGTCCCATACCTGGGGCTGGTAAGATGAGCGCGGAGGCGGTTAAGCATGCGTGTGATCGGGTTGAGGCTCTTCTTGAGCGGGTCAAGACGCAGGTGAACGGCAGGATAGTCGCGGTGGACGAACAGATCAGGATGCACAACGCAGAGCTGGCAAAATACGGTCCGGATAACGCGGCAAATGAGGAAAATGCTCTATGGCGGGAGAATGACGCTAGACGGAAGGAGTGTGAGGTCGAGCGGTCACAACTTTCTAAGCTTGTGCCAGTGAGATTGAAGTTCGAGAGACTCTTGGGGTTCTACTTCTTTTGCTCAAACCGCAAGGCCATTGTTGTCGCCCCCCTCTTTTTGCCGCTGCCGCCGGGCACGCCGATGGAAGTACAGACGTCACGGCTCTTCCCGGTTCAGATGTTGGGAGTAGAGACTTCTGACAGGTTGATCGTTGATTCATTGGGACACCTCCACGAGTTATACCGCAGTTTGGGTGATACGGCAGAAGAGGTTTCGCAGACTGTTCAAGGCTCTCGTGGGTCCATTTCCGAGAAGCTGCGGACGGCCATGGATCAGTTGATGGCAAGAGTCCAGAGTCGGTTCGCTGAGGGCGACACTTTACTAGCCAAGGTGTTCGTTACTCGGGATGCCCCGCCGTTGGTGGATTCGTCGAGCGTGGTGCCCAGCGCGGAGCCTGGGACTACCCGTGAGTAGCTTCACGCACATGGCAGTTCGTTAGGGTTTCAACGGGTCCTCCGTTGGGCCTGGCAGCTCGGACCGCGATGATAAGTGACGGACGATTATCGGGGACCGACAGTGGCTGCTTTGTGGGCCACATCTCGGTGGAAACGGCCGAAGGCGGTCTGCGACGGCGACACGATCACGATCGACATCCCCCAGCGAGGGGCGCACCTGCACGTCGGGGACGAGGAGATCCGGAACCGCTTGGCGCAGTGGCGCCGTCCGCCGCTGCGATTCAGCAGTGGGTACTTGGCCCTTTACGCCGGCCTGGCGGAGTCCGCCGATCAAGGGGCCCTTATTCGACACCGGCCAGCATGATCCGGATTCCCAGGCTGAGGCGATGACTGAGCGCATAACGAAAAACAAGGACAATAGCGATGTCGTACCAACATTCAGTGTTCGTGGCCGCGTTGGTCATGGCCGCTCATGCCGCTGAAGCGGCCGAGACCTACCGCAACCCGGTTATCGACGAGAATCTCGCCGATCCCGCGGTCATCCGGCACGACGGCACGTACTACCTGTACGCTACGGGGGACGTCGATGGCGATAACGGCTACCGTGTGTACACCTCGGATGATCTGGTGAACTGGAAACGCGGGCCGGTCGTGTTCCGGCCTGGCCCGCGGCACGTCTGGGCACCCGATGTGTGGCGGGACCCGGCATCCGGACGGTTCTTTCTGTACTACACGGCAAGCATGACGGTTGGCGTAGCGGATGCCGAGGGACCTCTCGGGCCGTTCACGGTGCGCACGAAGTTGTTTGACAACGCCATCGACGCACACTTATTCCGAGACGACGACGGGAGGCTGTACCTGTACTTCGTACACTTGCCGGGCTTTCGCATCACCGTCCAGCCCATGGCCAGCTCCACGGAGCCGGCCGGTGAGCCACGTGTCGTTCTCCAGCCGGAGTCCGCCTGGGAAACGCGGAACGGCCACGTCACGGAAGGGCCGTGGATGATCAAACAC
>JAPLNJ010000124.1 GCA_026692885.1 Planctomycetota bacterium | reverse complement strand
GCTACGCCGCTCCGCTCTGCCCTGGGCTGATTTGTGGCTGCCCCGTTGGGGCGAAAACCTGTGGATCACCAGCAGGGGTGCCCCAGGGGCCACTCGGTCATCCGTGATTTCGTAATCGCTCCGCGAAGCAAACCAGAATGGAACAGAATCAGGCATTCGGGAAAACACCAATTCAAGGCAAGATCAGACAAACCGAACACGCCAGGTCAGGACCATAAATTGAGGAGACTGGCAAAAGGCGGTTGATTTCAGTGGTCCGGCTTGGTCATCGGGCGGCCGCAAGGACGGAGAGTGGGCTCCGATCCTAGCGACTTCGCCGTGTCTTGGACCCAGGCCTCGCGGCCAAACGGATTGCCACGCTGGAGGCGGCGACGAATCGCCGTGGCTTCGGCTTCCGTTAGGGGCTCGTTGACGAGCTTCGCCCAATTCCGAGGTTCCGGGAGCGGCCCTGCCGTCCGTCTTTGAAGTTGCGCATCGTCTCCGCCGAGCTTGCTCGGTGGAGCGAATGTTTCGGTCACTGCGCGCGCGACCCTCCCATCACTGCTTCCACCGAGCAAGCTCGGCGGGGGCGAGTTCGCGGCACATGCGCAACTTCAAAGCCGTTAGTCGGGGAGTTCACACTTGCGGGACACGACGCCGGAGACTTCCCCAACGCTGAGTCAGCCGCTACGGCCTGCCAGCGCTGGCTCATGCCAATCCGTTGCGGCCGCGTCGTGGCTGCCGCGTCGTGGCTGCCGGGCGTTTCACGAGGCAGTGTTGCCAGGCCGTGACCGGGGACCTCGACGGAGGTTCGCAGCTCGACGCGCATCGCGTTTAGGGTCTTGGCAGCGCGCTCCAGCGTCACGCCGTGGTATTCGTTCCGCTCGTCGCGGCAAACCACGGAGGGATCCACGCCCAGACGCTCGGCAAGCTGGGCCTGGGTCAGGCTTAAATAGATGCGGACAGCGATGAGCAATTCGCCTAGTCGGTCGAGATTACGAAGCACGTCGAACTCGCCCCGTTTGATTCGCTCGTAACGCTCAATCTCGTCTGCCAATTGCCGGTGGTACGCCCACAGCGGTTCCATCGCCACCCGCACTTGTTCGTCGCTCAGACGCTCGCCCCGGAGTCTCTCGATTTGTTGCTGGAGGCGCCCGCGCTGCTCCGTGACCTCTTCCACCGCTCGGCGGTATTCGGTTTCGTTTTTCAGCATCATCTGCCCTCCAAGCATCGATCGGGGTGCCCGATCCTCCGAAGACCGCATCACGCGTTGCACATTTTCTTCAACTCGTCAATCAGCCTATCGAGTTGCTCGTTGTTCTCAACCACCATCGCTTGGAAGCGATCGAAGGGGGCGGGCAGGGCCGTCCGATCCACGTAGCGGAGCACCGCCACGACCGGCTTGTTCGAAGCGCAAGCGGCTCCGCCCTCCAAGGCAAACCATCGGCTGTCTACAAACCTCGGAGTCACAATCGTCACGAATACTCGACAGCTCCGGATCGCCTGCCAGATCACTTCAGACCAATCGGCGGCAGGTCGGATATCTCGATCGGCCTTGAAGTAGTCGATGCCCGCCTGCGTAAGCCTCTCGGCGAGCTCGCTTACGAACGACTCATCGTCATGGGAACAGCTGACGAAAACCGACGACGATTCGATGGGAATCTCGTCGGGGGCCAACTCGCCGAACAGGAGTTCAGCAGCCCGCCGAACGTGCTCCGGCTCGACCAAGTCCCGCCAATCCGGGTCGCGTTGCGGCTGAGATGCCGCCAGATGGGCTGCCAGTCTTTCCAGGACTTCCTGGGCCCGGGTTACCTGCTTTTCTAACTCGTTCGCGGCGAGGAAATTCAGGTTGTACTCACGAGGCCCTGCGGACATGGCTTGACTCACGACGCGTAAATACCTGATCCAACTCAGACACCGCGTCCGTGAGTGCTATCTGAGCGATCACAAGGATATCATCAGTCTGCAGCACGGGTGCTCCGTCGATACCCGTACGCAAGGAAGCTCGTCGAACTGCGCGATCCAAGATGCGAAGTTTCAAATCCGAAAAGAAACGGTTGAGGCTGGCGTTCAACTCCGCAGGAATCCGAACCTGACTCATCTCGCTGGCTTGTTGCTCCAATGCCATTTGCCTACCCTCCGTCAAACTGCGTCCAATCCGCCCGACGTCCACGCAAACCCTTGGTCCACATTAGCATAGAGGCGCGGAGACGATGCGTCAATTCAACTCCCCGCACATCACCTGGAGATTCTCGATCACCGTGCCGGGCGACACGCCGCCGCCGGGCGAGATCAGCAGCGGGCCGACGTCGGCCAGTCGTTCGAGTTGTCGCCGTGTGGTCTGACGCACTTGGTCCGGTGTGCCCCGCACCAGCAGTTGCAGCGGCGCCAGGTTGCCCATCAGCACGACGTCCGGGCCGAGCGTTCACTAAAGGGCACCAAAGGGGTCAGGAGCAGGAACTGAGGAAAATGGCCAAGGGCGGTTGATTTCAGTGGTCCGACTTGGTCTTCGGGCGGCCGCGAGGACGGAGAGGGGACTCTCATCCGCGCGACTTCGCCGTGCCTTGCCCCCAGGCATCGCCGCCAAACGGACTGCCACGCTGGAGGCGGCGACGAATCGGCTTCGATTGGGGTCAACACAACCGGCGGCGTCTGGAGCTGATTCGCAAGAACACCCGGTCCGAACTGACCAGCCGTGAACAAGCGGAACTCGACCAGTTGCAGAGTCGGCTGGATGAACAGTTCGAGTCGTTCGACGCGGGAATCTTAAGCCAGCTTGGGACAGCAGAACACTCGATAAACTGAACCAAGTCAGCCGCTAGCAACGTGTGCCGAAATAACTTCCCGGTTCTCGGAAGCTGCCGACGTAAGTCGGTCAGAGCGTCCCGCATCTC
>JAPLNJ010000123.1 GCA_026692885.1 Planctomycetota bacterium | reverse complement strand
AGACCATACCGCTCCAGCAAGTATTGGACGATCTTCTCCTCGTACTGTTCGTGCTTGCTGTACTGAGGACCCGATATCAGCGAGTCATAGGGCGTGCGTGTCATGACAAATACTCCTGGCTTCAGCGCCTCTGGAATTCAGCTCGCGGTGTCCGGAGTCAGCCTCCGGATGGAACAGCCGCTGGATGGTCACGAAGCGATTCATGGTTGTGGATGTCTGTTGCGGTTGGGCCAGCGCTGGGATTGGGACAGCGCATAGCGAATCAGCAACAGTGATTGCTGGACTGGGACAGCGAACCGGTAAAGCCGCTTCCCGATACCGTATGCTTTCTTCAATCGACTACTACCAGTTATTTGTATTTTGAATTTGGAACAGGCGAACCAGCGAAGCTGGTTCCCAATACCGTATGTCTGTCCTCGAAATCTGTGCTCCATAGCGTCTGTGTAGAGAGTATGTGTTAAGGGTCGGGGCGCATCCGCACCCCAGTGAGGGCGCATCCGCACCATGCAGTGAGGGCGCATCCGCACCACTCTCCGTCCTTCGCTGCCGCTTGCCTTATGCGTCATCCGCATCATCATCGTCGTCGTAGGAGTTGCCCGTCGCCGCCAGCCACGCCCGCTTCAGTGCCTCGAAGTCGATCGCCACGTGGCTGGTTCTCTTGCCCGCGAATTTCTTGTAGCGGACGGTTATGACGCCCGCGTCCCGTAGATTGGCGATCGCGCGTTTCACCTGGGTGACGCTCAGTCCCGTTTCCTTGGCAAGCTGCTTGTGCGTGTTCGCCCGGACGTCCTGACCTTCGATCTCAACCCGCAGCTTGGAACGGCCGTTCGCGTTAAGCTCGAACCACGGGAGGATCACCGAGAACACGATCGCCGCGTTGCCGCCGTAGCGAACAGCGTCCGCAGACACGTTACCCGAATACCACTCGCCGCGGATTACATCGACGTGAACAAACATGGTGGGCACGTGAGAGGTGCATCGCTGGCTACGAATCCCCGGGCGCTGATGTTGGGGGTACCGGGACACGACGAATCGCCGGTGGCGCCGTGGGTGCGTTGGGATGCGGCGGCTTTGGTGGCCCACTCGCCATCAAGGATGGCCCCGAGGATTCCGCGGGGACGGCCACAACGCTGGTGGGCA
The DNA here is from genome assembly GCA_026692885.1 of Planctomycetota bacterium. Next base: position 1,426 of record JAPLNJ010000123.1, on the reverse strand, counting down.
GCCGCCAGGGACCACCTCGCGCCAATCAGACAACTGACAGCGTCGGATACCGTTTTCGGTAGAAGTGTCCCTTGCGGCTGCGGAGAAGATAGTCGAGCCAATAGCCCGGCAGCTCGCCTTTCAGCAAGAACGCCGCCCTAACCGACTCGTCGCCGTACTCTTCGAGCATTCGCCTTACGAACTTCGGGCTGATCGCAGCCGCATCGAAGAAGCCACGAATGGCACCCTCCTCGCCCTCGGTCAAGGCTCCGCCCTTCCGTTTTAGCCCGGCCACCAGGGGCGTGAAGTGCGTCATGATCTCCTTGCCCTCGTCGGGGTTGAGGAACAGTCCGAGACCGTCCTTCTCCGCCAGCAGAGCTTCCGGAATGTTGATTTCCGGGCGCCCCTTCGTCAGCCCGTGCCGCTCGATGGCCTCCTTCACCTCCTGCTGGGGCCGCGAATCCCAGTTCCAGCGGAGTTCCTTCTGCAAATCCGCCGCCATCGACAGACCGTCCGCATACACTACCAAGTCCTTGCCGTAAAATGTCAACATCTTGGCGTGCAAGTCGGACGCTCGCTGCCTCACTTGCGTCTCGTACTCGCTTGAGTACCGGCACACGATCCGTGAGCTGCGGCGTTTCATGTCCTGCTTCAGGGCATTCACGTCCACATTCGAGGCTTCCCCCAAGAGCTTCTGCTCGCCGGACCAATACCATTCCCCGCGCCAGGGAACGAGGCTGCCGAACACCAACTGCCCCGCCTTGAACGGATGCTGCCGCATGTCCATTCTGATGCGGTTCGGCTGATCACTGACCATGTTCTCGGCTTCGAGCAGGTCCTTGCCCGCCGACAGAATCTTGTACGGCGCTGCGTGCCATGTGCCCGATGTCCGTCCGCCCGGAAGACTGTGCTGCCATATAGCGGGCGAACGGCAGGCGGAACATGTACGAGTGCGTGCCCAGCCAGATCAGCTTCCGCTTCACATCCCAGCCGTGCACACCGGGCGTGCCGAGGAACGCCGCCACTCCGGAATCCTCGGGGATGAAACGCCCAACATCGAAGCCAGCACATTGAGCCTTTGCCCCGACGGCCCCACCAACCAACGTGAACGGGGCAACCGGAATCGACTGCACGGATTTCCCGCCGCTGAGGAAGATCCGCCGCTTATCAAGAACTTGGAGCAATGCGTGTTGGTGGACGGGGTGAAGCAGGTGAATTTCGTCCAGAAACAGAATCCCATCCGTCGCACCGAGCAGCACAGCGTTCAATTCCACGGCATTCGTGATGGACTGGGCGAGTATCTCGGAGAAGCCATCAATCAACACGCACTGCCCGTCCTGCACACAGACCACCACCGGCGACAGCTGGCCATAACGCTCCAACGAACGTCGAAGGCCACGCTCGGCCGTGGCATCGACCAGACGATAACGACGATACCGCTCGTCGA
>JAPLNJ010000122.1 GCA_026692885.1 Planctomycetota bacterium | reverse complement strand
GGCGATCCGTTCGGCATCGGTGCTGGTGACCTTGATGTCGAGGGTCTTGCAGCAGTTGGCGCAGCGGGTGCAATCGACCATCTGGAAGGCACGCTCGTGAAGTTCAGCAGCCAGTTCGTCAGGATCGAATCCGTAGTCCTGAAACTTCAGGCTACGGAGAAACTCGTAATTCACGTCGTCTTGCGACTCGGCATTCCGCCGCCAGTCGTCAACTACGGTGTCGTGCTCCACGGCGTTTTCCTCAACCAAGTTTGGGTATCGGGGCTGAACGCACTTCCAAGGTGAGCCGACCGCCGGAAACTGAACACTCGTAGTCCACGATGATCTTGCGAAGGTCGGGGAACAGCCTTTCCCGCCGCTCGATCATCGTGTCCATGATTTGGACCGCCACGCCTACGGCTTCGGCATTCCCGTTCTTGGGCACAAAGCTGTTGATCAGGTCTTTCTCGATGAGTGGTTGCTTGTCAGGCGGGAACATCGACTTGTTCCAGCCAGCGATGGTCAGCATGATGATCGCCTCGGCCCGCTCTGGCGTCTTGCCATGTTGCTTCAGCAACGGCTCTGCAAGTTGCAGAATCACCGCTGACATCCGAGCTTCGCCTTCCGGCGTAGGGCTTTCGCTCCTCACCCCCAGTGCCGCCAGCCGCTTCCATCGTTCTTCGGCTTCACTCGCCATGAAAAATGCTCCTGTTAGTCTTCATCCATGCGGCAGACTACCCTTCACATCAGGGATTCCCGCCAGGAAGATCGCATCGAATTGGTGGTGCTGATAGACTACCGCTCCGCCGACATGGATTGGGATATGACATTGAGTGCGACTCTTCCCCCAGACACTTGCAGGTCGTAATCCACCACGAACCTGCGGAGATTCGGAAACAGTTTCTTTCGTCGGTCGTCAACAATCTCCAACGCCTGGATGACCGTTCCGATCTTTTCAGCCTTTCCATCCGGGGGCACTAGGATATCGATGATCTCTTTTTCCATCGCCGCTTGCCGATCCGCTGGAAACATCGCCTTGTTCCAGGCGGCGATAGTAAGTTGAATAATGAAATCGACCTCCTTGGGATTGGAAACAGGCACCTGAAGCACCGTCTTCCCTCGCTGGGCCTCACAAACGATGCTTTCCTTCCGATCCAGCGGCGGATTTCCTTGGCATTGTTCGTCCTCCCTGTTCGCCTACATCACACCCAGAATCCAGCCTTCCAGTTCGGCCATTTTGCAATCCGTCCCGGTCATGACCACAGCGAAGTAGATGTCGTCCAGCAGTGGCCCTCGTCCCACATCCTTCAGCCACCGGGCGATGGCGCAGGCGTCCTGCTGCTCCACGGTGCGCCCATCGGCAGGATACCGCCTCCGCAGCATCGATGGGAAGCCCCCGGCGATCACCGATTTCCGATTCTGCCCGCCAACACCGTCCCCAGTCCCGCCGCAGTCAGGGCACCGCCAATCATTCCGATTCCTTTTGGGGCGGAATCGGCGAGCGTGGGGGTGGGCCGCCGGGGGGCGCTGGGGCCAGCGCGGCAGTTAGGGTCGGTTTCGCTGCGGGGTTCCCCTCAGGCCTGACTTGGAATGACGCAGGGCCGGAACTGCGCGCGGCTCGGCGCGGGTTGGGCGGAGGTCGTCCGCGAGCGTCTTGCTGTCCTGAGTGGACCGGGAGGTCGGGAACGAGCTGACTCGTGGCGGTTCAGGCAACGGCGGGGAACGCTGCTCAAGGTTGCCCACGCTGTCTTGAGTCGCGCGACTTGGATTTCTCCCGCGCCGACGGCCGCGTCCGAGAATGGTTGTCTGGCCGCAGCACGCGGGCGCGGGAGGTAGCGTGGAGGCCTGGCGCGCACGGCTTGGGGCCGGTCGCCAAGGGCATACCAGTGGGGCCGTAGGATGTGTCCCGCTCATCAACGGTAGACTTCGTGGGCGGCAAGGGGGGAAGCCTGCCAGTACGGCGGGTGCACGGGCGCAGGGATGAGCGGGCGGCGCGGCACGCGCGGGACGCCGGTCCGGGAGCGTGGCTCCCGACAGGGGCCGCACCACCGGTCGTCAAGGGCTGCGAGCATGCGCCGTGAACAAGGCGTCATCGCCCGGCGCGCCGCAACCCGTGTCCGGCGTGGATTCCGCTGCGCCCAACTGCCGCGGGTAGTTCCAGGGCATCCAGTCGGCGGGAGCGTCCCGGACCCGCTGGTGGTTCCGTTGCAGCTCGGTCAGGTAGTCCACGGGAGAGACCCCCGACAAGTAGCAGGTGTGGATCAGACTCATATACAAGTCGCCGACCGCGGCACCCCGCAGGGTTTTGTAGAACAACGAATTCTTCCGATGGCGGATGGCCATCTTCAAAGCCCGTTCGCAGAGGTTGTTGTCCAACGGTGCGCCGGGCACACGCAAGAAGAGGGTCAACTTTTCCCAGTGCTTCAGCATGTAGGAAATCGCACCTCCCAGCGACGAATTCGGCTCGACCAACTTTTCGGCGAACCGCGCCGTCAGCCAGCGGTGCAATTCTTTCATCACGGGGCCGCTCTGTACTTGGTGTAGTCGGAGCCGCTCGTCGGGCGACAGCTGTTGCTGTTTGGCCTCGGCGTCGGTCTGGTAGATTTTCTTCAGGCACTCCAGGACGTACTGGACCTCGGCCGGAAAAGCTTCGACCACATCGACGAAGTTGCGCCGTCCGTGAACCAGGCAGTTGG
>JAPLNJ010000121.1 GCA_026692885.1 Planctomycetota bacterium | reverse complement strand
GCGAGGCATGCTGCTGGCGACCGGGCTGGTCGCGTTGATGTCGGCCACCGCGCGCTACGCACTGGCTGGTCAGGCAGAATCGCTCGGTGTGATCTACTTGCTCGGCCCCTGGGTCCTCGTGCTGATTGCCTTGCTGCCGTTCGGGCTCGCGTGGCAGCAGCGTGTGCTCATCCTAATTCCCACGACGGTGCTATTGATTGCGGCCGCTGTGGTCGTGGGCTTATCTCTGAAACCGCGACTTGAATTCGACAAGGTGCTGATGGCGATCTTCATCTGCTGGACCCCGCAGTGCGTTCTGGCTGCGATCGGCCTGATGGCGAGATTGATCCTTCAGCACGCGCCTTCGATACGGACTGATGTCGCAGACCACACGGGGGCTGACGGGTAGTGTGCCCGAGAAGGGGCCTGACGCGTGCTGTACAGCATCCAGCATTCTACGCCGGCCGGAATTCCCGAAAGTCCAGAGGCTGGAAGCATCTACCTCCAGGCCCACGGCCTGCCGGTCTTCTTCCAGAATGTTTGGCTTGTGGAGAATAAATAGTTGGCAGCCTTTTGGTGCTAGCCGTCGGCTTGCCACACGCGATCCCGTGGATTGATCCACCGCGGGATCATCGGCGACGTGCCGCGGATCACCTCGCCGACGTCACTGCTGGGCGGTGTCCTTCTGATACACGCGGACGTAGTCGAGCAGGTATTTCTGGGGCAGGACCGAATCGTCGATCTTCCCTCCCCAGCTGCCGCCCAACGCCAAGTTGATGAGCAGGTACTGGGGCTGACGGAAGGGATTCTGTCCCGGGTCATCCGCCGTTTTCACGTCGAAGCTGTGGTACTTCTTCTCGTCGAAGAAGAAATCCATCCGTTCCGGCGTCCATTCCTCAGACGAGGGCCAATCCTGGAAGAGCCAGCCGATGCTTGCCGACTCAGCGAAGTATACGATTCGCCCTGAGCGAGCGATTGTCTGGATCACGACCATGCAAGGGGACCTGGCTCATCAGGACAACTTCTTCGTCCCGTCATCGCAGATAATCTCTAGCTCTGGCAGCCGCAGGGCAGCCAATTTCACGGAGAAGTGACCGTCGAAACCTGGGGCGATTCGCTCCTTCCACCTATGGCCTACGCCGAAATCCACGCACATCGCAGGGGCCGCCAAGCTAACTTTGTTCGACAACGTTGAATAATGGCCAAACACGCAGTATTCGCGATCGGTGTAGGTGTCCCACCAGGGTACGCGGTCCAAACGCCGCCGTTTGCCGCTGATAGGTCTTGGCGGATTGATCGGATGCTCCAGCCCGGAGGTTAGAACCTTCACGGGATTTCGATTCTGATGTTGCAGCTCCCTCTCGACCTCGCTCAGCGTCGGGCGTCGGCAGTTGTCGGCTTCGATCAGATCGTGGTAACTGTCATACAGGTCCTTCACGTCTTGTGCCATTCGAGCGACGTCCACCATTTCAGGTTTCCAACAGGCGTGGACGACCCGCACGCCAGGGCGTTCCAGAACCAAAGGAAGGGTCTTGAAAAATGCGACTACCTTGTCGCGTGTTCCTTCATCCGCCAGCCTTTGCGGGATGATCTGGCCGTCGTGCTTGAATGTGCGTCCGAAGAACCAGTCGTTGTCGAATTTCTTATGCCAGAGCAGGACGTTCAGATCGTGGTTCCCGAGGACGCATTGAGCCATGCCTGTCGCGACGAGCCGCTGTACCAGATCCACCACAGCCGGACTGTCCGGCCCCCGGTCGATCAAGTCGCCCAGAAACACCATGTGCTTGCCATCAGGGTGTGAACCGTCGTCCAGGTATCCGAGGTGCTGGATCAGTTGGCAGAGTGCCTCGATCTCGCCATGGACGTCGCCCACAATGTCCAGAGCCCCGTCGAACAAGGGTTGCACCAAAGAGTCGTTCGGCATGCGGTTTGTCTCCGATGAGCCATGCTTCTTCGGTTTATAAATGCACTGCCGCAACCATTGGAAGCGGGCGTCGGGCGTCGGCAGGACCGTGAAGGCGGTCTGCAATCCGCCGACCAGAATCGGGTCCCCACTGGGCTTGCCCCAGTTGAGCTATGCCGAGCGGCTGGCACTCCAACAAGGCCCGCGGCTGGGCCGCGCAAAACAGTGTCGCGAGGCAGGCCAGAGTTTGTTCCACTCCTGTTCCCCCCGCAGACATGGGTCAGTCCTTCAAATTTCAGTTCGTGCGGCCTCTGGGCAACGAGGGTGGAGAGTCTCGCCGCCGCAAAAACTGAAATTTGAACGACTGACCCTGGCCGCTGTTTCCGCCCAGTTTTGCGCGGCCCAGCCCGCCTCACACGGCGCAAGGCCGCGGAAGCCGCAGTCGCCGCGGTGGAACTGGCGGCCGCGTCGTCCAGCGGCGACGCCGGACCGGTCCCGGCCCGCAGTCGCTCGAGCCAGACCTGGGCCATGCTCAGTTACTCGCTCGGAGGCCTGCGGAAGAGGCCGATTTCGGAGATTGCCGGACAGGCCGCCGCCTGGGTGATGCGCAGACGCACCTTGGCAGTGGTGACGTCACGGGTCCGCAGCAGTCGCTGATTGCCGATGCTCGTCTCGGCGGCGAATTCCTCCCACTTCCCATCCTGCCAGGAGTCCAGGGCGAAGCGGTCCACACGCTGCCCAAGCGGCAGGTACTCGCGCACTCGCACCACGTTGAACGTCACGGGCTGGCCCAGATCCACCACGAGTTCGGCCGCGGTCACCGCATCGTCGGTAGTCCAGTAGGTGTCGCACTTGCCGTCCACCACGTGGGCCGGGGCATAACGTTCGTCCTGGCCGCGCGTGTGGCTGGCCGTGACTTTCGCTCCGCTGGCCAGATCTTTGGCAAACGTGGCATCCAGGATGCGCCGCCAATCTCGCAACGACTGGACATCCTTCTCGTGAATGTTCCCGCGCCGGTCGGGCGGCAGGTTCAGGATCAGGTTCGCGCCGCGGCCCACGGAGTTGAAGTAGATTTCCACCAACTGGGCCGAAGTCTTCACTTTGCTGTCTTCGGCAGCGTGATAGAACCAGCCGGGACGAATCGAAACGTCCACCTCCGCAGGCAGCCAATCCTTGCCCGCCCGGTCGCCCCGGTTGAGCGCTGCCGGATCGGCGTGGCCCGGCCACACGCTGGCCCGGGTGAACGTGGACCAACAGGTCTGGCCAGCGTGGCCCGATTCGTTGCCCACCCAGCGCACATCCGGCCCGGCGTCGCTGAACATGCAGGCGTTCGGCTGCAACTCGCGCACGATCTTCCAGGTCTGGTCCCAGTCATAATAAGTGTGGTTGTCGATGTTCCGCCGCTCCCGTGCGCCGCCATAGAAGCCGTCGCCACCGTTCGCTCCGTCGAACCACATCTCGAAGATCGGCCCGTAGTTGGTCAGCAGTTCCCGCAATTGATTGCGGTAGTAGGTCACGTATTCCGGCCGGGCGTAATCCTTGTGGTTGCGGTCCCACGGCGACAGGTAGGTGCCGAACTTCAGTCCGTGCTGGCGACAAGCGTCGGAGATCTCTTTGACCACGTCGCCCTGGCCGTCCTTCCACTTGCTATGCTTCACCGAGTGCTCCGTGAACTGGCTGGGCCAGAGGCAGAAGCCGTCGTGGTGCTTGCAAGTCAGTACGAGTCCCCGCAGGCCGGCCTCTTTCGCGGTGCGCGCGATCTGTTCGGCATTGAAGGCGGTCGGCGCGAACTGGGCCGGTGACTCGTCGCCATAGCCCCACTCTTTGTCCGTGAACGTGTTGATCGAGAAATGCAGGAACCCGTAGCACTCCAGGGCATGCCAGGCCAACTGCCGGTCACTGGGCACCGGGCCGTACGGTTCCGGCGGCGTGACGGCTCCGGCAGTACCGGCTGCCCAGAACAGGAACACACCCGACAACAGCAGCGACTTCATACAGGATCTCCCTTCATTACTCGGAAAGACGCGTGGACCACGTCCGCTGATTGTACGATGTCGCCCAGTTTGAAGAAAGCTCCTGCCGTGCCGATCGTGGAACGCGGCTCGGCGCGTGTGTGGCCCCCTTCCGCGCACGATCGTCACCCCGGATTATTCATGTAGGCCGGAACGATGTCGCGCAAAGCTATGCCGGAACGACGCAACCGACGCTCGCAGGAAAAACCCGCTTGGTGCAGAAGCCACGCGCCGGAAGCAACCGAAGTTCCGGCAGTGCTTCCGGTTGCTTGTTCCGGCCTACAGGAGCATGAATAATCCGGGGTCGCTCGTGCTTACGGAACCAGCAAGTTCACCGGTGCTTGCAACAGCTCGCCGGTGCGACCGCTGAGAACCTGCAGGTTAGCGACATCGTTGGCAGCGCGAATCGCGGCAGGGAGATCCGATGCATCGTTGCCGTCGATGGAAACAATCACGTCGCCGACTTCGAGCCCGACTTGTTGCGCCGGGCTGCCTTCATAAACTCCGCTCACGTAGGCGCCGCCGCCTTCATAAGTTAAGTACGTCACCCCGAGCCACCTCCGACCGGAAACGACTTGCGTCGTGGGTTGCAAATAGTACCAAGGCTCGTTGTTCGTAATGACCAAGGGCGGGATCCAAATGCCGCTGTTCCAATAACCGTGATGGTGATGCTGGTGGTGCGAATTCCACTGGTTGTTCCAGCCGTGCTTGTCCCAACCTTTCTTGTCCCAACCAACCCAACCACCTTGGCCGGGAGTTCGGTTCCCGGGCTTGCCCGGTTTTCCGTCGCCGGGCTTGCCGCCACCGCCGAGCGATCCTGGCCCACCACCGGGCTTGCCGCCGCCGGGCTTGCCGCCGCCGCCGAGCGATCCTGGCCCACCACCGGGCTTGCCGCCGCCGGGCTTGCCGCCACCGCCGAGCGATCCTGGCCCACCACCGGGCTTGCCGCCGCCGAGCTTGCCGCCACCGCCGAGCGATCCTGGCCCACCACCGGGCTTGCCGCCACCGCCGAGCGATCCTGGTCCA
>JAPLNJ010000120.1 GCA_026692885.1 Planctomycetota bacterium | reverse complement strand
CGACAACAGTCCCTTGGCCTCCCTGTTCCCGGGCCGTCACCACGTACATCTTGCCGTCGATGTGCTCGCTGATGAGCTTCACGAAATTGTCATCGTCGACATACCACAGCAGTCCGGCCTGTTCCCATTTCTCAGCGGGCTTGTGGGCGACGTTGACACTCGCCGCCAGATTCTGCGGTTTCAGGGAGCCGCGCAGCAGCACGTTCTTCGCATCGTTGCCGCCCCAGATTCGTCCAGGCTGCGAGCGAACTTCCAGCTGGTTGTCGCGGATCCGCCATTCGGCCTGGTCTTCCCGGACCCATTGCCAACCAGCCTGCAGACGACCGTCGAAGTGTTCTTCCAACAGCACCTGGTCATGGTCGGCGGGTGCCAGTGGCAGTCGGAGTTGCTCCCGCACAAACGCGAGTGGGCGTTCGGTTACTTGGGGGCCCGCTCCGGCGACGCCGTGGTTGGCTCCCGCGATGACGACCAGTTCCGTTTTGACCCCGGCGCTCTTCAGCCGCTCGTGCATGTTGCGCGCATGCTCAAGGGGGACGATGTCGTCCTGATCGCCGTGCACCTGCATGATCGGGGGATCATCGGGGCTGACGAAGCTGATCGGCGAAACGTCCACCTTCGCCTTGGCGTCCATCTCGTTGGCCGGCGTGCCCGGTACATAGCCCAGCAATTGTCGATAGGCCGGATGCTTGTGCTCCAACGTGCTGAGCAGCGACCAGTCGGTGGGGCCGGCAAAGCTCACGGCGCATGCCACGCGCGACGACTGCCGGGCGACGGGATCGTTCAACTTCGCATCGGCGGCATCATCATGCAAGGCGACCCACAGCGACAGGTGCCCGCCCGCCGATCCGCCGGTGACGCCGATGCGCTGCGGATCGATTTTCCACTTCGCGGCGTTGTGCCGAACAAACTGAATCGCCCGCAGGCAGTCGTTCACCTGAGCCGGATGCGGCGCGACGTCGCTAAAGCGATACTCGACCGAAACCACGGAAAGCCATCTCGCGCGCACCGCATCCAGGAGCCAACCTGGAACCGCATTCTTCGATCCACCCCGCCAGCCACCACCATGAATGTGAATCATCGCCGGCAGCGGCGTGTCGGTTTCGGCCAAATACACATCCAGCTTCTGCGACGCATGAGCGTTGTCATAGGCTACGTCTTTCTCGGTGGCCGAGGATTTCGACGCCTGGGCCAGGGCGGAAGAAGTGGACGCCAGACAGCAGGTCGCGAGGGTCAACACCACGGAAAAGCGTTTCAGTAGGTTCATGGGTTTCCTTTCATTCGGCGATGAGTAGCCAAGGGAAGTCACTGGCGGACGGGGATAGTGCTTCGCCGTGCAGTGCACAGGGACTCACGGCTTGGGCTTCCGTTGCTTCATCACATAGTACTAACAAGTGTTTTCGCTGTTCCTCACCTTCTTAACAAGCTTATCATCTCGTCGAAGTATAGCAGGTCGGGCCGGTACGAGTCGACCAAGTCCTTGACGCGGTTGAAGAACTTGTGAGACCTTGTCGATGGGGTGCCCCTGCCCGAACTGGTCCAGCCTGGGCTGTTCAGTTTGTCTGCTTTTGCCTTGAATTGGTGTTTTCCCGAATGCCTGATTCTGTTCCCTTCTGATTTGTCTCGCGGAGCGATCACGAAATCAAGGATGGCCGAGTGGCCCTTGGGATACCCTTGATCGTGATCCACAGGTTTTCGCCCCAAAGGGGCAGCCACAAATCAGCCCAGGGCAGAGCGGAGCGGCGTAGCCGCGTAGCGCCGCCCTGGGTTATGCGAGGATGGAGCACACCAGCCCTGAAGGGGCGAAACAAGCCTTGGCCGCAT
>JAPLNJ010000119.1 GCA_026692885.1 Planctomycetota bacterium | reverse complement strand
GCAACTTGGCCTGCTGGTGCTGGTACATAACGGATTGACCATCGCGAAGGCACGGCCGACCCCAATCAACCAGCCGCAAAGTGACGTAAGTCTGGAAGAAATGGCAGCTTAAAAGTGGGACAATCTGCGGAGGCGGCGGGCAGCCGACGAGTCGGGCCGGTCGGATCTGGGGCTCCGGGTTAGGCACAGGGCGGGAACACTCCCACCGACGTACGTCGGGAGCTTCTCGGGGGCGATCACGACACTGCTAGCATTTCGCAACGTTATGATCAAGGCCGCGTGTCAAGGCCGCGCGAAGCGACGGAGAATTAGTCGCGGAGCGACCTCCTGAACGTAGCCGTGGGTTTTAACCCACGGCGGGAGTTTCTCCGAGATGCTTTCGTCGCGTAGCGACGGTCGAACTGCCGAGGGCGCGAGGGGGCGTATCTTCAACCGTCGCTACGCGACTTGTGCGGATTCTTGCGATTGACCTCCGTGGGTTGAGCGGCCAGGTCTTTGGCCAGCTGAGACTGCTTCGCGCTTCGGGCACATCCTCGCGCCGTCTCGCACAGGGCCAGCGCCGTCTCGTACTCTTCCGCGGTCGCCAGTTCCTCCAAGAGTTTCGGGGTGGCCTCGGCCACTGCCTTCTGTTGGCCGGACAGGGTCGCTTAACGCGCGGTCGTCAACAGGGTCTCGGCTTTCAGCTTGGCGGCTGGGACGTCGAAGCGTCCGGCCAGTTGCTCCGCCGCCTTCAACGCGGTGGGTGCCTCGCCCGCGCCGGCAGCGATGTCCCGCACAATCCGCAGCAGGGCATACTGGTCGGTGGAGCCGTCCGGGAGCTTGGCCGCCACGTCCAGCATTTCTTTGGCCAAGGCCAATTTCTGGGCCGCCGTCTTGGCTTGCGTGAACCGCAGGCCATAGATTTCCTTCGTCGCCTTTTGCGCTGCCTCGAACGTCTTGGCGTCCGGCGCAGGCGATTTCTGCTGCCCCAGCAACTCGTCTGCTACGGCGATCGCCGTCAGCAACAGAAGAACTCGCACGGCGACACGATGGGGAACGATTTGCATGGCGGGTCTCCTGCTTAGGGTAGCCCATAAGAAGCCTCTACCCGCGAAAACTGAAATCTGTACGTCTGACCCCTTGTCTCGCGCCCTGTCCCTGCTGAACCGTTAAGTCTCATTCTTTACGCGCAAGGGCCAAAATCACGTTTGGTGCTAGTCGTGGAAGTTCGTCTTGCGCCTTGGCATTGTGCCGGGGCAACTGTGTTCCCACACACGGTCGCCCCCGTGTGGGCGACCTTAGCTTTCAGGATGTCGTCCCCATGATCGCACGAGCTAAGAAAAGCCCTCGTAATTCGTCCGTGTCCGCTTGTCGTGAAAAGTTCCTGTCGATCCTGCCCACGATTCGTGAACACGCCCGGTTCGCGTTCCAGAACGAGAAGCCGGAACATCGCCAGGAACTGACTGCCGAAGTCATCGCCAACTGCTGGGCCGCGCTCGTGCGACTGGTCGAACGGAGCTTGCTCGAAGTGGTGTACCCGACGCCACTCGCGCAGTACGCAATCAAACAGGTCCGTGACGGTCGCCGTGTCGGCGCAAAGTTGAATGTTCGGGACGTCAGTTCGGAGTACTGCCAGGCCCGCAAGCAGATCACCGTCGAGCGTTTGGACGTCTTCGACGAACGCACAGGCGAGTGGCACGAGGTCCTGATCGAAGACCGCCATGCCGGCCCCGCCGAGACCGCGGCAGCCCGGATCGACATCGGAGAGTGGTTCGACAGTCTGCCCCGGCGCAAACGCCGGATTGCGCAGACACTGGCTTCGAGCGAGACGACGAAGCGGACGGCACGCAAGTTCCGCGTTAGCCCCGGCCGCATTTCGCAGACCCGGCGCGAACTGCAGAACACGTGGCAGGAGTTCCAGGGCGAAGCGGTGTTCGCGTAGCCTGCCTATACGCGGATCGTGTTAATGCAAACCCGGCCCAACGGCATTAACTGCCCGCGGGCCGATCAAATCCAAGCATCGCCGTTTCAAATCACCAAGCCGCAGCGTCGTTCAGGGACTTCGCGCTGCCACAGCAAATATCACGTTGACTTCACCAGCCAAACCGCCAAACTGACTTTCAGGAAAGGACATCTTTCACGTGAGTGATCGCATCTGGAAAGCCGCGCACTGTTTCCATGCCAAGGAAAGCGAGGCCGCCTGCCAGTTCGCCACGCATCATCTGCGGATGATCCTGGATGGCAAAGTTGCCTACGTGCTCCGCAACCTGCGGCGGCTGTTGGATGAGAAGGAGAAGAAACTCAACGCCAAAAAACGAAAGACCGTGAGAGCCGCCATCACCTATTTCGAGAACAACCAAGACCACATGTGCTATGACGCGTGCTTGGCAGCAGGTTAACCTCCACCTCGTACTTCACCCCCCAGTCGTTGCTCGACGGGCCAAGGGAAAAGAAGACGGCCGAACTGCGGCTTGGCATCAGGACGACTGTGGCGACAATCAATGCACCCACCGCCCAGGACGACAATCGAATGTTCATTTCCCATTCACCTTTCAAATATGTGGAACCGCTGAAGGCGAGTCGCGTGTCGGATGCAAGGGCTCGGCCTGTGTACAGCGAGCGGACAATTCGAGCCGTCTGTGTTATTTCGGCCAAAAGCAACCTGCGAGTTGATATTCGTTCGTGGTTGTCGCAATCCGGCTCAAACTCCACCGCCGGCATGCCTGAACTACCTCGCGTAATGGCGTGGTTCTCAGTGTTCGGGAGGTCTGGGTGATGTTGCCATTCGGGGCAAAGCCACGTCGAGTGTGAGCGGCAAAACGAGACGGATTTGGGCAGGCATAGACCCCGTGGGGTCAAGAAAGAAACTCCGCCGACGAGAAGACGCGGAGAATTGCGGCACTTTCCACAGCTTGCGCTGTAGACCGTCCGCGGGAGGAAGTGGATTGCGAATATCCGCCCGATGGTTGCACCGCGTGCCATCTCGTGGACAATGGTCGAAAACCTTCAGCAAGATGGGAGTGCCGCTGGGATGATGGAGATTACTCGACGCACGTTCGTCAAGGATTCGGTGTTGGCCTCGGCAGGGGCTGCTTTGGCCCTGAAAACCGTCGTGCCGGCCGTATCTGCGGATTCGCCAGCCGCCAAGGATTCCCTGGCGAAGGGGAGGATCGGCGAACTGGAAGTAAGCCGTCTGATTCTGGGGGGCAGTCCGCTGCAGCACTACGTCCACTGCCGCGACCTGCGGTACGTGGCCTCCCTGATGGCGCACTACAACACTCCGGAGAGAGTCCTCCAAACGCTAACGCTGGCCGAGCAGCAGGGAATCAACACGGTCGTGTGCCATCCTTCCGGACCCGCCGGCAACACCGTGGCCTTGCTGAAACAGCACCGGGAGCAGCACGGCGGGAAGATGCAGTGGATTATCGCCCCGCTGGACCCGCTCGAGCCGGGGCTGGCGAAGTACGGTGAGCAGCTGCAGAAGCTGGTGGACGATGGGGCGGATGCCGTGTACGTCTGGGGCGTTCAGGCCGACGCTCTGGTGGGTCAAGGGAAGCTCGACCTGATCGACAAGGCGGTCCGCCTGGGCAAGTCCCTCGGCGTTCCATGTGGGGTCGCGGCCCATGACCTGCGGGTAGTGCAGGAGTGTGAAAAACACCAGATCGCCGCCGATTTCTATATCAAGACCTTCCATCACCACCAGTACCCTGGCGCCAAACTGAACTACGATTCCATGTGGTGTGCCAACCCGGAGGAGACCGTGGAGTTCATGCGGGGTGTTCAGAAGCCGTGGATCGCCTTCAAGGTGCTGGCGGCCGGCGCGATCCCACCCCAGGATGGATTCCGCTACGCGTTCGAGAGCGGGGCCGATTTCGTCCTGGCCGGGATGTACGACTTCGAGATTGCGGAGGATGTCCAGATTGTCAACAAGACCCTGGCCAGCCTTCCCCAACGCGTCCGCGCGTGGCGAGGATAGGACGAGAAAGGCGACGCGTGTAGATCAACACCCGACCCCCAATGATCGATGCTCCGCACAACCTTCCCCAGAAACGAGGACTTCCACCCATGTTCACCGTCAATCTGCTTCTGTGCGTGATCGGTGTCACAGCCGCTCCGAGCGAGCCTCTACGTCTGGAGAGTCCGCGTCTGGTGGTCGAGGTCGACGCGCAAACCGGCGATTGGTCCCTTGTGGACAAGCATTCCGGCGTGCGCTGGCCAACGGCGGGGAAGGCCGGTCCAGGCACGGCGCCGGGTCTGGCTGGAGGGTTCGCAACAAGCGAGCAGGCACCGGACAAAATCGGTCTCCACAAGCCCAATGGCACGGCTGTGACCTTCACGCTGTTGGCCGACGGCAGCACGCTGGAACTCGGCTACCAAGGTCAGGATGTCGGCGATATCCGCGTCCTCGAAGATGCCGTGACGGTCACGCAGGCCGAGGCGGGAGCGGTGATCGTCCCTTGTCGGGAAGGGCTGTTGATTCCGGCGGATTGCAACGTGGCGTTCAAGCAAACATTCGGCACGTCGGACTATGAAGGGTGTGCCACATGAACATGCTGGGGTTTCTTAAGTCCGGCTCCACCTTGGCCGTCACCTGGGATGACGCGTATGTTTGGCCGGAGGTACAAAGCCGGCCCGTCCGCGAGGCAGATCGAGAATCCACTCAGCGCATCACGACCGGATTCTCGCTACGACGCTCGGCCCGCACGATCCGGCTGACACCTTTGGGCAAGGGCGACTGGAACACGCTGGCCGCGGGGTATCGGCGGATCGCTGAGCAAAAGGGCTTGGCCGTCACGATGCAGGACCGCATCCGCCGCGATCCGCATGCGGAGTTGCTGTCGGGCGCAGCGAACGTGAAGCTGTGGACGTGCCTGGCGCGGCGGATGAGCGAAGACAGCACGAAGGAAGAGTCGGTCAAGGTCCGCTGGACGTTCGACGAGGCGGCTGCGGTCGCCGAGCACCTGGCCAAGGACGTCGGCATCGCTCGCTGCCTGTTCACGATCGGCGGGTGGACCGAGGGTGGCTACGACTGCCGCCACCCGGACAATCTGCCGGCGAATCCTGAGTGCGGCGGCAATGCGGCCCTGGCCGCCGCGATCCGGCGGATCCAGGCCCTGGGATACGTCTCCTCCTTGCACGACAACTATCAGGACATGTACCACGATGCGAAGAGCTGGAATCCGGCTTGCATCGAGAAAAAACCGGACGGCTCGCTGATTCAGGGCGGCCGGTGGCTGGGAGGCCGGGCCTACATGGTCTGCGCGCCGCAGCAGTTCGAACTCGCGATGCGGCCGCAGAATCTCCCGGCCATCCAGCAACTCTTCGCCCCGTGGAGCTACTTCATCGATACGACCTATGCGGTCGGCCCACGCGAGTGTGCCGATCCCCAGCATCCGCTGAGCCGCAATGACGATATCGTCTGGAAGAGCAAACTAAGCGACAAGACGCGGGAATTGTTCGGGCTGTTCGGCAGCGAATGCGGCCGAGAATGGGCCTTGCCGCACAGCGATTTTTTCGAGGGGTTGGTGGGCGTCTCCGGTCGCTATTTCCACAACCTGAAGCCGGAGAGCCTCGGTGCTCACGTGATTCCGTTCTGGGAGATGGTGTACCACGACTGCCAAATCTGCTACGGCAAATACGGCTACGCGGCGGATCAGGCCGGGGAGTACGTCGCCCATCACGTCTTAACCGCACGACCGCTCAACTATCATTCCATGCCCGACCATCGCTACTGGCTGGAGAAGCCGGACGTTGCGGCGAAGCAGCCGACGGCGGCCCTCGCCTGTTTCACGCGTACCGACAACGGCTGGGCCGCGGGGCTGCACCCGACCGATGCCTTTCTGAAAACGACGCAGGAAGTCCTCGGCCCGCTCCACCAAGCAACCGCTCACCAGCGGCTGGTTCGTTTCGAGTACCTCGCGCCGGACCGGTCGATCCGCCGCGCCGTGTATGGCGACGGGCCGGAGGCCACGACGGTGGTGGTGAACTTCGGCGCAACAGAGGCGTCAGTCCAGTCAACGCTCTGGGGTGATGTACATTTGCCGCCCTGGGGCTTCGTTGTCGACGGCCCGCGTTTCTCAGCCTTCTATGCCAAGCGAGTCGCGGGGCGAGAGTATCCAGACGGCACACTGTTTACTCTGCAGGCGATGGAGGGTCCAAGCCTGTCCCAAGCGACTAAACTGCGGATCTTCCACGGCTTCGGCGACCCGCAACTCCCGTGGAGTGGCAAGTCCTATCAGATTCCGAGGGATCAGGTGCTCGTGCCCTGAGTGGCGGGTAGTGCAAGAAGGCAAAATGTCCGTAGGCCACCCAGTCGTGTTCCAAGGCAAGGAAATGAACCAAGATGTGCCCACTCTTGAATCCCCAGGACCTGAGACAATTTGTCCGAGCCAGGAGGGGTGCCGGGCAGATCAGGACAAAATGTCCGCGAGGGGCAGGAAGTCTGGGCGAGATGGGGACCGACTGCCTGTCCGAAGACAGGCCTTGATCGTAAGGTTGCGCACTGCTGTCCGTGCTGGCCACGGTCCGGGTGGCTGGCGGCTGAGCCTAAGCGAAGCCCCAGTCCAC
>JAPLNJ010000118.1 GCA_026692885.1 Planctomycetota bacterium | reverse complement strand
ACAAGGGCCACGATTGGCGGCACGAAGTCATCGGCGCCCGCGGGCTTAATCGTGGACACGTTGTGCATTCTACGGCCCTGGCGTCTGTCGCTCAATCGTCAGACGGATTTCCGAACAGCGATTGGCAAACGGGTGCCGCCGACGATCTCGTGTTCCAACATTGACAGGCACATTGCTTTGGTTCTGCCACGGTTTGTAGAATGAGCGCCAGAGACGGGCGGCGGGGGCTTCGCTGAGAGACTCCTTGGTCGCCAATGGAATGGGAGGGCGAGGGGCCCGGCGGGCACCCCGCCGAGCTGGCGTGGGACGGCGTGAGCCGGCGGGGACGGCCCACGGCTCCGCAGGAGCGTCGCCCTCCCGTTTTCCGGCGGCAACGTTACAATCAAGACCCGCGTCTGGGTTGCTGCCGGGGACTTTTTTCCTTCAGGAACACGATTATGCAGGTTTCCAAAGCGGTCATCACCGCGGCCGGGGCCGATCAGCATCGGCTGCCATTACAACGCTTTGTCGATCTGGACGGCACGGAGAAATCGGCTCTGCAGATCGTCATCGAGGAAGTTCTGGCCGCCGGGGTGGAACAGATCTGTCTGGTCATCCGCCCCGGCACAGACGCGGCCTATGCCGAGGCCGCCAACGACTATGCCGGGCTGCTCAAATTCGTCGAGCAACCGGTCCCCCGCGGGTACGGCGAAGCGTTGTACCGCGCGGCGGATTTTGTCGGCGACCAGCCGTTTGTGCACTTGGTGAGCGATCACCTGTATGTCAGCCGTGAATCACGACGCTGTGCGCAGCAGTTGGTCGAAACCGCGGTTTCGTCTCAGGCGGCCGTGTCGGCCGTACAGCCGACGCGCGAAGCCATGCTGCCGTACTACGGTGTCGTCGGCGGACGACGAGTGGCCGGCCGAACGGATTTGTACGAAATCGAGGAAGTCCTAGAAAAACCCACTCCGACCGAGGCAGAACAACGCCTGATCGTGCCGGGTCTGCGCGCCAGTCACTACTTGTGCTTCTTCGGCATGCACGTGCTGACGGCCACCATCATGGAAGTCCTGGGCCAGCAGGTCGCAGCGTCCCACGGTGCGCCGGTCATGCTGTCGCCTGCCTTGGCGGAACTGGCGCGCCGCGAGCGTTACTTGGCCATGGTAGTCAATGGCCTACGATACAACCTCGGACTAAAGTACGGAACCTTGATCGCCCAACTCGCCCTGACCCTGAACGGCGCGGACCGGGAGGAGATCCTGGCCCAACTGGTCGAACTGCTGGCTGGCCGCTACCCGGGGATTGCTTAAGCGGAACGGCGCTAGCCGCCGGCAAAGAGATGACACACCCGTTCATCGAGATCATTACTAGCGAAGACAGCCACATCCGCAACCGATCGCTGGAGGCGTTCTGCTGCAATGCCACGGCCGAGCAACTGCTGGACGCTTGCCGGCAGTTGGATCGGTTTCGCCGTGACTGCGACAACCTGTACCAACGGGTCCGCGCGTTGTTCTTCCTGAGCTCGATCTGCCGCTACGATCTGCCAAAGCGACTCCCGCCCGGCGCCCACTCGCGCGTGCCCTACCGCGGCTTCATCGACTTGCTCAACCGGCGGTTCGACGAAGCCATCGACACGTTTCTGGAAGTGTTCGAGCGCGAGCCGCCCAGCGACACGATCAGTAGTGCGCTGGCGGCGGCCTATCACCAACTGGGGTTCCAGACGCTGGCCAACCAAGTCCGCCGCAGCGTCCGTTCGACACGCGGTAATCAGTGGATGTTCCGCACCGGGCACCCCAGCGATCACCCGCTCCGCGTGCGTCCGGAACTGCGGCAGCGGGAGGGCGACTTGGGGTTATTTCCGATCCTGTGCGAGCAGACGCCGGTCCGGATGGATCTGTCCCACAGCGGCTGGAGTGACATCTTCTTCCTGGGGATGGATTTTCCCGAAGGCGCGCGTGTGCTCAACGTCTCGGTGGACCTGGGCGTCCGCGGCCGGGACGATCGGCCGCGTCCTCCGATTCAAGCGTATCTGCGCGTGATTGACGAGCCTGTGCTGCGGCTGGTCAGCCTCGATTTGAAGGCTCGGGCCGACGTGACTTCGCTGGCCGAGGTTTTCGATTTCGCCAAAGACTACCTGGGCCTGTTGAAAGCGGCCGTGATCGCCTCGGGCGTCATCCCGCCGGGCCTGGAGGGTGCCCAACAGAGTCTCAGCGACGTGTTGGCGCGGGTCGTCGGTCCGGGCCTGGGACTGGAACTCGTCAGCCGGGTAAACGACATCCCCAAGGGTTCGCGATTGGCCGTCTCCACGAATTTGTTGGCCGCCATCATCGCCGTCTGCATGCGGGCCACCGGCCAGATCAAAACCTTGACGGGCGATCTGCGCGAAGCGGAGCGGCGGACAGTGGCGGCGCGGGCGATTCTGGGCGAATGGCTC
>JAPLNJ010000117.1 GCA_026692885.1 Planctomycetota bacterium | reverse complement strand
TTTCGCGGTCGTGTGCCCAAGCATCGGGAAGACCTTCTGCCCGCGAAAACTGAAATCTGTACGTCTGACCCCTTGTCTCACGCCCCGTCTCCGCTGAACCGTTAAGCCACATGCTTTGCGCGCAGGGGCCAAAATAGCGTTTGGTGCTAGGAGCCGATCAGAAACAGGCCACGCTGTCCAGTCCCTGGACCATCGGCACGCAGCGCCCGCCGCAGGTGCCGACGCGGCCGACTCAGCGTAGCCTGTTGCCGGTCACCAGGGAAGACGTCACCCCTCGCCACGGTATCCCCGGGGAGAAGGGTCGGGGGTGGACCTCGCAAAACTGGGTGGAAACAGCGGCCAGGGTCTGTCATTCAAATTTCAGTTCTTGCGGCGGCGAGACTCTCCACCCTCGTTGCCCAGAGGCCGCAAGAACTGAAATTTGAAGGACTGACCCATGTTTGTGGGAGGAACAGAAGTGGGCCAAACTCTGGCCTGCCTCGCGACACTGTCTTACGCGGCCCAGGTCTCTGAAGTTGCGCATTTCGGTTCCGACGACTGCCCGACCGACCCCGCGTCGGTGGAAGCAGGTTTGAAAACTATGCGGAACGTGCACGCCACGGCGTGGGCGTCGCCTAGTCGCCAAACCTATATCCACCGGCACGGGGCCGGGTGGGGACCATGAAAATGCGCAACTTCAAAGGCCCAGGTCGGGGGTGAGGGGCCACGTTCGGCGCGGGCCTCCCCCCGGGGCCCGAGACCCAGCAAGCGGAACGGCGTATCAGGGAGCTGAAGTCCAATGCCGCTTACTTTGAGCGGAACGACGCTAGCCGCCGATGAAGACTGCCCGCGTTTTCTCGCCCAAAACCCGCGGCTAGCGCCTTGCGGCTCACCATGTCCGAGTGCAAAGCAAGTGGCATTGGGCTGAAGCCCTTGATGTGAACATCGTGCGGTTGTCCAAGTCTTCGATTCTTCTCGTTCCGACGCTCTGCGTCGGAACGTAAGCCACAGACGCTCTGCGTCCTCGCGCAGACGACGCGGAGCGTCAAAACACTTGCGTTCCCACGCGGAGCGTGGGAACGAGATAGGCGTGAAGATGTTCACAGCAGTGGGGCTGAAGCTACAGTTTCCCATTCGCAAAGCACCACAAGCTCTTGTCGGTGCGAAAGAACACTTCGCCGTTGGAAACGGCCAGGGATGCGTTCGTGGACTCGCCGACGGAGTTCGTGGCCAGCAGTTCGAACTTGGGACTGGCCCGCAACACGAACACGTCCCCGGACTGATTCGGCACGAAGATCTTGCCGTCGGCCAACAGCAGGGAGGACCACGCACCCGACCGCGAGCCGGAGCCTTTGAGTCGCTCTTCCCAGACCTTGTTTCCCGTTTTGAGCTCGGCGCATTCGGCGATGCCGTTTTGGTCGATGCTATAAATATGGCCGTCGTAAATGACGCCGGAACCGACCGCGCTCTTGACGCGGTCCATACGCCAGATTCGTCGGCTCTCGGTCACATCGCCCTGCCCGCCAAGTTTCACGGCGACCGCGCTGGTGCCCGACATGCCGCTGCTTCTGGCCACCGCGACGCCCTCGCCGCACACAGGTGACGTGTAAATCGAACTGCCCAAGCCCTTGCTCAGCCACAACTGTTTCCCCGTCTGCGGGTCGTAGGCCGCCAGCCGGTTGGGGAAGCACAGGATCAACTCAGCCCGCCCGTCCGCCTGGACGACCAGCGGCGTGCTCCACGACCCGCCCGAGGGGCCACCCGGCCCGCGTCCCCGACCAGGACCACCCGGTCCACTGGGGCCACCAGGTCCGCCGAATTGCGGTTGCGGCAGTACTGCATTCAGGCCGGCACGGAGTTGCTCTTCCGTGATCCGGCCGCTCTTATCGGCATCCCACGCGGAGAACCAGTTTTCAAAGGAGGCTTTCAATTCAGCGCGGGTCAACGCGCCATCCTTGTCGGCGTCCGCGGCGGTGAACAGGCCGGGCCCGACCATTCCGGCGGGGCCGAACCTGCGTCCAGCGCCAGACCGCTGTCCAGTTTCCGGCGGAGTTTCACCGGGAGGACCAAAGCCGTGGGGGGGCGGCAGCACGTCGCCGAGCTTCTGAACAAATTGCTCGCGGCTCAACTTGCCGGTCTTGTCCGGATCCAGTTTGTCGAACCACGTGTCGGCCAAAGCCAGGAACTCGGCTTTCGTGAGCTTCTGGTCGTCCTGCTTGCCGGCCTGGGCGAACATCAGCGGGGCCAGCATCATGCCCGGCCCAAAGCCACCGCGACCACCGGGGCCACCCATTGGCGATTGCTCGCTGGGGTCGACCTTCGGCGGCGCGACCTCCCACAACGTCTGGCCATCGCGTTTGTTCACTGCGATCAAGCGGGCTTTCTCGTCCGGGCCGAAGTTCAGGATGCACAGATCGCCGTAGAGAATGGGCGAGGCGGCGTTGCCAAATATATGATTCATTTTGCCGAAATCACGATGCCAGAGTTCCTGCCCCGTGAAGTCGTAGCAAAACAGCCCCGCCGAGCCGAAGGAGGCGATGACTTGCTTGCCGTCCGTGACGGGCGAGGCAGAACAGTACGGGTTCGATTGTTGCGTCTGCTCTTGCTCCGTGTAGGTCACACCCGACTGCCAGAGCAGTTTGCCGTCGGCGCGGTCCAGACACATCAGCGTACGCCGATTCTCGCTGGCCAATGCCTGGGTCACGAAGACCCGGTTACCCCACACGATCGGCGACGAGTTACCGGGGCCAGGCAGTGCGATGCGCCAGCGCACATTCTCGGTCGTGCTCCAGGTCTGCGGAAGATTTTTCTCCGCAGACACCCCGGTCCCGTCCGGCCCTCGCCAAGTCGGCCAGTCGGCGGCCGAGGCCGCAACCGCCGTGAAAATGGTGAGCAGGAAGATGGAGCAGTAGCTGAGCGACTTGTTCATGAGCGATCTCTATTGGTCCGCTGGGAAGAAAGGAACATCGTGTTTCACGTCAGGCAAGCCACCTGCTCGCCCATGCCGTCGAAAGGGCGAGCTGGGCGCGCAGGCAGCCTTTGTCCGCATTGAACCCCGCTCAGGCGAGAATGTTCCGCGGATCTGGGGAAGAACCACGCAGTGACAGCCTTGAGACCATCCACCGTTTCAAGGAAGCCTCGCTTTCGCCACTGCGACACCCCGCCAGCAGGCCCGCGACGCCGATGTGTTCGTCGAGATCAGGCCACTCAATTGCGTAGCCACCACCAAGCAGCTGCCAATGGTCGCGTTCGCCTTCGGTAGCGTGCGTCAGGCGTGGATACCAGGCCAGGGGCACGGACAAGGATCGACCATCTGCTAACGCCACCGTCAAGCTGTCGCGAGTAAAGGCCAGATCGACGGCCAACGGATCCTGTTCAAGCGTCAAAGTACTCATGCCATGCCTCAATCAAGAACTCTCGGTGCTCCGTGACTGGCGATAAGGAGGGGGACTCGTAGATGGTCGCGGTGCGAGTTTTCAGTTGCCTCATCAGCTGTCGTTCTGCCTCTGGGCCGCCGAGTATTGGATCATGGAGTCAGCCAGTCTTGCAGGGTCAAGCCGGGAATGTTCCGAAAGTCCTTTGTGTTATTCGTTACCAGGACAAGGTTGTGTGCCAGGGCGACAGCCGCGATCATCAGATCTGCGGTGTTGACCGAGATCCCTTGCTGCAGTAACGTTCCTCGGACCTGCCCGAATCGTTCCGCACAGGCGCGGTCATAATCCAGCACGAGGACGTCGGACAGAAGTTCTGCTTCGATCTGCTGGAGGAGGGATGCTGGATTTGTCCGGCGATACGCCCAAGCCAGAAGCTCGCCCAAGACAACCGTTGATGTGTACAGCCGTCCGGAATACTGGAGCATGCGGTGGGCCAGACCACCGGGACGCTTCAGATGGGCCGAGCAGATGTTGGTATCAAGCAGGTAACTCATTCGGGAATCTCCCGGCTGCTGGCTCGCTTCCGGTCCTCATGAATCTCCGCCAGGATGCGATCGTCCTCTTCCGACCACGTGTCCGCTAACGCACCCGCGGAGCGAAGAATCCCTTGGCCCCAGGGACGCTGGCGCGCAATTGGCGTGACGACGACTTCCACGTCCTGCCCCATCGGTAAACCGAGGGGCTCATCCAACACGATGGTCTTGCCCTGTATCCTGCCATGAATGGTAGTGATCATTGCACCCTCTCCAATGCAGGAAGTCGTTACGTGGGCGTTTCGACGGAAACATCGGGGCGACTTCCCAGCTGCGAATTGTGGCTCGTTCGACCTACACGCATTCGGCACAGGTCTTCCGACCTCGCCGAAACCATCGATCACAGGTCTCCCAGTTTCTTGATCCTACCAGAAATCT
>JAPLNJ010000116.1 GCA_026692885.1 Planctomycetota bacterium | reverse complement strand
CGCAGTGTTACGATCAACGCCTCGGGATGCCTTGATCGGAAAGTTGCGCAAAATACTAGCCGCGGATCATCGTAACCCGACGCGTCAGCGAGGAAACACCGCTCTTTCTCGCTGACGCTTCGGGTTACGATGCGCAACGTTCTGATCAAGGCCGGATCGGGACATACTGCAACCCCTCCCAACCTCCCGTTGGTAAGGGGATGCGTGACTCGCTTCGCGAGTTCTTGAGCGGAAGTCAGACAGTCGAACTGAGAACTGCGCGCTGCCGACACTGGCACGGTACTTGCAAACCCGGTATCTTTCACACGACAATACGAGCGGTAAGGAGAGCGGCAGGAAGTAGCTTACCCAACGCAATGTAGGATGGTCTTCCCAGACCGTCCCGATTGGCCCGGGAAGGCCGACCTGCGGGTAGATTATTTCCTGCCGCTCGCCTAAGGAGAAACCCATGACGGATACGAAACCGGAAGTCGTCAATCAACTGGGCCAGGTCGCCAAGCAGCATTTGGAGCGGTGGCTGTTGTCGCCCGCGTTGAAGCAACACATGCAGGCGGCTGGCGACATGCGGAAGCCGAAAAAGACCGGCCCATTCATTGCCATCTCAAGGCAGAGTGGTTCCGACGGCACACAGATCGCCCGGTTGGTGGGAGAGAAGCTCGGTTGGGACGTACTGGACAAGGAAATCCTGGACTTCATGACTCAGCGGTATGACACGTCGCGGAGCATGCTTGAGTTTGTCGACGAAACGAACTCGAGTTGGGTCCAAGATGTGCTCAGCTCGTTGGCCGATTCTCGCCTCATCAGCCGTGACAAATTCGTGGCCCATCTGCAGCGAATCATCTGCCTGGCGGCGTTGCACGGGCGAGTGATCCTCGTCGGTCGCGGCGCACATGCCATCTTGCCCCGAGAGCACGGTCTGGCGGTCCGGATTATCGCGCCGCAGGAGCTGCGAGTCGACCACGTGTCTGCACGCCGCAGTCTCAGCCGCCAGGAAGCAGCTGCGGCGATCAACGAGACCGACAAACGCCGCAAGGAATTCTGCCAACGATATTTTCACTTTGACAATGACGATCCCCTCCAATACGACCTGACCATCAACACGGCCCGGATGGCTCCTGCCGAGGCCGCCGATGTTATCATCGAAGCGTTCCGACAAGTGGTTGAGGATCCGCACCGGCCAGCGGCCGCGTAAGGGCCGGCGAAGAAACAATTGTGGCAAGAATTTGCCTCCGTGATTTCCCGTAATGGAGAAAGTTCACTGTCGTCGGCCTGCCGCTGAGGGGTTCCGGCAGGCATGACAAGGGCCAGAATCCCTTGAACGGTTACCGTTGAAGGAGCTGCGAGAATGTCAGATTTCCGAGGGAGAAAGCAGGGATTTACTCTGGTCGAGCTCCTGGTGGTCATCGCCATTATCGGCATCTTGGTCGCACTTCTACTGCCCGCTATCCAAGCCGCCCGGGAAGCAGCGCGGCGCACGCAGTGCAACAACAACCTCAAGCAAATCGGCGTGGCGCTGCATAACTACCACGATACATGGAAGCGACTCCCGCATGGCAGCTTCGCGGTCGATCGCTGGGGTTGGCAACCGCGGCTGTTGCCCTTCATGGAAGCCTCGGCCGAATTCGACCTCTACGACATGAGCGTCCAGGCTTGGCAGGGGAACAACTTCCAGTACATCAGTGCTATCCATCGCAGCTTCCACTGCCCCTCAGACGCCCTGTCCGAACTCATCCTCGAAGAAGAGGGGTTTGCGGCCCCGACTTGGTCGTTGTCTCAATCCGACTACGCGGCGAATATTGGAGACTATCTCAATGGGACGGGCGTCGGGGCCCTGCCCAACTACGGGAATGTCGGCTTTGGAGCGAATAACAGCCCGAATCCGGTGCGTGGGGTGATCGGCCGCTGGCGCTGGGGCGCGCGATTCGCCGACGTGACCGACGGGCTCGCCAACACCTTCTTTGCGGGCGAATGCATCGGCGCCCTGTGTATCACACAGAACTTCGGAAGCCAGTGTTTTGCGACCACCTCGCATCCCATCAACTATTTGAACCAGTCGTTGATCGCCAACCGGCCCACGCAGGCGAATGCTCGGTGGGACGAGTCGATCGGTTTCCGCAGCTACCACCCGGCCGGCGCCATGTTCCTGCTGGGCGATGGGGCGGTGCGATTTGTCAGCGAGAATGTGGACGGCGTGGTCTACCGCGCGACGGCTTCCCGCGACGGCGGCGAGACGGACAAACTCCCGCCCGGCTAGCTGCCTCTTCCGCAACATTCCTCAAACAGCGAGTTGGTCAGCCATGAGATTCTTCGGCTTTGCATTCCTGGCGTTGTTGGTTTTGTTGGCGGTCTCGTTCGGGTGTGGTCGTTCCGACCGTCCGGCACTGGGCAAGGTGAGCGGGACGGTCACATACAAGGGGCAACCCGTCAAGTCCGGTAACTTGGTGTTTGAGGTCGGCGGGGCCCGCCCGGCCAACGCCAAGATCGTGGACGGGAAGATTACCGAGGTGAGCACCTTCAATTCCAACGACGGCGTGCCGGTCGGCTCCGCCCGAATCGCGGTCTTCGCCACCGAATCCGGCGGAGCGAGTACCCCCGCCGCCCCTGCCGCGAACGACCCCGGCACGTATCAGGTCCCCGCGGCGAACTACATGGACGTCGGCGCCAGACGGCTCATTCCAGACAGGTACAATAATCCGGCCACCAGCGGTCTCATTTGGGAGATCAAGCAGGGCGAGAACACCGTCACTCTGCAGCTGGTCGACTAGTCGGTAAGGACCGGCGAAAAAGTACCGGTAAGCGGTTGTAAAGGATTAACGTCGCGAATCGGTGGTAGGACGGATTGGCATTTTGGCCCCGAAACGCGGGGCCGAAGTGCCAATCCGTCCTACGGCCAATCTGCGGACTTGTTCTTTTACAGCCACTAGGCGACGCTGCAACCACTTCACTTCAGCTCGAACGTGAAGTCATTCTTGTCGCCTTTCTTGACGATCGCCGAGAGCGTCGTCGCTGGGGCACTGGAGTATTGGGCCGGGAGCAATTCGACTTTCGGCGGAGCAGCCTCTCCGGGGGGCACGTAACCCTGAGTTTCCATGCTCCTCTTTTCGGCCTCGAATTTCTGCTGATCCGCTTCTACGGTCAGGCCCGGCGGTGGGACAAACATGGAGAACGTCACGCGATCTTCGCCGGCAAGAGCGCCATGCAGGGTTGTCTTTCCAGACACTTGCGTCATCAATTGGAAATGTCCC
>JAPLNJ010000115.1 GCA_026692885.1 Planctomycetota bacterium | reverse complement strand
GATCAAGGTACTCGGTGCCGATGGCAAAGCGAGCCTAGACTACCCGTTGAAGGACGGCTACTTCGAGACCGCACTGCCAGCGGCGCTGTTGCGGGATCAGCCGACGATCACGCTGAGTTGGATTGATTTCTACCGAAGGTAGGGATGCTCACCCTGCCCGCCGCAATCGCTCCTGTGCTGCCAGCCGTTCCACCAGGGCCTCGACGCAGGTTTCAAGGACGGGCAGGGCCTCATCGGCGGTGGCACAGTCAATGTCGTCAACGTGCCAGTAGTCAATCCGATCCACCCAGGCGGGAAACTGCTCGGTCATCATGGCACGGTGCTCGCCTTCTTTGACGGCCACCACGAGGTCGGCGTTCGCCAGATCGGTTTCGGACAGCGGAATCGGGAAGCGGATGTTGCCGTGCAGGTGGATGCCTCGTGCTGCCAACCGCTCAACGGTGAAGCTGGCAATCGGCCCCAATCCGTCAACCATCCAGGTTCGCAGTCCACGGGAAGTCGCCCGCCACCGTAGCCCTTTGGCTTCCGCCAAGGCGTTGAACAAGTGTTCGGAAAAGCGGCTGCGGTAGTAGTTCGCGGTGCAGATGAAAACGACCGTCTTGACGTTCATGGTGATTCTGTTTCTGGCTTTGGGAGACGAAGAATCCACAAGGATGATACCAGACTGACGGCAAACGAAACCAGGGCGATTTGTTTCGGGCGGCGGAACACCGCTGCGACGGCCCCCCCCTTCCCCACCACCCAACTCCGCACTCCACAGGCAAGGCGGCCTCGGCGCTGTGGTGGTGTTCTGGTCCGTGATCTTTCCACCGGCGACAACACGGCAGGCGAAACCGATCCCTTTGATGCCGATTTAGGTCAGGACAAGCCCGGCCCGCCGTCAAGAAAGGTGCCGTCCCGCACCTTTTGCTCTGTTGGGAGGCAAGTCATCAAGCCCCCGCTCCGGATTTGCCGGAGTGGGGGGCTGTTCCACACTGACGTTCCCTTGACATCCCGAGGGGAACGCATCGACGTGGTGGCGACGTTCGCGTGAGCGGAAACAGGCAACATCCTGCGTTCGTGGGCCATTCACACCAAGGATTGCGTCTCCCAATCGACATGCACCGCCCCAGCACCTATACTCATTGTGTCCATTTCTTCACCACTTTAGCGAGACCAATCAATGCCCAGGAAAGCCAAAGTAACCGAACCCCAAGTTGAAGCCACGCCCGAAGCGGAAACCACCAAGATTGAAGCTGCGCCCGTCGAGACGAAGCCCGAAGTCAATCTCGCCAGGGGCGAGAGGTCAAAGGCGATCAAGAAAGCCCTGAAGGCCAACAAGGACAAGTCGCCTAAAGAGATCGCAGAAATCGTCACCGCATCGGGTATCGCGACAGTGGCGTGGCAAGTCAGCAACGTCAAGTCAATTCTCGCGTCCAAGAAGAAGGTGAAGGCCACTCCCGCTTCTGCCCCCGCCGCCGAAACTGTTGCCGCCGCTCCCGCCGTGGCTAAGGATGCGATCTCAGTTGCCCTGCTGCAAAAGGCGAAGAAACTGGCTGCTCAATTTGGCAGCATCAAAGAAGCCAAGCAGGCCCTTGACGCTTTGGCTCAGTTGATGGATTGAACATGAACACCCTGCTGGTCCCCGAAGTCCAAGCGGTTCTCGAACGTCTGCACACATTAGCCGAATCCCGCGACGACGCGATTATCCAACAGGTCCGTGGACCTGGCTCCACCTGGGACTCGGCAACCTCTGAGCAGCGGGCGACATTGCTGCGCGATGCCCTGCTGCCAATCCCAAGGAGCGGCGGGCAGTTCCTCTACGCCGTGGCCCGTTCCATTTCCGCCGCCCGTATCGTGGAGTTTGGCACGTCCTTCGGCGTGTCCACGATCTATTTCGCCGCCGCCCTCCGTGACGGAGGCGGCGGCTTGGTCATAGGCTCGGAATTGGAACCCCTTAAAATCGCCAAAGCCGAACATAATGTCGCTGAGGCTGGGCTGTCGCAGTTCGTGGAAATCCGTGCGGGCGATGCTCTCCAGACCTTGCGGGATACGGGCGGCACCATCGACCTGCTCTTCCTCGATGGCTGGAAAGAGCTTTACCTGGACGTGTTAAAGCTGGTGTTGCCCAACCTCTTGCCAGGGGCCATAGTCCTGGCTGACGACGTGAACCTCTTCCCCGACCAACTGGCGGCCTACCTCGAATACATGCGTGATCCTGCCCACGGCTTCGTCTCGGTCACGCTGCCCCTGGATGACGGGATCGAGTATTCGGTGAGGGTCTCTTTGTGATAGCGACTTTTCAGTCGTTCTCGTCGAGTTCCCCGTTCCCGTCCTCATCCTCCTTGTCCTGGAACTAATCCGTTGGTGACGCCGACGATTAGCCGCAGCGTTGGAAGTCCGTGGCAAACAACACTGCCACAGCATCCAAGGCGTCCTGGGCATCAACCCCGGTGGCAGTCAGAACGAGTTCGGTGCCACGAGTTGCTGCCAGCGACAGTAATCCGAAAATGCTAGCGGCATCGCTAGATTGAGTACCTTTTTGAACCGTCACTTTCGCCCGATACCTGTCCACCGTGCTCACGATGGCTGACGGTCCATCAAGACTCCCCTCGCCCCGTGCCGGGGTGTGGGGAGTCCCCATCCCACCGATCTAAAGTTGAACCGTCCGAGTCTTCAGGCCCCCCACTCCCGCTTCGCTGGAGTGGGGGGCAGTGGCCATTGAGGCGTAGTCTTCCCCGTGGTAGGCTGCCGCAGGCGTGACATCCTGGCTGGAACTGCGTGGAGAAGAAACATGCCTACCGCAACCCCTCTTCGTCTGACTCTGCTGCTGATCGTTCTCGTGCCTCTGGTGGCGAACACCAGCTTCGGGCAGAAGCCCAAGCCGGTCCCCAACAAGGCCGACATCCCATTTGGCCCGCACCCCCATCAACTGCTGGATGTCTATCTTCCGCCCAAAGGCAACGGGCCGTTCCCGGTGGTGGTTTGGTTCGGCGGTCTGTGGGCACCGAGCAAGAACACGCCGCCGCTGGGCAATTTCTTCCCGGCAGGTTGTGCGGCGGTCAGCGTCCAAGTGCGGGTGATGGGAGATGCGATCAACGAGAAGATCAGCCCGCCGATCTCGGTCTGCCTACTCGATGCTCGCCGTGCGGTTCAGTTTGTTCGCCTACACGCCGCCGAGTGGAATATCAACCCGCAGAGAATCGCGGTGGCAGGGAGTTCCCAAGGTGCTCTTCCGGCACTCTACGTCGGCTGTGCGGGGGAACGTGCTGATCCGAGTTCAAGCGACCCGGTGGAGCGGGTTTCTACGAAGCTGACGTGCGTGGGGGCCCATCGGACGGTACCCACTATCGACCCCAAACGAATGCAGGAATGGAACCCAGGTGTGGAGTGGGGCGTTCCGGCTTGGGGGTGCAGTTTTGCTGAGTCCGTCAGAAGGCGGGACGAGTTGCTGCCGCTGATTTCCCAATGGTCGCCCGATGCCTTACTGAATAAGGATACGCCGCCGGTCTACTTCGAGAACAACTGGGGGCTGACAAAACCCGACGACGTTGGCGAAATGGATTATCGGGTACATTCTCCGGCCTGGGCGGTGGGGTTTCAGAAGCTCGCCCATGAGCGTGGCGTTACCTGCTACGTGAAGTTTCCGGGGCATCCGTCCGAGAAATATGCGGACATCTGGGACTTCCTCGTGAAACAGTTGGGGGCGGGTTCCGAGACGGAAGCCGTGCCCAACAAGATCGGCAAGTAGGGTGCCAAAGCCACCACGCCGTTCCGGCGTGGTGGCTCACCTCGTCAAACTATGTAGAACACCTCTTGAACGACCGAGGATGCCGAGCAGCAGACGATCCATCCGTGTTCCTCAAATCTGCTCATTTCCGCGACCGCGCTGGCCTTGTCAGCGAACACGTTTGGTCAACAAGCCCCCCACTGCGGCTTCGCCGCAGTGGGGGCATTCGGCATCCCGATTTCCACTTGGGCGGGTTGCGGTGCCATCAAGTCCTCGACGACCTGGCCTGTGGGGCTGATTGATGCCTTTGAGAGTCTGACCAGGCATTGCCGTACAACTCCTTGAGATGACGGAGTAAGCCCTTGTAACCAGCTACCTCGGTTGTGGGCTTGTCACGCTTGACATAGTGCTTCGTGGCATGGCGCAGGAACGCGACGCAGATTTCGGTGATCGTGATTTCCTCTGGTGTGGAAATCGTCGTCGGCCGATCAGATGCAAGCCACTCCGCCACAACGCGGGCATATTTTTGCTTGCTGGCCTTGGTCCCAGCCTTGCCAAGATAGGTGTCTTTGCCACCGATCGTAACAACGGCTTGACTAGATGCGTGTTTGCGATACTTCTGGAATTGCGTTGACGAGTCTCGGCATGTGTGCAGCCCTTTCTCGGAATGACGGGGCGCAAAGCGGTATTTGTACCGTTTTGCGCCCCGTACTTCTTCCCGAAAACGCTGCACTTCCGAACGCTCGGAAGGTGTCGCAAGTCTCGACTCAGATTAACCTTACATTCAGTACCAGAGGAGGGACTTGAACCCACACTCCCGTTAAGTGAACTGGATTTTGAGTCCACATGATTGGCGTTGGCGGCGTCTTGCTGGCGTGCTTCTCTTGTGTTACTAACCGTTCAGCAGTAAGCGTTTACGGCTCCACGATGTTGTTCTGCTGTTTCTCCGGCGTTGCCAATACTGCTACCAATTTGCTACCAGTCGCCTTTGGGACCGAGGTTGACCGTGGTAGACTGGACGCCTGGGTCACCCAAGAGAATCAGGCACTTTGGCGGTGTGCAGCGATGGCCAGCATCCACAAGAACGGCAGGTATTGGCACATCTTCTTCCGGCTCGGAAAGAAGCAGTTCAAGCCGAGCCTGAAGACGACCAACCAGCGGGAGGCAGAGAACCAGCGGGGCGTGGTTGAAGACACGCTCACGCAATTGGAGATGGGTAGATTGGCTCTTCCCCCAAGTGCAAACCGCCCAGAAATAATCCGGTTTGTTCTGAGCGGCGGGCGACAGAGCGAGCCGCCAGAGGTTGAGGACCACGTGTCAATCGAACAGGTGTTCGAGGAGTATTTCGCCAGCTATATCGCAAGTAAGGAGGAGACGACGGTCTATGGGGAACGCATCCACACGGGGCACTTCGCCCGCATCCTGAAAGCGAACGCTGCGTTTGCCGACCTCGATACTGATGACCTTCAGACCTATGCCGCCGAGAGGTCAAAGGAAGACGGTCTCCGGGGGCGAAAAATTTCATCCGAGACAGTAAAGAAGGAATTCCGCACATTCGACCAGATCTGGAAGATGGCGGTAGGGAAGGGGTACGTCACCGGGCCGAGCCCAACCAAAGGTGTGAAGTTGGCTTTGACCGATGAGAAGCCACCCTTCATGACGTGGGACGAAATCGAGACGATCATCAAACGGGGCGGGTTGACCGACGAACAGCAGAAGGAGTATTGGGACTGCCTCTTCCTCGACGAGAAGCAGGTCTTGGAACTGCTCGGCTACGTGCGGGAGAAGGCCGAGCATCCGTTCATTCACGCCGCCATCGGTTTCGCTGCATTCACCGGGGCTCGGCGGTCGGAGATTGTCCGATCACAAATCGAGGACTGGGACTTTGAGCGTGGGATCGTCCGAATACGTGAAAAGAAGGGAAGCCACAAGAAGGGGACGACATTCCGGGAAGTCAGCATTCATCCCAACCTCGAAGCCATCATGACGGAGTGGCTCAAGGTTCATCCAGGCGGCCAGTTCATGATCGTGGCCCCGGCAAACATGGCCAACAGCCGCAACAAACATCCGTTGCCATCGCCGCTCACCCCTGACCAAGCCCACGACCACTTCCATCGCACCCTGAACGGTAGCAAGTGGAAATCCCTAAAGGGCTGGCATGTCCTTCGTCACTCGTTCTGCTCGATCTGTGCCCGGAACGGCGTACCTGATTCGACCATCGACGCCTGGATGGGACACAAGGGCGACGAGGCCATCAAGAAGCGATACCGGCACCTATTTCCCGCCGATACTCGACAATTCATGCGGTCGTTGTTCAGCGATCCAGCGGCGGAAGCCCATTGTTCTTGACCCACGTGATGGCATCTCGGTGGACCCGCCACTTGCCGGTGCGATGGTCCTTCCGACGCCACTCGTCCCGAAGGCGACCAAGATTGCAAGCCTGTCGCAGCGTGAAAGGACGTAGTGGAAAACACACATCGCGTCGACGTTGTACCAAGATTGGCCCAGCTACGTGTCTCAATCAAAGGCGAAATATTTTCTCAGCGCGACTTACGTCAAATCCCCTCGACGTAAGTCGAGCGCGACTCGACTTACGTCAAAAGGATCTGCCGTAACTCTTTTTTTTTGGAATTCGCGCGCTGCGTCGGACCGACTTGTCACCACGCCGAACAGCTGCATAATCTGCTGGCCGGCGATCGCTTCGCTCAGGGGGTGATCGGCGCTGGAAAGGGTTCCCCAGAGACGGCTGCGCTCATCCGATCCAACCACGGCTGACTGCCCCAGCGGAGAAAAGCATCCGTCCGTGTGAGGGAATGGATGCCTTGGCTTGGACCGCGTACATGTACATCTGAACCTACTCCGAACGGGCATGTGGCCGAGGTGGACTCGCAGTTTACTTCGCGCGGGACTAGGGGAGTGAATTAGCGAGAGATCTCTGGAAGGTGCCACGCCGGTCCCGGAAGCCGTATGCCGCGACAGGAACTGGATTGACGGTGAGAGAATATTGCTTCAGTGCAAGGACACCGCCGGGAGGAGCCTAGCCCGCCGGACTATTGCCTCGACAATCCTCTCTAACGAACACCGCCCGTCAGTCGCCGCACACATACCCCGGAGGGACTAAGACAAATTCGAGAGAAATCCCAATCGCGACTTGCGGAACGTAGGGAGTATGTGCGGAATATCTTCCTGGCCAAGCCCATCTTGGGCCGACTGAACGGATCAGAACGCCTGCCATTCTTGATGGATGGGCGGAGGCCGCAGGGGTTCGACACTCGAACCGATAGCCTTCGTTTGCGTATTGACCTCGGTGATCGAGGTAATTGTGGCGGCATCTCCTACATTCGGGATTGGGTAATCACGATTCACCTAAATCAGGAGAAATCGCTCGAAGATGCTTTTGCAGAATTCGAGGGTGTTGCACCGGACGCAGTTGCGCTGGGAGTCGCCGTCGTGATGTGTTGAAGAACTGCCTTCGATTAGTAGCCACAATCGGCTTCATGGCAAATACGCCGGACGGCGAGTTTCTGGAATATGACATGCTGTCGAAGGACCGCCAAACGTTTGGTCAGGCCGATGAGGAGACGAAGAAACGTATCATTGACCGGGCTCGAAGGCGAGGGAGGCACGGGTGGAATGTCGGCACTAATGAGATGTTTCTCGGTGATGTTTCCAGATGGTCGAGCGGTGGTTCTGACCGTAGTCCTCAACCATCTTCGGGTACACGTCAATCTCCGGTTTCGTGTTCCCCGTGCCGTCGAACAACGCTGGCCCTTCCCACTTCGTCGGCTCCCAGATGAACGTGCCCAGTCCTTTACCGCCCGGCAGGTTCTTCACAGTGTCGTTGACTTCCCGGATGTTCGGCACCGAGTATTCAACCACCATGATGTCGTGCTTGTAGCGACCCGCCAAATCCGTCAGGTTGGCTTTCAGGTCGTCGAGTGTCCCGTGCCACTTGGGATAATAGGACTGGCCGAGGATGTCGAATTCGACACCCTTGGCCAGCGTCTTGTCCAGAAACGATCTGGATTGTGCATTCTGACCGCCCCAGGCCAAGTGGATCATGGTCTTCACCGTGGGATCGACTTCCTTGGCCCCGGCGATCCCCGCCTTGATGAGGCCGCAGAACACGTCCCACTTCCCGGACTTCCACACCTCGCCATCCGGCCACAAGAAGCCGTTGCTGATCTCGTTGCCGATTTGCACGATGTCGGGGGCTGTGCCCTGCTTCTTCAAGGCCGCCATTACGTCGTGGGTATGGTCGTGGACTGCCTTCTCAAGTTCGGCCCCGTGCAGATCGGTCCAGGCCACAGGCTTGACCTGATGCCCAGGATCGGCCCAGGTGTCGCTGTAGTGGAAGTCGAGCAGGAACCCCATGCCTGCCGCTTTGATCCGCTTCGCCATTGCCAACGTGTGGTCCAGATCGCAGTATCCCTTGCTGGAGTATGCCTTCGGTGCCTGGGGATTGACGAAGACTCGGAGCCGAATCCAGTTGAACCCGTGGTCCTTGAGGATTGCCAGGATGTCCTTCTGCTGGCCGTGGTCCGAAAATCGTATCCCTTGATCCTCCTGCTCCTGGACCCACGAGATGTCGGCACCCACCATGAATCTGGTCGCCAGCTTGGGACCGTGGCTGACCTCGCTGCCGGTCTTCTGCGGCACGACCGGATCGACGAACCAGATTCGCAACTCGCTGACATCGGCGGGCAGGTGGATTACGCCTTGCTCGTCGGGCTGTACTGGTTGTCCGTAACTGAACCTTGCCTTGAGGGTCGTCGGCCAGCACACGACCATGCCGTCGTTGGGCAGTGCCTTCCGTCCCCAGCGGAGATACGAGCCATTCCCCGTCAGCCGGTACACCAATCGTAGCGGGCCGAACTTGGTGGGGACGTTCGAGACATCGAATCCTGCCGGGTGGGTGAAAAGCTCCTGCGGCAGTCCCCTGAACAGTACAAGTTCCTCGCCCTCTTCAAGCCACATGTGACCGGCGAGGACTTTGCTGGCGACTCCCTGGACCAACTCGGCTCTGGTCCACATCCCGGCTTTCAGGTCGCCAAGTTGAGCCTGCTTCTGGGCAACCGAAACAGCGGTGTTCTTGTCAGTGGTGACCTGCACAGCATCGGCGGTAGCCTTCGTTCCCTGTGGCTGAACGGTGAAGATGCCGTTGCCATCGGGTGCCACGACGATGGTGCCCTGGACGTGATCGAGGGGCGAGCCGTTGGCGTTTGCCATTGACGTACCGGCCAGCAGCGCCAGGCAGAGTGCGAGCGTCACCGACTTGTGTGAGCGATACATGTCGGCGTGATGCTCTGAAGCTGTCGTTCTCGTCATGGTAATCATCCAGGGTTATGTCGCAACACGTCAGGGTTCCCGAACTGCCTTCACCGCCGCCCACGCAATTTTCTGGAGACGCTTCGCCTGATCGTCGGGGATGTTCGCCAGCACATTCTCGCCGTGCGTAACCTTGCCGGGCAGTCCCACTGGATTGGCATCCAGCAGCGTGGCGTAGAACACGCAGGCGGCTAAGTAGGTGCCGGTGGGATTCGGGTGGCTCT
>JAPLNJ010000114.1 GCA_026692885.1 Planctomycetota bacterium | reverse complement strand
CGCCCAAGCTGATGCAATGCAACACGTAGACGTACAACCGCTGCATGTTCTCCGGAATCTCACCGTGACGTAAGTCGAGTCCGCCATACAGCTCGATAATGATGCGCAGGGCACGGGTGATCAACGGCGCCGCCGCAACCGTATCGCCATTCTCCATCAATTCCTGCGCCCGTTCGATGCGTTCGATCGCGCCATCGTAGGCCGCCAGGAGCATATCGATCCGATACCAACTGGGCGATTGTTGCTGGTAGGCGTGAATTCCAGTCATGCGAGTGATTCCTCCGATCCAGAACACCAGTGCCGCGTCATTCCTCGACGGGCGCCTTCAAGTTCACGCTTCAGGATACCGCTCCACACGCTAAAACGTCAACTCCCCCAGGGCCGTCCCTCACTTCTTGATTGAGGCGGCACTCGTTCGTCTTCAAGGCTAAGATTGTGGGTTGTGAGCGGAACGGCGCTAGCCACCGGTGAAAACTGGCCGCGTTTTCTCGCCAAGAACCCGCGGCTAGCGCCTCGCGGCTCACCATGTCCGAGTGCAACGTAAGTAGCATTGGGCTAGCGCCGTTCCACTCACGCATCGCGACTCCAACTCTTAGGCTTGAAGACGCACTAGCTCGTCGAGTTCGACCGGCTCGAAGACAGCGCCGATTGCAGCTGTGTCGAAATCAGATCGCCCTGGGATTTCGCCCGGCTGAGCGCAATTTCCATCGCGTTGAACTGACGCTGCAGTTCTGCCTCGCGGTCGCTCATCGCCTTCGATTCTTTCGTGACTTCGGCATTTGCGGAGTCAATCTGCGCCTGAAAGTTGTTATCGACCGCTTTCAGACGACCTGAGACGGGATCCAGGAACTGGTTGAGCACCGAATTCAGCCGGTCCGCAACGCCCCGCGTCACCGTCATGGTAGCGTCAGAGCCAGCCTGGACTTGCGAAGGAGTCAAGCTCACATACACTTGCAGGTCCGCCGTGTGCGCATTGGTCGAACTGCCCACCAGGACGCGCCCGCTCCCCACGGCCGTCTCGACTTTCCCGTCGACGACGAACATGCCAGCCACGTCGCGGCCCTGGGCATTTTGACCTGCCTGCAGACCCAACGAGTCAACAGCCGTGCCACCGGTAACCTTGATCTCCGAGGCCCGGCCAACAGAGGCGGAAGTCAAGACCAACGCGTTGGAGGCGTCTACCCCCACCCCGATGCGACGACCGCTCAGTTCGGGCTGCGCATTGATCTGCGCCTGGACGTGCTGGGCGAGCGCTGCACGGCTGTAGAACCCATTGGTGAGGGTCACGCTAGTAGCCTTGCCGTCCAGCATCAGGGACAGCGAGTTAGTCCCCGCGGTGATCTGCGTGCTGTCCGCCAACGGTGTGCCGGCCGTGAGCGACGCTGCCTCGGCCGCCTGTGTGACGTCCACCTGATAGGCTCCTTCCTTGGTGCGGTCGCTTGCCGCCACGAAGCTTACGCCCCCGTTAGTAGACGTCCCAGCCAGGGCAAAGCCCAACTTCAATCCCTCCGCACCAACACCACCCTGGCTGCTGAACATGGCGTTCAACGCCGCCTGATTCAACTGCAAGCGGCCCTTGGTGACGGCGATCCCCAAGGCACTCACGCGGTTGAGGTCGACGGGCAGCATGGACGAGACGGACATAATCGCCCGCTGGATCGTGTTCTGCATCGCGATAATCGCCGCATTGCCGTACAGTTGTCCGGCCTGACCGGTTTGGGCATCGAATTTCACCTGCGTGTCAATGAAGTCCATCAGTTGGTTGTAGCCGTCCACCAAGTCACTGATCGACTGCTCGATCTTGGCGGCGTTGCTGGCGACCGTCACGGTCACGTCCTTGTTAGGGTTGGCCCCTTGCAGATCCAACGTCACCCCAGGAATCACATCCTTGATCTGGTTGGCGGAGCTTTCCACCGTGATTGCGCCGGCGCCGGAACCGATCTGTACTGCGGCATTCGCCGCTTCCTGAACGGTCGGCACAAACGCGTCCACCGTAAACGTGTCGCCTGCTTTCAACGTACCGGCGCCAAACTTCACCTGCACCCCTGCAGCCACGTCCTGGGGTTGATCTACCTGGTCTTCGGCGAACGAGAGCGTGCCCGCGTACGTCCCGGTACTGTTCGCAAACGCGATCTTGATCTGTCCCGGCGTCCCATTACCCGCATCCATCGTACCGCCAGCGGTAACCGTGAACTTGAACGATTCGTTGGTCAGGCCCGTGTACGTCCCGGCTGAACTGACCGCAGCCAACCCGGCATAGGACGGGGCCGGCACCGCCGGCCCAACGGACGTGCCAGCAAAATTAGGACGCACGTCCGTGCTGTTGTCGACGGCCAAGTTGTTGGTGATCGCGATCGCATTCGCCGTACCGGCTTGGTCGGAGGACAACACCAAGCGATAGGGCTGGGTCCGCGCATCAGATCCGTCGCTCATCACCGTCGCCGTCACGCCCACATCCGCGTTATTGATGGCCTGAACCAAGCCTTGGAGCGTGTTGTTGGTGCCATCGATCGTAATGGTGGCCGAGTTGCCGGCCGCAGTGCCGATCGTGAAATCCCCGGTCGTGATCGTGCTCGTGGCGGCCGCGAACCCCTGTGACGCCACCTGCGCATTCCGCGCCAACGAGATCACTCGCAACGAATACGTGCCCGACACGGCGCCCGTCCCGGCCGCCGCTCGCAACAACGTCTCGTCACTCGACGCAACACTCTTGCTCTGAAAAACGCCATTACGGCCACTGCTCAGTTGACTAGCCGTCGTCTGCAACGACAACAACTTCGCCTCGACCTGCTTGAACGCAGTTTGCCGCTTGGTAGCGTCATCGGCTCGAGCCTGGAGTGTATCGATGTGTTGTTGATTGAACTTCGTGAGCTGCTGAATAATACTCTGGGTATCGATTCCCGAACTCACACCTGTGAAATTGATAGCCGCCATTAGCCTGCCTCCAAACAAATGTCGCGAGGCCAAACATACAAGACATTGATCGGAATGTTGCGCAAATCGCTAGCACTGGATCATTGTACCCCGAAACGTCAGCGAGGAAACACCGCTCTTTCTCGCGGACGCTTCGGGTTACTGTGCGCAATATTGCGATCAAGGCCAACAAACAACGCCGCAGGGGTGCCGAGTCGAGCTCGGCACCCCGCGCTTATCTCGTCTGCCTATCCGTTCCTATTTGCATCAGCTTACCTTAACCAAGTCAAGCTGTCAAAACTCACTTACCCGACAACAGCGCCAGCACCTGCTGAGCGTTCTGGTTCGCCAACCCGAGGACGGTCGTAGAAGCCTGTTGCCGAATCTGCTCGTTCGTAAACTTCGTGATTTCCTTGGCGAAGTCCGTATCCCGCAGGGTCGACTCAGCGGAACTCATGTTCTCGAACTGCGACTTCAGGTTGTTCTGGGTCTTCTGCAACGTCTGGGCCTGGAACGCCCCGATCGTACCCCGCATACTCGAAATCTCGACCACGGCTCGGTCGATCAGCAGCTGGGCATCGGCCGCGTAGTCCGCGCGACGAACATCGATCTTTGAGAGGTTCCCGAAGATTGTGCCGACGCCGATTCCCAGTCCGTCGCTCGCCGATCGGGAAATCGCCAAGGTGGCCTGATCGTCCCCGAACGCACCCACCTGAAATCGAGAGGACTGGTCCGAGACGATCAAGCTTACCGGCAAGGCCGGAAACAGTCCGCCCGTTTCAACGGAAAGGAGGCTGCCATCCTGGCCAAATTCGCCTGTCAAGACGCTGCCTTTGCCGGTGGCCGCAGTGTTGCCGGTTGAGGTGCCCGTGGTGCGAAGGATGGTGCCATCGACGTCGACCCCAACGAGTGCAGTGTTGGTCGTACCAAACCCGGATGTACGGTTAGTACCACCATTTGTCCGATCCGAGAATACCGTAAGTGCCTTGGCTCCGTAATCATTTGCCGTAAGCCGGATCTGGGGCGCGGCAGCGCTGCCATTGTTCGTGGCGGTGAAACCGGTCTGTCCAGCGTACTGGTTTATCTTCTCGATGACTTGCGACCCTGTCATGCCACTTGTCAGCGCGACCACGACGCCGTTGATCAGCACGTTCTCGTCGCCATTGATGGCGGCAGCCCCCACTGCGGCGCCGTCCACATAAGTTTTTGTTGCTTGTACTGTGACGTTAACCGTGTAAACCGCGTAAGCAGTCGTGTTGCCGTTAACTTTGAGTACATTCGGGTCGCCCGCCTGAAGGAACTTGAAGCCTGGGTTATCCACAAACCCCTGCAGTCCCCGCGAGCCGTCCAAGACCGTTTGGTTGCCGAACTTGGTAGTATTGGCGATGCGGTCAATGCTGGTGAGCAAGTTCTGCACTTGCGACTGGTTCGCTGCCAGCGCGGTGCTATCGAGGGACCCCTGGTTGGCAGAATCAATGGCCAATCCCCGCAGTTCGGTCAACAAACCGTTGATCTCGGCCAATCCCCCATCCGCCGTCTGGGCGAACGATGTGGCACGGTCAATATTGGTGATCGCTCTGTCCAACCCGGCGAGCTGCGCCCGCTGATATTCCGAAATCACCAAGCCCGCTGGGTCGTCCACGGCCCGGTTGATCTTCATGCCGGTGGACAGCCGCTCGAGCGAGGTACTCAGTCGGTTGGAGCTTCGTGCGAGATTGTTCTGCGCAATAAGTCCCGAGATATTGCTGTTGACTGTGAGCATTGTGCTTCTCCTGTAGTGTTGCCAGTTTTCCCAAAAACCCGTGTTCTCAAGCCGAAAGTCCACCGACCGGTCGTGGAATCCTAACCGCAGTAGTTGAAGAATCGAAGAAGCGTATGGAAACTTGCGGCAGATTGCAGAAGATTTTCAGCCCCACGGCTCCCGCGGCGGGGATGCGACCGCTGTAATTGCCCCGACGGATGCCTAATGCTGAACTCTCGACGGCCTAATTCGACTGTCTCACTTCGCTCACGGCAGTATCGTTTCCCATCTTCACCAAAGGGGGTATTAAGGGGGGGGTTCTGAGTATCGGGACATACTGACACCCCTCCCAACCTCCCCTTCGTAAGGGGAGGAGTGACTCGTTTCGCGAGCTTTCGGGCCGAAGTGAGCCCGTCCAACTAATCAAGGCCCTTTTCCTGGTCTTGATCGTGACCTTGCGAAATGCAGTCAGTGTTATACTGCCCGCGGGCAGCTTTGTCGTAGAACGGATTTCAATCCGTTCAGTGAGTCGGAATAAATTCCGCTCTACGAAGAGACAAGCCTGGCCACGGGCAGCCATGACATCCGCGAATGCCCCCGGCTTGCCCGGGGAAAGATTACGCTCGTGGCTACACACAAACGCTCCAGACCTGGGGTGTTCAGTTTGTCTGATTTTGCCTTGAATTGGTGTTTTCCCGAATGCCTGATTTTGTTCCAGTCTGGTTTGCTTCGCGGAGCGATTACGAAATCACGGACGTCATGGATGACCAAGAGGCCCCTGGGTTTACCACCGTGTTCGGTGGCGGCCGAACCCGCAGGGTTCCCAGACACTAGCCGGGGGTTGAGCGCAGCGATACCCCCGGAAGACATCCCCCCCAATCGGTCGCACCCCGGAGGGGTGCCGGGGCGTTCCGGCCCCGCACGCATCCGGAACACCATCGGCCATTCCAGGCGTGCGCCGGCGCCAGGGTGGCATCCCTCCGGGATGCGGGAACGGTTTTCGCCGACATTCCGGTGGTCGGCGCTGCGATTGACCACCGGCTAATGTCTGTGACCGCTCCGCGGTCGGCGGCGAGAAACGAGAAAGGTGCCACCACAATTTTTCGTGTGCGGTGATTTGGTCTCCGCAATACTTCGTCCGCTTCCCGCAGCACCCTGAAACAGTACCCAGGGCGTCGCTCTGCGGCTGTCGCCGCGACGCCCTGGGTACTGTATCGATTCAGTACCGTAGCCCTGTACGGGCAACAAATTGGTTCATCCCGCGCGCATCGTTCGTCCGGTGCGGCCAAGGTTTGTTTCGCCCATTCAGGGCGGGTGTTCTCAATCCTCTCATAACCCAGGGCGGCGCTACGCGGCTGCGCCGCTCCGCTTTGCCCTGGGCTATTATGTGGCTGCCCCTATCGGGGCGAAAACTTGTGGATATACTGCCCACGGGCAACTTTGTCGTAGAACGGATTTCAATCCGCTCAGTGAATCGAAATAAAATTCCGTTCTACGAAGGGACAGGCCGGGCCTCGGGTAGTGTAACGATGAGGGGCAAGCCGGGGGCATCGAACTCCCAGGATATCGCTGTTAGCATTTCGCAATATTCTGAGGCACATTTCCTGGAGCACTCCATTCTGCAGATTGCCCACTATCCGCAGCTTACTGCAGCGACTCCCAAAATTCTCCTATTGACCCTTTTCTTTTGCGCTCCGCCAACCGACGCAAGATCTGACATGCACCCTGATTATTCTTTGACATATTTCCTTTGACATCCTTGACAGTTTGTGCCGACGCGGCGTATAAGGACGGGTGAAATGTTCTCTGTTTCTGTGTGGGAGACGTTCCCCCTTTGATGGTGCTCGACTTTGCACCAATTAGTTCAGGGGGTACGATGATTCCCAATGACAGGCGGTTCAGGGTGTCTCGGTATCGCCGAGACAGGGCCAGCTAGTTATATAAAGAGCCCAGTTTCTAACCCACTTCTTGGAGGATTCATGTGATGACGTGGACCTTTGACTTCTCGTTGCGATTGGGTTCCCTTCGTGGTCATCGCGTGACTTCCCGCAAGAAAGCGGCGAGGGCCAAAGCCAAGCGGACAGGAAAACCGCGGCGGGCGAGCCTGGAACGGTTGGAAGATCGCTGTCTGCTGACCCTGCTGGGCGCGGCACCGCCAGTGGCCAACATCATGCTGGCCGACGCCTTCACGTCGCCGGACGTCCAGGCGTACCTGAACGCACAAAACACCTTGGCCGCACCTCTGAACGTCGCAGCCAGCCCAGGGGCCGCCAACGCCGCGCCCTACGGAACGACCGCGTGGGAAACGTCGGAGTACATGATCGGCGACGTGGCAGTGACCGTGGTGTTGTTGGAGTCGACGGGGCCCGCTTCGACGGAGGATTGGACGCCCACTGAGATCAGTGACGTGAAACGCGAGGTCAACGAAGGACTCCAGTGGTGGGAAAACACATTCACGGCGTGGAAAAACGTGAAGGGGATCACCGCGGCCACGACGTCCGCCATTGGCGCGCCCCATCTGAAGTTCAACATCGACTTTACCTACGCGGACAATCCCGTTCCCACCCCCTACGAGCCAATCAACCGCCCGTATACGGATGAGGGCTTGTGGATCGACAGTTTCCTCAGTGACACCCGGTTCGGAAAGACGAACTACAACACCGGGGCCGACTACAGGACAGACGTGAGGACGTGGGACCAGGACCAGAGGCTCAAGACAGACGCCAATGGAAAGAACTCCGATTGGGCCTTTACCGTCTTCATCGTCGACTCCTCCAACGACCCCGATGGCTATTTCGCCGA
Source organism: Planctomycetota bacterium (assembly GCA_026692885.1). Next base: position 10,214 of record JAPLNJ010000114.1, on the reverse strand, counting down.
CCGCGAGAGGTTCGCCTACGCCTACCTCGGTGGACCGTTCTTAGTAATGAACTATAAGAACGACAGCTGGGGGATCGACAAGATGGGGCAAGTGCTGGCGCACGAGACGGGCCACATCTTCTATGCCCTTGATGAGTACGCTAGGTCTGATTCATACGATGAGCGCTCAGGCTACTATAACACGCAGAACGTCAACGCCGTCGATGGAAGGCCAGCGGGCGTGCCAGCGAGGGTGGCCAGCATCATGGGCGAGCAGACGCTTCAGGACCCTGCCTACCTGGCCAATATCTCTTCGCCCAGTTCGTTGGAGATGGTCGGGTGGCGAGACCGGTACACCAACCAGTATGCGACGCTCGGCCCGGACGGTACTATCGATGCGCTCGGATCGCTGACCCTGACCGGTTCCGGGGGGTACGATCCCAACACCCAGATATTCACGTTCACCGGCACCAGTTCGGTGCATCCGTGGACGAATGATAATTCGTCTGGCACCAGCAAAGACGTCACCATTAGCACCGTGGGCTACTTACAATATCGGTTGGATCCGTTGGAACCGACGGATCCGTCGGCTGGTGGTAACTGGGTCGACGTGAACAGTTACTACGCTGACACTGCGTCCGTCTCTTACTCCGGGAACATGTCTGGTCTGAGCGCTGGTTCCCACACGATTCAGTTCCGCACCATCGATAAGGTGGCCGGCATTGCATCGCCGGTAATCACCTTCAGCGGCGACGGAGGATGCGACGGATGCAGCGGAGGCGACGGAGGCGACGGGTTCGAAATACCGACCGGTAAGGACTTCGGCGATGCGCCGTCCTCTCTCCAGAGCGGCTTTACCAGCAGCTATCCCGTCACCCTGGCCGAGAACGGTGCGCAGCACTGGGCCATCGGTCCTAGGCTGGGTCCAAATCGTGACCGTGAAGCCAATGGGGTTCACTCGATCGGCGCGACTGCCGACGACACCACGGGCATACCGGATGACGAAGACGGCGTGACGTGGCCATCGGCGTTGGCGGCTTCGACCGCCATGCCGATCACCGCCACCGTGCAAGTCAACCTTCAGCATCCGGCTGCCACGAACCGCTTGGACGCCTGGATTGACTTCAACCGGGACGGCGATTGGACCGATCTGGGAGAACAGATCTTAGCCAACGTCGACTTGGGCACCTCCACCGGGCTGAGGCCCCTGACCTTCACGGTCCCGCAAATCAACGTCGTGGGTTCGAACGTGGTCTTGGGGGATACCTACGCCCGTTTCCGCGTGAGTTCGGCCGGCGGCCTGGCGCCGACGGGCTTGGCCAACAACGGCGAAGTGGAAGACTATCTGGTGAAGATCGACAAACTGGCCACGATTCAAGGCACGAAGTGGAACGACCTGAACGCCAACGGGATCCGGGACACGATTACGGTCGCGGGCAACAAGCCGGATGTGGTGTTCGTGGTGGATACGTCATCGAGCACAGGTAACGCATTCGGTGGGGATGTCGACAGTGACGGCAACTCCGACAACATTCTCTACGCTGAACTCTACGCCGGCAAGATCTTCAATCAGCAATTGATCTTGGGAGGGTTCGGTGCGAAGGCTCGTATGTCCATTATCGATTTCGACTCGATTGCCATCAATATGGACATGGATCTTGATGGTACGTCGACTCCTGCTCTGACGTTGGCCACCTTGGCCGAGGAAAGATCGAAGGGGGACCCAGCGAAACTGGACGTTGACGAAGTTCTGAACTCCATGATTGCCTATGCGGATTTCGGCACCAACTTCGACAAAGCGTTGCAGCAGGCCATCAACACGTTCAACTCGCTAGGGACTGCGCAGGGGGATGGGAATCTCATTTTCTTGTCTGATGGGGGGGCTTCCGTAACCGCCAGCCTCGTCGCGACACTGAATAATATGAAGGTGACCATACATGCGTATGGCATCGGCGCCGAAGCCAACATGGCCAACCTTCGACAGATCGATCCCAATGCCGTACAAGTGTTGTCGACTCAGGATCTCCTGGGCGCCTTCGGTGGACTGCAAGGTGACCAGACGCAGTACAGCGACCCCCCGCTGGCAGGCTGGAGGATCTATGTGGATTCGAACGACAACGGCAAGCTAGATGCGGGCGAGCCGTCGGCGGTGACCGATGCGAACGGCAGCTACACGCTGGCCAATCTGTTCCCGGGCACATACAAGGTGCGGGAAGTTCCCCAAGATCTCTGGTATCAGACCTTTCCCGCGAACCCGGAGTGGCACAGCGTCACGGTGTCGGTAGGCCAATCGCTCGACGGCGTCGACTTCGGGAACACGTACTATTCGGAGGACTGGGGGGATGCTCCGTCCTCGCCCCAGAGCGGCTTTACCAGCAGCTATCCCGTCACCCAGGTCGAGAGCGGAGCGCGGCACACGGCGGTCGGCCCGCGTCTGGGCGCGAATCGCGACACGGAAGCGAATGGGATCCCCTCGGCGGGCGCGGTCGGGGACGATCAGGATCGTAGTGTTGACGACGAGGACGGCGTGACTCTGCCGATCGCGCTGTACCCGTCAGCGAACACCGCGACGACGGCCAGCTTGCAAGTCAGTCTGCAGAACGCCAACACTAGCAAGAACCTGTTGGACGCCTGGATCGACTTCAACCGGGACGGCGACTGGACCGATGTGGGCGAACAGATTTTCAAGAGCCAAGCCTTGGGGGCGACCAGCGGTCTGAAGACGTTGTCGTTCACAATGCCGAAGATGAGCGGCGGGAACGTGGTGCTGGGGACGACGTATGCCCGGTTCCGGCTGAGCACGGCCGGGGGCCTGTTACCGACCGGGGCCGCGGCCGACGGCGAGGTGGAGGACTATCGGGTCACGCTGGCTGAACCATTCACGATTCGGGGCACGGTGTGGGACGACAACGATGGCGATGCGATTCTTGATTCTGGCGAATTGGGGCGGGCCGGTTGGACCGTGTATGTGGATGTGAACAAGAACGGCAAGCTGGATTCGACGACGAATCCGCCCGAGCCGTCGGCGGTCACCGACGCCAGCGGCGGCTATGCGATTGCGGGGTTGTTGGACGGTACGTACGATGTGCGCGTGTCCAACGTGCCGACTTGGTGGAGGGAGACCAAGCCGGGAACAGGGCTGTATCGCGTGACGCTGCCCGGCCTACAGGCTCCCCTGGACTTCGGCTACCAACGCGTCGGCAATGGCCCCCCAGTGCTGACGGAGATTGGCCCACGCACCTTGCCCATCCCGAAGGACAGCACGAGTAACAGTCTGGTGATTTCCCTGACCGCCTATGATCCCGATGGCGATCCGCTGGTCTTTACCGCCACCGGAGCACAGACGGGCTCGGCGGCCGTTCTGGCCCAGCAACTCGATCAGAACTATCGTTTTGTCCGAGCGGTCTCGGAGTCCTTCAATCGACGCGGCTGGAACGAGAAGTACTTTGCAGGCATCGCCAGTTCGACGAACGCGGGCGGCGTGTATTTTGTTCTGCCCAGCGGTGAGGTGTATGCCTGGAACTCCAGCTTGAGTACCGCAGCCGCCGCGATCGCGACGAACCACACCAAGCTGGGTCAACTGGACGCTTGGTATCACGCGGATGTGAAGCGGGTGTACGATGCGCAGCCGAAAGACCTCGTGATTGCCCAAACGGTTTACGACCTCAACCAGCAGTACAATTTTTACGCAGCGCCCAGTGAACGTCTAAACAGCCAGGGGAAGAATGAGAAGTACTTTCTAGGGAAGCCTACCGGGCCTACCGGGGATAACCCAACCGGCACCTATTTCATCCTGCCGGATGGTAAAGTGTATAGCTGGAAAGGGGGCATGACCGTGTCCCTTGCGGGCATACCGCTTGGCGTTTTGGAGCCGGATTACTACAACGATTTGAGGCGACTCTACAAGGCATCGACGACCCAATCGCCCGTGAGCGAACCGCTCACTGCGGCGACGGTGACCGTGGTGAAGGACGCGTTGGGGAAGGACCAGCTGAAAGTGGAGTTGGTCGACAATCAGTTTCGGGGCAACCTGTTCGTGACCGCGGTCGTCAGCGACGGCATGGACACGGACCGCGAGACCTTCGTGGTCAACGTCGTCTCCAAGCCCAACCGCGTTCCGACTCTCACGCAGGCCGGCGATCAATTCGTCTCCTACGAGTCAACGCCCCCACCGATTACGGTTACCATCACGTCCGGTCAAACAATCAAGCTGGTCGCCGCGGACGCAAATGGCGATCCGGTGACGTTCGAAGCCACCGGCGGATCACAGGTCGAGACGCTGGCTGCTTTGGCCCAACAATTGGATCAGACGTACAGCCTGTCCGCGGCTACCTCGCTGCCGGCTGGCTTGCCACGCAAGGACATAACCAATAATGACGTGCATTACATGCGAGGCGTCACCAACACCATCAGTGCGACTGGATGGTATTTCATTTTGTCCAACGGCGACGTGTATGCATGGAAAGGGGCCGTGCCGAGCACCCCGTCGGCCCTTGACGTGACGAACCATGCGTTCTTGGGGACACTGAGCAACGCGTACTACGTCACTTTGTCGACGCTGTATGATCGGCCGCGGGATGGCGCGCTGTCCCAACTGGCCTATGACCTGGATCAGAAGTACGTTTTCGTAGCGGCACCCTCGGAGTCTATCAATTGGCGAGGCATGGCGGAGAAGTACTTCCTGGGCAAGCCCAGCACCGACAATCCCGATGGCTCGTATTTCATTTTGTCCAATGGTTACGTGTACGAATGGAAAGGGTCTTCGATCAGCGAAGTGATCATGGGCGGCCCCCTGGGCATTTTGGATGCGAGTTACTACACCAGTTTGGCGAAGTTGTACAGCGCATCGCCACCGCCGTCGACCACGCCCCTCGGTATTGGCGTCTTGGCCGTTGACCCTAACACCGGAGTGTTGACGATCAGCGGCACAAGCGGGACCTTCCTGGTGACGGCGACCGTCACCGACGGCACGCCCGGCGCGCCCAGCGTGGGGAGCTACAGCCGCAGCTTCACGGTGGTCGTCAATCCACCCCTGAGTAATCCGATCCTGAGTCCGGCGGACAATGCCACGGGGGTGGTACTGAGCACGAACCTGGTGATCACGTTCAGCGAACCCATTCAGAAGGGCGTGGGGAACGTAGTGCTCAGGAAGTCGAGCGATCATTCGATGGTGCAGACGTTCGACGTGGTGGCGAGCGCGGTGACAGTCTCGGGGACCACCGTGACGATCGACCCGCCCGTCAATTTGGCGGACGGCACGGGGTACTACGTGGAAGTGGCAGCCGGCGCCTTCAAAGATTCGTCCGGGAACTCCTTTGCAGGGATTAGCGGCCCGACTGCGTGGAACTTCACGACCATCGGGATAAGCAGCCTGAATCCGGCGGACAATGCCGTGGGGGTAGCCGCGAGCACGAACTTGGTCATCAGCTTCAGCGCCGGCGTGGTTAAGGGCACAGGGGACGTGGTGATCAGGAAGCTCGCCGACGGTTCGGTGGTACAGACGATCAACGTGACGAGCACCGCGGTGACGGTGTCGGGGACTACCGTGACGATCAACCCTCCCGTGGATCTCGCGGAAAGCACGGCGTACTTCGTGGAAGTGGCAGCCGGAGCCTTCAAGGACCTGGCGGGGAACCCCCTGGCGGGGAACCCCCTGGCGGGGATCAGCGGTCCGATCTTGTGGGACTTCACAACGGTAGGGGTGCAGCCCACGGTGATCAGCCTAAGTCCGGCGGACAATGCTATGGGGGTGGTACTGGGCACGAACTTGGTGATTACGTTCAGCGAACCCATCGCTAAGGGTGTCGTGGGGACGGTGGTGATCAAGAAGTCCAGCGACAATTCGACGGTGGAGACGTTCGACGTGGCAACGAGCACCGCGGTGACCGTCTCGGGGACCACCGTGACGATCAACCCGTCCGTCAATTTGGCGGACGGCACGGGGTACTACGTGGAAGTGGCAGCGGGAGCCTTCAAAGATCTGTCGGGGAACGCCTTTGCGGGGATTGCTGGGACGACGACGTGGAACTTCACGACCATCGGGATAAGCAGCCTGAATCCAGTGGACAATGCCGTGGGGGTGGCCGTAGGCACGAACTTGGTCATCAGCTTCAGCGCCGGCGTGGGTAAGGGCGCCGGGAACGTGGTGATCAAGAAGGTCGCCGGCGGTTCGCCGGTACAGACGATCGACGTGACGAGCAGCGCGGTGACGGTGTCGGGGAACACCGTGACGATCAACCCTCCCGACGATCTCGCGGAAAACATGGCGTACTACGTGGAAGTGGCAGCCGGCGCCTTCAAGGACCTGGCGGGGAACGTCCTTGCGGGGATTAGCGGCCCGACGACATGGAACTTCACAACGCTAGCGGTGCCGCCCACGGTGACCAGTCTGAGTCCGGCGGACAATGCCACGGGGGTAGCGTTGGGCACGATGCTGCAGATCACGTTCAGCGAACCCATTCAGAAGGGCGTGGGGAACGTGGTGCTCAAGAGGTCGAGCGACAATTCTGTGGTGCAGACGTTCGACGTGGCGACGAGCAACGCGGTGTTTGTCACGGGGGCCATTGCGACGATCGACCCATCGGTCGACTTGGTGATGAGCACAGGGTACTACGTGGAAGTGGTATCGGGAGCCTTCAAAGATCTGTCGGGGGTCGCCTTTGCGGGGATCAGCGGGCCGACGATGTGGAATTTCACAACGGTGGGGGTGCCGCCGTTAATGAGCAGCCTGACCCCGGCGGACGATGCCGTGGCGGTGGCGTTGGGTGCGAACCTAGTGCTGACGTTCAACAAGAGCATCACGAGGGGCACCGGGAACGTGGTGATCAAGAAGTCCAGCGACGGTTTGCCGGTACAGACGATCGACGTGGCGACGAGCACCGCGGTGACGGTGTCGGGGACCAACGTGACGATCAACCCTCCCAATGATCTCGCCGAAAACACGGGGTACTACGTGGAAGTGGCAGCCGGAGCCTTCAAAGACCTGTTGGATAACCCCTTTGCGGGGATCAGCGGCTCGACGGCATGGAATTTTGCAACGGTGGCGGTGCTGCCGACGGTGAGCAGTCTGAGTCCGGCGGACAATGCCACGGGGGTGGTACTGAGCACGAATCTGGTGATTACGTTCAGCGAAAACATCACGCGCGGCACTGGGACGGTGGTGATCAAGAAGCCCGGCGTCGCTTTGCCTGTGGAGACGATCGATGTGGCGAGCACTAGGGTGACGTTCAACGGGACCAGAGTGACGATCGACCCGCCCGTCAATTTGGCGGACGGCACGGGGTACTACGTGGAAGTGGCGCCGACAGCCTTCATAGATTTGTCGGGGAATGCCTTTGCCGGGATTAGCGGTTCGACGACGTGGAACTTTACGACTGTGGGGATGATCAGCCTGAATCCGTTGGACAATGCCACGGGGGTGGCCGCGGGCACGAACTTGGTCATCAGCTTCAGCGCTGGCGTGGATAAGGGCACAGGGAACGTGCTGATCAAGAGGCTCAGCGACGATTTCCTGGTACACACGATCAACGTGGCGTCGAGCACCGCGGTGACGGTGTCGGGGACCACCGTGACGATCAATCCTCCCGCGGATCTCGCGGAATACACGAAATACTACGTAGAAGTGCCAGCCGGAGCGTTCAAGGACCTGGCGGGGAACCCCCTTGCGGGGATCAGCGGCCCGACGACATGGAACTTCACAACGGTAGTGATGCCGCCCACTGTGAGCAGTCTGAGTCCGACGGACAATGCTGCGGGGGTGATGTTGGGCACGAACTTGGTGATCACGTTCAGCGAAAACATTTATAAGGGCGTGGGGAACGTGCTGATCAAGAAGCCCGGCGTCGCTTTGCCGGTGGAGACGATCGATGTGGCGAGCACTAGGGTGACCTTCTCGGGGACCAAGGCGACGATCGACCCGTCCGTCATCTTGGAGGACCGCACGGGATACTACGTGGAAGTGGACTCGGGAGCCTTCATAGATGACTCGGGGAACGCCTTTGCAGGGATTTTTGGGGCGACGACGTGGAACTTCACGACCGTGGGGATAAGCAGTCTGAATCCGGTAAACAGTGCCACGGGGGTGCCCACGGGCGCGAACTTGGTCATCGGCTTCAGCGCTAACGTCGTTAAGGGCACAGGGAACGTGCTGATCAAGACCAGCGGCGGTGTGCTGGTACAGGTGATCGCCGTGACTAGCACCGCGGTGACGGTGTCGGGAACCGTCGTGGTGATCAACCCTCCCGTAGATCTCGCGGAAAGCACGGTGTACTACGTGGAAGTGGAAACCGGAGCCTTCAAGGACCTGTCGGGGAACCCCTTTGCGGCGATCGGCGGACCGACGGCGTGGGCCTTCACGACCGTGGGGGTGCCGCCACAGGTGAGCAGCCTGAGTCCGGCGAACAATGCCACGGGGGTGGCGGTGGGCAAGAACCTGGTAATCATGTTTAACGAGATCGTCCAAAAGGTTCCGGGGAGCGCGGGAGAGGTGCTGATCAAGAAGTCCAGCGACAATTCGGTGGCGCAAAGGATCAACGTGACGGACATCACCGCGGTGGCCGTCTCGGGGGCTACGGTGACAATCAACCCGCCGAACGACCTGCTGGAGAGTACGGGGTACTACGTGGTAGTACCGGCGGGGGTGTTTGAAGATCTGGCGGGGAACGATTTCGCGGGGATTAGCAGCCCGGCAACGTGGAGGTTCACGACCGTGGGGGTGATCTACCTGAATCCGGCAAACAATGCCACGGGGGTGGATTTGGCCAGCAACTTGGTGATCACGTTCAACACGAATATAATCGCGGGCTCAGGGGTCGTGGTGATCAGGAAATTCGACGGTTCTCCAAAGGAGGAGATCGATGTGAAGAGCACCTTGGTGACTTTCTCGGGGGCTACGGCGACGATCAACCCGATGTTCGACCTGGTGGAGAACACGAGATACTACGTGGAGGTACCCTTCGGGGCGTTTGAGGATTCGTCGGGGTATCGCTCTGCGGCGATCACGGGCTCGACGACGTGGAATTTCACGACCGTGGGAGTGCCGCCCAGGCTGAGCAGCCTGAGTCCGTTGTCCAATGCCACGGGGGTGGCGGTGGGCGCGAATCTGGAGATCACGTTCAACGAAAGCGTTCTGATCGGCGCGGGGAACGTGGTCATCAGGACGGCCAACAATACGCTGGTGGAGACGATCATTGTGGCGGACGTTGCGAGGGTGAACATCTCGGGGCCCATGGTGACGATCAACCCGACGGCCGACTTGGCGGCGAGCACCGGCTACTACGTGGAGATCGCGCGGGGGGCGTTCAAGGATCTGGCTGGGAACGTCTTCGCGGGGATCACCGGTACGACGACATGGAAGTTTACGACCGGGGCGGTGGCTCCGAGTCCGCCCGCGATCGTGGCGGGGGCACCCGCGGCGAGCGTGGATCCGCTGGCTGATACCCTCTCGTATCAACTGGGCGACACCAGCGGCGGCTCCGCGGTTGGGACTGCGACCGTCCAAGGCGTCGGCGAGCCGTCCTATCAGAACCCCGTGAACCGGTTCGACGTCGATGGGGACGGCCAGGTGGCGGCGCGGGATGTGCTGATCCTTGTGAACTACATCAACCTGAACGGCATGGGACCGATCCCCGGTGGAACCCTTGTCTCCGCGTACCTGGACGTGGTCGCCGACGGTTCGGTGACCGCCCAGGATGTGCTCGGCCTGGTCAACGCCTTGAATACCTTCGCGTCGGCGGGAGAAGGAGAAGCCGCCGATTCCCACGGGATCCCGTCGCCGGCAACCGCGGTTGCGATCGTGGTGTCGCCCCCGCTGATCGTGGCCCCAACGACGCTGTTGGCCGCGCCGACCGTGGCGGGGCAGTCGAGCCCCGCACGAATCGAACCGGAGTCCGCCGCCGAGCGTTTCGGGCGCCCGTGGGCCGAGCCGCTGGTTCGGAGCGATGATCGGCCCGGGACGCCTTCGGCATGGAATTCCATCTACGACGATTTGGCGCTCAATTCGTTCGATCTGGATGAGACGCTGACGGATATCGCGGGCAGCATGGGAAGCCAGGCCCAGGCAGAAGCCACGGATCGGTTGTTCGCCGCGCCGTTGGGCTAGAAGCCGCCGGTGGCTTGGGTTGTAAGCGGCAAGGCGCTAGCCGCCGGTGGCTTGAGTTGTGAGCGGCAAGGCGCTAGCCGCCGGTGGCTTGGGTTGTGAGCGGCAAGGCGCTAGCCGCCGGTGGCGTTCGGAACCG
>JAPLNJ010000113.1 GCA_026692885.1 Planctomycetota bacterium | reverse complement strand
GGTAGATTTCATTCTTCCGGTCGCCTAACGCTCACCCTCATTTCCCTCATCCCGATACCGCTCTGCCATCGCTCGGATCATCTGGGCGATGGTCCGTCGGCAAGACACAGGCGTCAGAACTTCGGCTTCGCTGCCCAGGCTGAGCACGCGGGGAATGATTTCTAGATCGTGAGCCGCTTTGACGGTCAGGATCACGCTGCCGTCGCCCTCGCGCTCGACTTGCTGGTCCGGGTGCCAGGGATCTTCCATGACCCACGGGGCCGCGCGGGCACTGATGCGAATGCGGAAGTCCTTGGCCTTGGCGTCCGCCACAAAGATCCCCAGGCTCTGCCCGAGATGCTGTTCCAGGTCGAAGTCCGCGGGCCGCTGGAACCAAGCGTCCAGCGCCGTGGCCTTCAGGAACCTGTCCAGCTTCCAATGCCGAATCCGGCCGGGGGTTCCGGCGGGGATTTCGACGGCCGCGGCGATGATGTACAGGCTGGACTGGTAGAATACGACCGCGTACGGCTCGATCCTCCGCTGCGTCACATCCTTCCCGATCGGCTGGTACTCGATGTCCGCGATGCGGTGCTCCTGGATACAGCGGTGCAGCGTCTGTAGGGTGCCGTGTTGCTGTTTGTACGATTTGGCCGGCATGCCGCGGACAAACAGTGTCTGGCGGTACTTCTCGTAGTGGCTCCACACCGCTGCGGGCAACTGTTCCCGCATCTTGTTCCAAAACGACTCGATGCCCAGCCAGAAGGGCGTGCCTGCCAGCGGGTACAAGAGATCGCGGCTGAGCGACAAGGCGATTAATTCCGTGGCCGAGGCCGTGATCTTGTGCGTGCCCTTGATCAGTGGGCCGAACTTCCAGATCTTGCCGCGCTGGGAATCGTGGACGTCCACATCGATGCCGGCCGCCTGCAACGCCTCCAGGTCCCGACGTACGGTTCGCTGATGCAGGGAGGTCAGCCCCAGTTCGTCGACCAGATCGTCGCGGATCTCGTCCAACAGCCGTCCGAAGCGATATCGCTCCAGGATTTGCAGAATCTTATGTTGTCGAATCAGTTGTTCATTACGCGCCATGACAAAGTTCCTTAGCGCCCGAGCTCGTCCGCCAGCGCACCGGCGTCGTAGATCTTGCGAAGCGCCTCGGTGATGGCGCGCGAGTCCACGGCGAGGGCCCGGCCGATTTTGTCGGTGTAGACGAAGTCCCAGACCAGCGACTGCAGATTGCCGTCAAAGATGATCCCCACGAACTCGCCGTGACGGTTGACGACCGGACTGCCGGAGTTGCCGCCGATGATATCGGCCGTGGAAACGAAGTTGAACGGGACGTTCAAATCTAGCCGGTCCTTGCGTTCCAGCCAACGCGGTGGCAGCGCGAACGGACCTTTGCTACCGTGCTCGGCCGAACGTTGATACAGACCGGCGAACGTGGTCCACGGCGGAATGGCTTGGCCGAGTTCCGTGTACCCTCGCACCACACCGAAGGCCAGCCGCAGGGTGAACGTGGCGTCCGGGTAGATGTCTATGCCGTGCAAGGCGAACCTCGCATTCGTGATTCTTGCATAGGCCTGACGCAACGGCTCCTCCACCTTGTCCTCGTATGCCTTGCGGACCTGGCGAGCGGGACCATCCACCAATCGCGCCAATTCGAGCAGCGGATCGCCGGACGATTCCAAGGCGGCCTGGCCGCCCTCGGCCAATTTTTTGCGGACGGCCACGTCGTGCAACTTGCTGCCGCGGACCAGTGCCGCTGCGCGCTCCAGAGGTGACTGCCCAGCCAGTGTCTTCTGCACCAGCGGGTTGTCGGCGCCGGCCCACTCGATAAACATGCTCAGCGAATCGGTCAGCTTGACGATTTCCAGGTCCTCGTAAATCGGCGCTTCGGAGAACAGCTGCTGCCGCAGGGACTCCAGATTCGACTCGCGGTACTCCCGCATGCGGTCGGCGTTGGGCTTGGCCGTTTCCTCGGCCAGACGCAGCAAGGTGCGGGCGATTACGAACAGCTCGCTTCGAAATGCGGAGCCACGTTCCAAGAGATCGTGCTCGCGCTGGAACTCGTGCCACACCGTGAGCGCCGCCCCCACGTCGTCCCAGGCCCGGCCGCCGACAACCTGCAGACGCGGGTCCGCCTCCACAGCCTGCCGCAACGCAGCCTCCTGGGTTTGTTTTTCGTTCATTACGCTTGGATCCTGCAATCCCGCCAAGCCGCCCAGCCGAGCCTTGCGGCTGTTGGCGATCCCGAACAGTTCGTCCTGCGCTCGCCGGGCGTTCTCGTCGCTACGGATGCTGTAGGTACTGAGCAACACCTCCCAGCGTCGCAGTTTGTTCAAGGCTGTAGGAAAGATTCGGTCACGCAGGAATTCGAGATGGGCCACGATGTTCGCCCGGTCCGTGTGGCCCGGATGTCCGGAGACGAACACCAATTCGCCGTCGCCAGCCCCGGCGGCACTCCATTTCAGGAAATGCTCAATCTTGGCCGGTTTTCCCTCCTCATAAACACGGAACAGGCAGATATCCAGATCGAAGCGAGGATACTCGAAGTTGTCCTGGTCGCCACCGAAGAAGGCGATTTGCTGTTCCGGGGCAAAAACCAGACGCACGTCGGTGTATTTCTTGAACCGGTACAGGTGGTAGAGGCCGCCCTGATACAGCGTGACCACGTCGCTGCGCAGCCCGGTCTTGTCCGTCGATTCTTTTTCGACCGTGTTCATGGCTGCCTGGCGTGCCTTCGCCGCTTCCGCAGGAGCCAGCGCCGGCTTGACCGCAGCGTTGATGCGGGCCGTCACATCCTCAATACTGAGCAACACGTTCAATTCCAGGTCGACCGCCCGGACTTCCTCTTCGCGAGTCTTGGCGTAGAAGCCGTCCTTGACATAGTCCTGACCCGCGGAGCTGAGTTTCTGCAATGCGTCGGCGCCGACGTGATGATTGGTCAGCACCAACCCGTCGGACGAGACGAACGAGCCGGAACCGCCCACGTTGAACCGCACCGAGGATTGCTGTAGATGCGTTAGCCACGGGTCGGTCGGCTCAAAGCCGTGTCGCTCCTTGAGGATCTTGTGCGGCGGGTTGTTGAACAGCCACATGCCTTCGTCGGCCGTGGAAGTCGTAGCGGTGGCGAGCAGCATGGTCATAGTCAGGAAAATCAGCGAAAGCAACGGTCGTGAAACGTGCATACAGACTCCTTTCAGTCAGGCCATTAGCTTAACGCGACCCGGCCACAACCCAAGGGGGCATCCTCGCACAGGACCGCCTTCCCGCGGCCGTGTCTCTCCGAGACTCGGATGCCGGTCTCCGAAAGACCGGCCCACGTGGGTTGGCGCGACCTTTCCACGCCGCCAGCTTTGCCTAACCTGAACGATGTCCCCAGTGTAGCGCGCGGACTTGTCTTGCGACATCTCGGGAACGCCTGTTGTGATCCAACGACATGATGGTCTATACTGTAGCCGGGCGCGCAGCCAACCCTATGTCGTCTCGACACCCGTGGCGTACAGCTCGGGGGTCTGGACAGCCAACCCCGCCCGCCTGTAACTTGATCCCGCCACAAAACTCCGCTTGCGTTTCCCAGGAAGGAGCTCCTCATGGCTAACCACGCGATCGGCAAGGTGTCGCATCGAGGGATTGGTTTTTCCGTCGTGGAACTGAACGACGTCCGCCATGTTTACGCGGCCGCCGTTCCCCGCCGAACCGGCAGCCTGCGCGAAGAGGTCGACGACGCTCTGGAAACCATTGAAGCGGTGATGTACGAGGAAGGCACGCGCGGCTCGATTGTCCATCAGGCCGTGTTCGTCGCGGATGTCAGCCAGGTGGAAGAGTGCCGTCAGATGATGCGCGAGTTCTACGGCGCCGAGATGCCGGCCACCAGCTATATTCCCCAGCCACCCTGCGAGGGCAAGCGGTTGGCCATCGAGGCGTTGGGCGTCGGGCAAGGTGCGGGCCAGGTCAAGATCGAGCGGATCAGCGAGCAGTTGGTCATCGCTCGGCACAACGACGTCGCCTGGGTGCATGCCGCCCACGCCGTCCCCCAGACTTCTGCCACCGACGTCTACGACCAATCGTTGTCGGCATTCGAACAACTTCGCGGGCTGTTGCGCAGCGCCGGTGTCCGGTTCGACCAGGTGATCCGCACCTGGTTGTACCTGGGCGGCATCGTGCACGACGACGGACCCGAACAGCGTTACAAAGAACTGAACCGCGCCCGCACCGACTTCTACGAGGACATCCACTTCCTGGCCGATCGTCTGCCGGCAGGCCGCCACGACCGAGTCTACCCGGCCAGCACCGGGATTGGCACCGAAGGGCGAGGAATCAGCATGAGTGCCATTGCCCTGGCTACCGAACGGCGGGATATCATCGCGGTGCCGTTGGAGAACCCGCGGCAGACGGCCGCCTACGACTATTCCTCCGCCTACAGCCCGCTTAGCCCGAAGTTCTCGCGGGCGATGGCTTTGTCCTGCGGCGAGTATGCGTCGGTGTTCGTCTCCGGCACAGCCAGCATCACCGACTCGGAGACGCGGCACATCGGGGACGCCGCCGCGCAGACGCACGAGACCCTGGACAACATCGCCGCCCTGATCTCGGAAGAGAATCTCGCCCGCCACGGCCTGCCCGGTCTGGGCGCTTCGCTGGAGAGTGTTGGGCTGGTGCGGGTCTATATCAAGCGGCAGGAGGACTACGGCCCGATTCGCGCCGCCTGCGAGCAACGCCTCGGCGAATTGCCCACGATTTACGCCGTAGCCGACGTCTGCCGTCCCGAGCTGCTGGTCGAAATCGAAGGCATTTCCTTCTCGCACAAGGCCACGATTCCGCGGTCGTTCCCAGGTTGCTAGTGGCGCGTAGGTCAGGGGCCTTAATCGGAATGTCTCGCACCGTAACCCGACGCACCAGCGCGGAAGTGCGGCGATTCCTCGCTGACGCGTCGGGTTACCATGATCCGCTGCTAGAATTTTGCGCAACGTTACGATCAGGGCCTGGGCGACAATCTTGCGGGCTTCGCCTCCACGACCCCAAGCCGTCTTCTCGCCTGTTTCACGGGCTAGGTCTCCTTGTTAGCGGGGGCTTTCTCGGATGGCCCCTTCAGATCGGAATCGGGCATGGCCGCTACGATCGTTTTCTCTGCGGGATGGCTCAGGCCGCCTGCGTTGTCCCTGATCTGGAAGCGGATTTTTCGTTCGGACTTCAGCGGAGAATCCGCCGTGTACGTGAGGCAACGCATCAGCATTTGCACAGCCTCGGGCGTGGCACCGTCGGCCAGGACCACCGTCAGGACGTGGGCCGCCTGCCCCGCGCCGACGTCGCACACACCTAGCGGGACAGCTCCAGCACCATCGCCGTAGTCGTAGACCACCTTATCACCTTCGCGTCTGATTTTGCCGGGCCCCACGCCCTCGTCCCGGATGGCAATCCGTTCGTCGCTCGCGGGCTCACCCTCCGCCGCGACCAACTGGACCGTCAGCTGAAGGCCGCCGAAATCGGGTGAGTCTGGGTCCTGGAGTACCAGTTGGTCGTCGATCACGACGGTTTCGCCGAGTTTGCTGTACGTCAGGGACTCCCCGGACAGGGTGATGGTGGGAGAGATGTTCACCGACCGCCAGACGACGGCGGTCTGGTCACTGCTCGCCGTCAAGATCCGGCCGCCATCGCGAGAGATGGCGACGGCGGTGACTTCCGCGGTATGCCGGCTCAGACTCAATACTTGATTTCCGCCGACCGCATCCCAGAGTTTGGCCAGGCCGTCTTGGCTGCCACTTATGATTCGGTTTCCATCGGGTGAGAAGGCGACCGAAGTAATGCTTGCGGTATGCCCTTCCAGAACTTGCAACTCGGACTCTTTTTTCGCCACATCCCAGATTTTGATTTTATTGTCGTCGCCGCCGGTTAGCACGCGTTTGCCGTCGGCCGAGAAGCACACGCAGAGTACCGCCGAGGCATGTGACTTCTTCCCTCCCAGGATTGCTCCTGCCCCCGTCGTCACGTCCCAGATTCGTGCCGTGCCGTCATTCGAAGCGGTCGCCAATTGGGTGCCATCCGGTGAGAAGACAGCGCTGCGGACAGGCGCTGCATGCACGAAACTCTTCATTTCCTGCGGTGCCTGACCGCTGATGTCCCACAGCTTGACGGTGCCATCTTCCCCGGCCGTCAACAACAGAAGACTGTCGCCCCCGAAGCGAGCAGGCGCAAAGGCCGCCGAATTGACCGCGTAGGCATTGCCGTTTTGCCAGTGGGGCTGAGGAATCTTGATGCGGACGCGACCGTAGTCCGCCGCCTTCTCATCGACACTCCAGACCTTGACCGCGCCGTCCAAACTGGCCGTCACCGCTAAGGCGCCCGAAGGCGAGAAACCGACTCCCGTCAGGGGGCCATGCGGGCTGAAAGTCTGTAGACGCTGACCGCTGTTGTCCCAGAGACGGGCGTAACTGGCTCCCACCGTCAGCACGCGTGTGCCGTCCGAGGAGGGAATTGCGGACCAGATGGAACCGCGATTCATTTGATCCGACCACAGATGCCCGTACTCGTCGTTGGTCAGGTCCCAGCGTTGCAGGGAGCCCTTCTCTCCCTGGGCCAGCGAAACCACCAGGACTCCCTGCGCGTCCGGCTCGAAAGCAATCGAGGTCACGACAGCATCGGCGACGAAATGTGTCCGGCCCTCGCGCGTCTGTGCCAGGTCCCAGCAGGCAATTCGGTATCCCTTCCGTTGCTCACGTCCCTGGCCCTCGGTGGCGGTACAGACGGTGACCACCTGACGACCGTCCGCCGACAAGTCCATGTCCTGGACGCCGCCCACATGTTTGAGGATGCGCTCGTGGATTTGCTGACCGGTCGCCACATCCCAACGCTTGACGTTCCAATCCTGACTCGCCGTCAATACATGCAACTGATCGGGCAAGAACTTCACCGCGGTGATTTCGGAGCCGGGCTTGTGCCCGACGAGCGGCGCGTAGACCGTCCATTCCTTGGCTTGCTCATCCCACTTCCAGAGCTTGCACTGGCCGCTCGCGTCACCCGTGCAGAGACGGCGGCTACGGATCTCGACGTCACCCGGCGAAATCGCGACTGCCGTAATCTCGGATTGATGTCCGATCAACAGTTCGGGAGGCGACTTTTCTTCGTCCACATTCCAAAGCTGAGCGTTATTGCCCTTGCCGCCCGTCAGAATCCACTGGCCGTCAGCCGATAGTGCCAAGGCGTTTCTTTGTCCCGTTTCTTCGAAACGGCGGATCTGCCCGCCGGTGGAAAGATTCCACAGATGCACCCTGGCATCGCCGGCGATGGTCAATAGACGCTGGTCTCCCTCCGGAAAGAACACAGCCCGCGAGACGAGAAACTCGTGCCCTTCGGTGAGCTTCCCCAGCAGGATGTCATCTTTGGAGGCACCTTGGCTGGATCGTTCCTGGCGTTCCGATTCATCGAGACGCTTCGGTTGCCCGCTTTCCAGGTTCCAGATCACGGCGATGCCGTCGCGGCCGGCGGTGATGGCACGCCGGCCATCGGACGCGAAAGCCGCTGCCGCAATCGCCGCGTTATCCACGCTATCTTTGTCTCGCAGCAGACGTTCTTCTTCGTAGCCCAGGACATCCCAGATCTTGAGTTGGCCATCATAGGCTCCAGAGAGGACGTACTTGCCGTCTGACGAGAAAGTCGCCGCGCGGACCCAGCCGCCGTGGCCACGGAAGGTCCGTACGAAATCTATCGCCGTGGGCTTGGCATCGAGATTCCAGACACGCACCGCATTGTCGTGGCCTCCGCTAACCACAAACGTGCCTTTCAGGTCTCCACGACTCGGCAAGAAGTCGATCGCCCGGACTTCCGCCGAATGACCTTCAAGCGCGCGAAACTCCGCTTGTGACTTCGAGTCCGCCGCCGGCGCGGACGTTGCCAGCACGCCTTTCTTGGTCAGACGCTTTTGAAGATCTTCAAAAGAGAAGTTCTTGACTTTCGCCCATTCCCAGACGAGGACGCGCTTATCGCGGCCACCCGATGCAATCAGCGTCCCATCGGGCGAGAATGCGGCGGCGTACACGGCTCCCCGGTGTCCGCGGAACCGGGTCAGTCGTTCGCCATCTCGTTCGCCATCTTTCCAGGACCAGATGCAGACCGTGCCGTCGTCGCCGGCAGTCACGATCTTATTGCCGTCGGGGGCAAAGGTAGCATTCCAGACCGGGCCGAAATGTCCACGGAATGCCCGCTCCGGCTTCTCCGTATCCGCCTTCCAGTCCCACAGACGCGCCGTCTCGTCCCGCGAACTGCTGAGCAAGTACTTCTGATCCGGAGAAAACCGCAGGCTCAACACCGCGTTCTTATGCCCCTTCAACGGCGTTGGTTCTTCATCGTATTTCTTGCCGTCGGCACTCAGCTTCCAGAGTTTGATGACGCCCTGATCCTCGCCGCCGGTAGCCAAATATCGGCCGTCGTTGGTGATCGCCACGGCATGGACCGCGGCGCCATGCTGCACCGCACACAGTTCCTGGTACGAGGCCACGTCCCAGATGTGGGCCTTGCCATCGACATCCCCGGCGACGAGAAAACGGCCATCGGGCGAGTACACGGCACATTCCACGCGGGCACCCACGTCCACCGTCTTGTCAGCCAGTCCGCAAAGATAGCTGAGGTGGCCCCATTCCCAGTTGCGCGGCGCCGTCTTGCCGGATTCCTTGTACCGCTTTAGCAAACGCTCCGCGTCGAGAAACGCATTGCCGGCAATGCGTTCCGCTGCCAGACCGATTTGGGCCACGTAGGAAGCTTCCTCGGCCGCGACGCGCGCCTCCACGGCCTTCTGTCGCTGCTTTTCCGCAAGGGCCTTTTGGGTCACGGCCTCCTTCGTTTGTTTTTCCGCAATACCCTTCTGGACTAACGCCTCCTTCGTCTGCTTTTCGGCAATACCCGTCTGAACTACTGCCTTCTTCGTTTCAACTTGAGCAATACCTTCCTGTTCCAACGCGTAGTTCCTCTGTCGTAGGATGAGCACCAGAGCGACCATCAAGATCACGACGGCGACCCCGGTCACAACCCCGGCGATGCGTTTGAAAATCTTCAGACGCTGGTTGCGGCTTTCCCGTTCCCGTTGCGCTGCGATCAATTCCGCGTGCAACTCGCGGTGCAGGGGATGGTTGGCATTCAGCAGCGACAGACCCAGGTCGAAATCCCCCTTTCCCAACGCACACCGTGCATACAGGGATTGCGCCTCGGGCACGCCCGATCGGGCCCGGGCGTTTCCATCCCAAATCGCAAGAGCCTCCTGGAAGGCGAACAGCGACCGCGAGAAGTCCTGGTAATCGCAGGTCTGCTGCGACTTGGTCAGATCCTGTTCCGCCCGAGCTGAGAGGGTGATGCTTTCTGTGTGCGACTGATATTCCCGAATCGCCGTCTGGAAATCCTGAACCGTGCTATAACGGTCGGCGATCTCGGTTGCCATGGCCTTGCGGGCGATGTCGAGCAATTCGCCCGACTTGTCCGTCGGCCGAATCTCATTGCGGGCCGCGGCGGCCAGGCAGTGCATGACGTTCTTGCCCGTGTGGGGTGGATCACCGGTGATAATCTCATAGAGAATGCCCCCCAGCAGATAGATGTCACTGGCCGGGCCGATCAGGTCGACCTGGCCACTCGCCATTTCCGGCGCCATGTAAGCCGGCGTGCCGCCGATGCTGTTGGACTGCATGATGCTCGCCGATTTCTCGAACGCGGGGGTCGACATCGCAATGCCCCAGTCCATGACCAGGACCTCGCCGAAATCGCCCAACATCACGTTCTCGGGCTTCAAATCCCGATGGATCACGCCGCGGGAGTGGGCAAAGGCGATCGCGTCCGAGACGCTCATTAGAATATCCAGGTGCTCAGTCAGCGACTTGGTCGTCACCACTTTCGACCAAGGCGTGCCGTGCACGCACTTCATCGAATAGAACAACGCTCCGGATGAGTTCGAGGCCAGATCGTAAATGGGCACGATGTTGGGGTGTTCCAGATCGCCTGTCACCACCGCCTCGGACAGGAACTTCCCCCGATGGTCCTCGTCGTCCATGAACTGCGGCCTGAGCGTCTTCATCGCGACGACACGGTTGATGCTGGCCTGTCGGGCGGTGTACACAATGCCCATTCCGCCCTCGCCGAGCACGTCCACCAACTCGTAATCGGCTTTCTCTGACCCCCGGGCATCCGGCTGCTGCGCGGCACCCGGCTGCTGCACGGACCGTGGTTGCTGCACGGATCGTGGCTTGATGACCAAACCGGTCCCCTTAATGCTGGCCGCGGTGTCGACCTTCAGCGTCATGCCGGGCGTCGATTTCGCAGTGATCGAATCCCGCCAAAGCTCCGACACCCGCTGCAAATCAGCATCCGATCGTCGAGGTGCGTCGACAGTCTGGAGGTGATCGCGATCAACCGGAGGGCTGTAATCCAGGGTGGCGCCAGGCCGCGCGGTATCCGAGGTGGAACCGCGTGGGCCCAGATCCAGCGTCTGCTCCAATCGAGCTGCGTTTGCGATCGAATCGCCTGCAGCCGGTGGAGCCTTGGGCGGCGTGAAATCGAGCGTGGCGCCCGGCCGGGCGGTGTCCGGGGACGAGGCGGGGGAGCCCTGCGAGTCCAGGGTTGGCGGGGCCTTGGGCGGCGTGAAATCGAGCGTGGCGCCCGGCCGGGCCGCGTCGGAGCTTGAGACGCGAGCCTCCGGCCAGCCTGCGGGCAGCCCTAGATCCACCGTCTGGTCTGGGCGGACCGTGTTCCAACTGCTGTCGACCGCTGGCGGCGATGCGGGCGAAATCCGGGTGGATTCGAAGTCCATCGTCGCCGACAAATCGCTCTGGGTTGGTTGCCGACCCAAAGCTTTGCCACATTTCGGACATTTCTCCCTGCCCAGGTCGGCAGGACTAAGTTCGGCTTGGCAATTCGGACATTTCGACATCCCGCAATTCCTCCTCGTATTTCCAGACGACGCCACGGCTGCTTATGCCTCGCGTGCCGAAGTAACCAGTGCAATTCGAAGGTAGGATGGGTTTCCCAACCCGTCCGTTTTCCGCGACGGCCTGGAAAGGCCGTCCTGCGAAGTTGACCCACCTATTTCTGCGAGGATGCTTTGCCTCGCGAGCCGAAGTCAACCTCCGGGGCAGGCCCCGTCGTATCGTGTCCTAGTTTCTCGCAGTCTTGATTTCGCTTAGCGTCTTTCGCTTCAACGTGAATTCCCTCCCCGCCGGTAGAGTCTGGCCAGGAGACGCCGGGAGTGCTTTTCGACGGCCTCGTCGAGGCGCGCGGGCCAGGCCCCAGCGGCTGAGCCGGCAACCACCCCGGTCGGCAGCAACACGCCGCCCACCAACTGACCGTCGCCGAGTTCCTGATTCGGACTCAGCGCCGGGTCGGTCTGACCGCTGGAACGTAGCATGGGAACTCGAACACCGGAATTGGCCGGCGCAGTCGGTGTGAGCTCGGGCTTCGAGCCGGATTGGGTAGGATTCTCGATCGTCTCGGGCGGCGGGTTCTCCTGCATTTCGGGCTGCGCGTGATCTGGGCTCGCCTTCCCATCGTCGCCACTGAAGGACGACGCTGCTTCGGACTCGGTCTCCTCGCGCTCGATGGGCTTTCCTTCACGCAGGTATACGTCGCGAACCAGAAATTTGTCGCGATCGCCTTCCTTACCGTGCCCGATGGAAAGGTAGATCCTGTAGTGGTCGTCAGGCAATTCGTCGAGCACTGACCGCAGCTCCCCCAACTTGGATATAGGCAGCTTGAGGACGGGATTTTTTTCGTCGGGCATGTTGCCCAGATCATCCTTCGGCATCACCACGTACACTTCGATGAGTCGTTCGGCCTCCGCCACAACTTCGCCGCCAGCCACCGCGCTGGCCATCGGCGGGGGCGGCGGTGACGGGATCGTACGCAACACCTGTAGTTCGGCCGATTGCATGGCTTTCGCCGCGGTGAACGCTGGCGGTTTCGCGATCTCAGCCAAAGCAGGCAAGGGCGCGAAGTTATTGCTCTCAAAGGAAATGGCACCGCCTTTCACCCGGAAGACGTAGACGTAGTCGCTGATCGAAATCGAGTTCTCCAGGAGTCTGGATCCGTCCACAATAGACGCTCCCCCGCCTTCGGGGAAGAGAAAAGTGAACTGCTTCTCCCAGGGCTTAGGATCGAAATGCGGAACGGGTTCGAAGTGAGGACTGCTCAGCGTCAGGGCTCCCGTGAACCTGAGTTGGTCATAGTCGGTCGGGGCAATCGGAGGCAGGTGAGGGTCTAACATTGAGGAATGGGGTGAAGATCCCTTCCACACGGTTAGCGCATCCTTATTCTCCTGCTTACCGCCTTGGTCCGGTCCGTTGAAATCGCAGACGAAAGTCGATCCCACATCAAAGGTGATCCGGCCTGTCGTAAGCATCCCCGGCGCGAACTCAAACTCCTCTGTAACCTTACCGTCCTTGTCCTTAGCCGGCGCCGTCTTGAGGGTGGAGTCAACCCATGTCGTCTGCGTGGATCCCGGATTGATGGCCCCACCCGCCCGGACATGCACGAACCCGTTGATAGTCCCGACACCACCCAACGTAGCGAACACAGCTTGGCCGGTCCCGGACGATGATTCGGGACCGACTTCGAAGTCACCGGGATCCTTGGGATTCGAATATTTACCATTGATCAGTAAAGTGCCAGCCCTGACGTACGTCGTCCCCGTGTACGTGTAGGTGCCATTCAACATCAGCACGCCGCCGCCGATTTTGGTGAGGGAACCCGCCTCGCTGACGTTGTCGACCACCACGTCGGCCACCACGCCGGCATAGACCACTAGCCATTTCTCCTGGACGTCGACGGTCGCTCCCTTCGGCCCCAAAGCGATTCCGCGATTCTGGTGGATCGTGAATTCGTTCGTTAACAAATCGCTGCGAGTGATTTTCAAGGTGGCGTTGTCGATGACGAGGTGGCCAGGTGTGGCTGCCCCTGGCGCCGACCCCAGGTTCCCATCACTGCTGATACTCAGCGTGCCCCCACCGATCGTCGTCTTCCCCGTGTACGTATTCTTGTCGTTCGTCAAGGTCAAGACACCGGGGCCGATCTTAATCAACTTGCCCGATTCACCGTTTCCATCGCTGATCACGCTCTTGATCACA
>JAPLNJ010000112.1 GCA_026692885.1 Planctomycetota bacterium | reverse complement strand
CTGACAACTGACAACTGACAACTGACAACTGACAACTGACAACTGACAACTGACAACTGACAACTGACATGTTAGATCGAAAATTCATCGTCGAAAACGCGGAACTTGTCGAACAACACTGCGCCCAACGTAACGCCAAGGCCGACATCAAGCGGCTGGTGGAACTGGACGGGCTGCGTCGCCAGAAACTCGGTGAAGTCCAAGAGCTAAATCGTCAGGCGAACGAAGTCGCCAAGACGATCGGCCAGACCAAGGATCCGGCTGAACGCGAAGCTCGTAAGGAGCAAGGTCGCCTGCTGCGCCAGCAGAAGGACGCCGCACAGTCCGAACACGACCGCCTGGACGCCGAGACGCTGGCCATCCAGATCACGATTCCAAACATTTCGCACCCCCAGGCCCCGGTCGGCCCCGACGAGACGTTCAGCCGCGAGGTGCGCCGCGGCAAGACGGAGATCCGCCAGTTCGATTTCCAGCCGCTGGATCACGTGGCCCTGTGCGAGAAATTGGACATCCTGGACCTGGAAGGCGGCGCTCGGACCACGGGGCACGGCTTCTACTTCTTGAAGAACGAAGCCGTGCTGCTCGAATTGGCGCTGCAGCGGTACGTGCTGGACTTGCTGCTGGCGGAAGGTTTCACTCCGATGATCACGCCCGACTTGGCCCGCGACGACGTCATTGTGGGCGTCGGCTTCAACCCGCGCGGGCCGGAGACACAGATCTACAGCATCGAGAAATCCGACTTGAGTCTGGTGGCCACCGCCGAAATCACGCTGGGCGGGCTGTATGCCGGGCAGACGATCGACGCCGAGCAGTTGCCGATCAAGCTGTGCGGAGTCAGCCACTGTTTCCGCACCGAGGCCGGCGCTCACGGCGCGGCCACTCGCGGCATCTACCGCGTGCATCAGTTCACCAAGGTGGAGATGTTTGCCTATACGCTGCCGGACCACAGCGACGTGATGCACGAACATCTGTGTGAACTGGAGTGCCGCTTGTTCGACGGCTTGGACATTCCCTATCGCGTCATCGACACGGCTACCGGCGACTTGGGTGGACCGGCCTATCGTAAGTTCGACTTGGAGGCTTGGATGCCCGGCCGGGGCAAGCAGGGCGAGTGGGGCGAAATCACCAGCACTTCGAACTGCACGGACTACCAGGCGCGCCGCTTGAATGCTCGCTACAAAGTGAAGGGCGAGAAGGGCACCAACTTCGTGCACACGTTGAACGGCACCGCCGTCGCCGTCAGCCGGGCGTTAATCGCCATCCTGGAAAACCACCAGCAAGCCGACGGCTCCGTCGTCATTCCGGAAGCCCTCCGCACCTGGGTCGGCAAGGACCGTATCCTGCCGCGCCGGTGAGCCTTTGGAGTGCGGCGACTTGTCGCCGCTTTTCTTCACGCTTCGCCGAGGCAGCGGCCTCGCTCCGCCAGTCGGCATGGCTCAGAAGATTTGCCAGGCGTTAGCCGTGTTCCAGGCCGCTGAAAAAGCGGTGACAAGTCACCGCACTCCAAATCTCACTTCACCTTGGCCATGCGCGAGGTGAGGTAGCTGGAGAGGGCTACGTCCAACGGTTGGTCGGTACGCATCAGGCGGTAGTCCAGACCGTGGCCCCGACAGCCCTTTTGCAAGTCGCGCTGGAAGTTGCCGAATTCGCGCAGGTAGGCTTTCCGCAGCGAACGCGGATCGGCGATTACTTCGGGATACTGCTCCAGACCCTTGAATCGCGTCGGATTGTGGAACGGAAAATCCAATTCGGCGGGATCCAGGACGTGAAACAAGACCACGTCGTGCCGGCGGTGCCGGAAGTGCTTTAGTCCGGCCATCAGCGAGGCTACGTTGTCGAAGAAATCGCTCAGGATCACCACCACCCCACGCTTGCGGAAACGCTCGGCCAACTCGTGGAAAATTGGGCCGCTGTCCGTCTTGGCCTCCAGCGGCGCGGCCTCCAGGACCTGCAGTAAGGGCTGCAAATGTGTGGCCGCACTGCTGGGACTCAGGTTCGCCCGGATCTGCTGATCAAACGTCACGAGGCCGACCGCGTCCTGCTGTTGTAGAACCAGCCAGCCCAAGGACGCCGCCAGACACTGGGCGTATTCGAACTTTGACAGGGGTGACTCCGGACCCTGGTACCGCATGCTCTCGCTGACGTCCAGCACCAGGTAACAGATCAGGTTCGTCTCGTCTTCGTACTGCTTCAGATAGAACTTATCCGTGCGTCCGAAGACCTTCCAGTCCACGTAACGCAGATCGTCGCCCGGCACGTACTCGCGGTGCTCGGCAAACTCGATCGAGAAACCGTGGTAGGGACTGCGATGCAGACCGGACACATAGCCTTCCACGATGTGCCTGGCACGCAACTGCAGGCTTTTCAATTTAGCCAGCGTCCGCGGGTCTAAAGACGTCGGGGACGACTGCTGGGCGTCGGGTACCACGTTCGCCGGACTCCTCGGTAATGGAAGGGACGAATTCGATCACACGGCGGATCAGGTCATCGGCGGAGACGCCTTCTGCATCCGCGCTAAAGTTAGTCTTAATGCGGTGCCGCAGGACCGGCAACGCCACGGCTCGAATGTCTTCCTGGCTGACATAGTAGCGGCCTTGGAGCACCGCGCGGGCCTTGGCGCCGAGCACCAGGTACTGGCTGGCCCGCGGTCCGGCGCCCCACATCACATACTCCCTAATGAAGTCCGGGGCTTCCGGCTGCTGGCGGCGGGTCGACCGGGCCAGCTGCAGCGCATAGCGGGCCACGTGGTCGGCGATGGGGACTTTGCGGACAATCCGAGTCAACTCCGTGATCCGTTCGGCGTCCAAGGTGGCCGTGATCTTGACTTCCAGATCAGCCGTGGTCCGTTGGACGATCTGCAGTTCCTCTTCTTCATCCGGATAGTCCACAAAGACGCTGAACATGAAACGGTCCAACTGGGCTTCCGGCAGCGGATAGGTCCCTTCCTGCTCGATAGGGTTCTGCGTGGCGAGCACGAAGAACGGCACCGGCAGTTGATGCCGCTTGCCGCCGATCGTGACCTGCTGCTCCTGCATGGCTTCCAGCAAGGCGGCCTGGGTTTTCGGCGGCGTTCGGTTGATCTCGTCGGCCAAGACGATGTTGGCAAACACCGGACCACGCAGAAATCGAAACTCGCGATAACCGGTCGACCGGTCCTCCTGGATGACTTCGGTGCCGGTGATATCCGAGGGCATCAGGTCCGGCGTGAACTGGATGCGATTGAACGCCAGTTGCAGTGCGTCGGCCAGACTGCGAATCATCAGCGTCTTGGCCAGTCCTGGCACGCCGACTAGCAGGCAGTGCCCGCGGGCAAATAGGGCGATCAGCAGTTCTTCAATCACCTGCTGCTGGCCGACGATGGCCTTGCTCAATTCGTGCGTAATCTGGCGATATGCTTCGTGCAGTCGCTCGACCGCCTGGATGTCGTTGTCTTGCAGCATGCGCGGGTTCCTGTTTCCCTCTGTTGTACCCGGCAGGTTCGTTTAACCGCAAGCCGGAGGAGGCTACTGAAAGCCTTGATCATAAGGTTACGCATCGTAACGCTGCGAAACGCTAGCGGCCAATGGCTACAAAGTCGACCAACGTTCAACTTGGGATTGGATGCTCCCGACGTGAGTCGGTGAGAGCAGTCCCACCAGAAGCCTATGCCACGGGGCGATACCGTCACCCCGACTCGCCGCCCGCTGACCGCCGCCTCCGGCGGCGGTCAGCGGGCGGCGAGTCGGCAGTCAGGGATACCACCCGGGGTTAGGCGACGGGCAGGAGCACTCCCACCGACTCACGTCGGGAGCTTCTCGAACAGAAGCAGCTAGCCGTGACTGCATTTCACACCGTTACGATCAAGGCCATGCGCAACGTTACGATCAAGGCCCGTCTGGTGGGCTCAGCCCACCCTACACCTTGTGCAAGCAGCTTGGCCGAACTCCATTCGTGTAGCCGCACGGGGGTTTGCGTCAGGCTGGAAAGCCTGAACTACGCCCTTCAGCGGGCTGGGGCCGCCTGGGTCACTTGCCGTCCGAACGGACTAAGCGCCACCAATTCATTGGCAGTCGCGATCAACAGCACGTCTTCAGCCAGCACCAAATTGCCGCCCGTCAGACCCAGCGGCGCCAAGTCGATCGGCTGCCGGACTTGGCGACTGCCGTCCTGAGCGAAGACGTAGATCTTGTCCCGTGTGGGCCAGTACACGCTGCTGCCTGCGAGCAGTCCCCGACCGTAGCCACGCAACCCATCTTCAACCCGCGCAGGAAAACTGGTGGCGATCTGCCCATCCCGAATATCGATCCAATAGATGCGGTCGCCACTGGCGATCAGACGCTCGCTCCCAACGCCCAGCAGGTGGACCACGTCTACCGCCTGTTGAGGCGGCGTGCTCCACACTACCAGGCCGGTCGCCGCATCCAACGCAAACAGCCGGTCGCAGTCAGTCGGGGCGACGATGATCAAGCCCTTGTGGACCAAACAGGGATTCAAGTCGCGATACCAATGCCGGCGCGAGCGGTCGGGATCGCCATCGTCCCAGGGAGCGCGGGGGTACGTCAGAATCCATTCGATCTCGCCGTCCTCGGCGCGCAACGCGGCCACGGCGCCCAGGTTCGTGTTGAAGAACAGCGTGCCCTCCGACAGTGTCAACAGACTATGCGTGTACTCGACCAGACGTCCCTGGCCAGGTGTCTCCGCAGCTGCGACGGAGCGGCGCCACCGCAGTTTGCCGCGTTTCATGTCGAAACAGGCCACGTGGGCCTGCGCTCGCAGATTATCTCGGCGCCGGAGCGCGACGTACAGATTCGCGTCGTCCGTAATCGGCGGGCCGTCACACGTCCAACCAAGACCCCACGGTTCGTCCTCGAAGTGAATCTCGAATAAACGTTTCTTTTGCGCGTCTAAATCCACGGCGGCCAAGTAGCCAGGTTGCCAGGGGCGGGGACGGTCGTCCAAGGGAAACGCGGTAGCCTGCGGGCCGAGCTTCACGAACAGTCGGTTTTGCCACGCTGTCATCGTGTAACGCGGCACCCCGAACTGGCCGACTGGTTCTGGCAACACCAGACCCGGCACAGCAGGCGGAGCCACGTCGTTCGCCGCAGGAGCGACCTCTCCGGGCCACAATCGCTGGCCACTGTGCAGGTCGAAGGCGTGCACATCTTCCAGACTCTCGCCCGTGTTTAGCAGGACGGAACTCCGCACGACGATCGGATGGTAACTCAACAGTGTGTCCCGGGCTTCGGCGGGGCGCGCGATCCCACCCAGCAGCCGGTCATCCGTGTTTAGGCTTGGCAAGGCCACCCTCCACAACGGTTGCAACGCAATGTCTACGCCTGTGCTGGCCACCTTCGTACGTGTGGCCGAACCACCCAAAGTTCTCCAGTCTGGCGGCACCGCAGCAGCCGACCAGGAATTGCTTTGCTGTAGCAGGCTGCCCAACAACTCGGTGAATTTGCCGCGGCGACCTCCGATTACCCCCTCGGCGTCCGGGGCCAAGCGGCGGAGCAACTGCAATTCGGCCTTGGCACGCGAAGGGGATCCTTCCAGGACCGAGACCAACGTCAGTCGGGCCAGCACGGCGGCAAACTCAAGGTCAGAATCCGGATAGACCAGCCAATTCGACGAGGGCTTGGCGTCGTTCCACAGCGGTCCTAGCTCGTCCCACAGGGCAGCCAAATCGCGGCCATCCAGCGCCAAACCCACCGGCTGATCCGCGGGCACGCCCGCCGATGAGATCTTCAGACCAGAAATTCTGGTTCGCGGGTTGATCCGCTCCCAGGCCGCTCGAGCATGATTGAAGTCCCCTCGCTCCAGCGCCAGCTCACCGAGCCGGAACAGGGCCTGATCGCCAAAGCGGCTGACCAGGAAACGATCGACGATCCGGCGGAGTTGGGCCTCATTCCCTGGACTGACGCCTTCCTGATACCAACGTTCGACCAACGGGTCGACGCGGGTACGGTACAGCTTCAGGGCCTCTGGCGCGGAGGCGTGCAGGCCGGCCAGCTTGATTTGGCAGTAGGTGCGAAGCGGAACGTAACGCACGAACGAGTCCGTGTCGTTCCGGCTAGCCGGAGCCTGATCGATCCGCATCAGCTTGCCGCTGTCATTCTCCAGCAAACGGCGCAGGGCCTCAACGGATTCATCCCATTGCCGGTCCTGCAGGAACCGGTCGATGCGTTCCAGGTGCGAGCGGGCGACGTGATCGGCCTCCTCCAATTGGACATCTGGGGACAGCTCGCTCCGTTGCGGGGCAGGGAAGACCTGCCCGAAAACGCTCGTGCCGCCCCCGCTGAACGCGAGGAACACTATCCAGGTCGCACGCCACGATTCAGTCTTCAACAGCATCCCACCACCCTATCGCCGAGGAAACGTAGCGGACCATCCTATTCCTGTCTGCAGGCCCCGGCAAGCTCCCGGTTTCCAGCCCGCAGACGTTGGCGAAATTCTGAAGGTCCTGTTGGAACAAGAATCGTCGGACGACGTGTGAATATCTTAACCCTTCATCCGTGTTCTGGCTCTGCCAGCCGTGCGGGGAAATTCCGATTTATTGGACTCTGCTGCCACGTCCCAGGAGCCACTCGGTCATCCTGGATTTCGTAATCACTCCGCGAAGCAAACCAGAATGGCACAGAATCAGGCATTCGGGAAAACGCCAATTCAAGGCAAAATCAGACAAACTGAACACCCCAGATGCGCCGACTGCTTGGTCCCCCACTCAGAATGAGTCTAACGAGATGGGCGGTTTAACGTGCATTCAACGCGGCTGATTCGACCTACGGCCTCTAATTCGAGATCTTGGAACTTGACCGCAAAACGAATCTCCGGAGATAGGCAATAGTAACTAGTACTGGAAAACCTGTAGTAGAAGAGGGGGCCTATGGGAAACAACGGAACGAACTCTGGGAAGCTGTTGACCCCATTTGACATCTTATACCCGTCGCCCGCCATGTTCACTCCTTGCAGCGACAGGGACGTGGACACGCGATAGTAGAGACTTTCTTTTGGTGGGCTGATCCCCTCTAAGACCACAGGCGGCGAGTTATTGGTCCCTTTCCGAGGCTCAACCTTGCCGTCGCTCACCTCGGTCGGAAAAGAAAGATCCTCAATGAATTTGCCGCCAGCATCGCGAAGTGTGACTGTCATTTCCAGTGATTTGGGTGCCGTAACCATCGCCTTAAAGAAATTGCAGCACTCAGGCCCCGGTTCAAATACGGTCCACGTGACCTTTCTTGAGCTGCTCTTGTCCAAGTCGTACAGCCCAACTCCAAACACACCTTCGCGTCGATTCGCGTCGCTCTTGAAATGCAGTTCGCTGAGGCCAGTCGTCTGGTTGAGGAACGCATACAATGGTATTCCGTCGTCTTTCTTCACAATCGAGAACTCGGCGCCTTTGTACCCATCCGACACGTCGAATGTGTACGAGCTCTTGCGAGCCGTCATCGCGTTCAGGATGTTCCGGACGGACGTGTCGAAGGCCCGGTAACGAGCAGGATCGACAGTCACAGTTACTGGTACGGTGACATTGGTGCGGCCGTCGGCTCCAGCTGCGTCGATACGTGGTTTTTCGGGTGTCACCGCCAGGCACTTAATTGGGAAATCATCAAACGCCTGCTTCAGCAGCGTTACCGCATCCTGATGCTGCTGGCCCTCCAAAATACGGCGCCCGGCACCGGTTTGCGAAGGCTTAGCCACAGGTTTTTGCTGGTCACTGCTGTCCTGCGACTGGAACGGGTTGAGGTCCGCACTTGCTGCCTGTCTCCTCGCGTACTCTCGATCCGCCTGGCTGAGTTTTTCCAGCGGGATACGGACCAATTTGCCGTCGTCGCGGCGGATGTCCACCTGGCCCTCGGCCAGCTTGACGAATTCCCCTTCGATCTTGTGCTTGCCGGTGCTGTCGGTCCAGGTGCGGGCCGGCGACTGGCCGCCGCACAGAATCACGCCCAGCGTGACAGTTGCGGCAAGTGGGTTCCATCGGTACATTATTGGTCCTCCTAAATCCGGTCAGTCATCGAGAGGCATTCTCAATGACCTGTAATGAGTCTTCGTCACGAGCTTATCGATCGCGGGGGGGTGTCTTGCCTATAGGTAACGTTTTCATCTGGCAAAATGGAACCAGACGCATCCCGCTTATTCAGTTTCTTGCTGTAACTTGGGCAAGATACCCTCAAACCGCAACTCGGCACGTACTGTATGGATGTCTCGCAGTTCATCGACCTGCAGCGTCACAGTCCGAGTAATCGACAGCGACGGTACATAATCAACACCGCGCGTGTGCGGACAATTGTCAAAGAACAGCGGTGCAATGACGAACAAAACTTCCCCTCGGTTTCTCCCTGTACCACTTTGGTTCCGTCCGCCTGCAAGCAGTGAGAAGTACTCTGGGTAGAAGCCCAACTTGTCTTTTGCCGGGTAACCATAGTAGAACCCGTCATAGGCGCCGTAAGACGAATCACCGGACTCTGTCCCAGAGAAAATGAGTGACACATGGTAGGATGAATAACTGCGCAACGATTTGTCATTGGGTTCCGTCCGCGGTATGCACGCGGGGAAACTCTCCGTTGCGATGAGCCCACCACTCTTATCCAGAAATGAGAGCTTGGTCGTGAACACGCACGCAGCGCGCGAAGCAAATGCCGCCCTGGTACTGCTGTCCAACAGGTAGTAGTTCCATTCGGTGCGATCGGCCTTCTTCGTCCGCTGCATGTTGACTGCCAGCGCCGCGGAATCACGCCGCTGGGCAAGTTCGTCCAGGCTGGGAATATGTCGCGACCAGATGGAGAGCTTCTTGTCGTCCTCTCCGATTAGAAGCACGCCGGAAGATCTGTCCCGCGACGCAGCTACCGAGAAGCTGCCGTGTTTCTTTGCAACGTGCTTCAATAGGTCATGCAGCCGGGCCGCGAACGTGTCGAAGGCTTTGATGTCCGCGTGGTAATCGACCGTGATCGCTATCGTGGCATCATTATTCGCCTTACTGAGAATTCGGGGCTCGCCAACGACCTGTACTTCGAGACAACTGAGTGGAAAACCTTCCAGGACCTTTTCAACAAGGTTCGCAGCATTCTTCTCCGCATCCAGTTCCGTCACGACCGACGAGAACATCCCCTTACCGTCAACCCGTCTCATAGTGATGCGAGCCGACTCAAGTTTCGCAATCACGCTCCGCCGCTCGACCTGCGCAACAATCGTGGTGCGGAACAGGCCGCCTTCCCGCTTGATAGAGACTTCTTCATGTTTGGGGATGAATCCATCGCTGTAGGTGAGAACCTGATCTTTCACCAGCTCGTCATTCTTGACCAGCGTCTCACTATCGGCGACTTCACCGACCACCTGTCGGACGGCGGCGCGGAAGGCATCCTTGAGCGACTCTTCCTTGCTGATCCCGACGCCTTCGGCGACGACCGTCTGCGTGTCCTTGGGATCGCCGGAGGCTGGCGCCTTGGCGACCGGCTTTTCGTCTTCCGCAGGGACTGCAAACTGAGTTTCCTCCATCGCTGGTTTAGCTGCCTGGCGGACGTATTGCTGGTTCTCCTCACTCAGTTTTTCCAAAGGAATGCGGATTAGCGTGCCGTTGTCGCCGCGGATGTCCACCTGACCCTCGGCCAGCTTGACGAATTCCCCTTCGATCTTGTGCTTGCCGGTGCTGTCGGTCCAGGTGCGGGCGAATGCCGTGGCTCCACAGACCGTAGCGACGAACACGAGGCAGAGGCAAACGGGCCGATGTCGAAACATGCTTGTAACTCCCACAAAAAAAGGGGCGACGAGGATGGATATCTTCTGACGATTCGGGTGGCCCCGGCGGTCTCAACGGGTAAGGACCGGCGCATCAATAAGTGTCGAAGCTATTCAACGTAGTCCGCACACTCCGTGTGCTGAAATCGGCACACTCCGAGGCTGTGAAGAAATCGTAGGGTGGGCCAAGTACTCGCGGCCCACCGTCGCAAGCAAGGCCGTTTCCTTGGAATTGGTGGGCCGCGCAAGGCCGTTTCCTTGGAATTGGTGGGCCGCGAGTACTTGGCCCACCCTACCGCGAATCGTGTTCGCACATTTTTTCACAGCCTCGGAGTGTGCCGTCTACTATTTTTGCGTCACTTATTGATGCGCCGATCCTAAGGGCTCCTGCGACGAATGCCCGAGTGGCCGTATCGGGCGTACGCTACTTGGATTCGTCGATCACTTTGAACGGGTTGTCGTCCGCTTTTTCGGACTTGGCAGCAGGCTCTTTGGTTTTGTCGGCCTCTGGTGCGGCAGCGCCCGGCGCCGGGGCTTCCTCTGTCGGCTTCGTGGGGGATTCGGTGGCCGGCTGGACGGGCGCCTGCGCCGCAGGTTTCGCAGGTGGCGCAGGGGCAGGACTGGGTGCCGGCTTTCCGCAACCCATGCAGAGAACGGTGATCAAGAGCAGGGTGGGCAGGTAACGCATGGGATGCTCCTATCGGGTTCGGATTCTCAGGAATGCTCAGAAATGCCCTCGGCACTTGTCATTTCCACCACTCGTTCCAATCCTCTCCACGCGGTACTAGTGCGAGGGTACTGGGGCGAGGGAGTTTCTCTTCTATGCCTTACTTCAAGTCCGAGAGTTTCAGGGCGACGGCGATGAAATAGTATTGGCCGTCGGCTGCTTCCCAGCTGCCGACAGGCTTCGTCAAGCGGATCGTCTGGGACAGTTTCTACGAGTTGGTGGTCTCCAAGATTTCACGGACTTCAGTAATGATGGTGACTTCGTCCGCAGTCAACCGCCGAGATTCCTGCGTGACCCGGCTCTGATTGGCGACCTGCAGGCCCTTTACGAGTAACAGCGCCTCGCGGGCGGCGCCGATCGAGGCCACCAGCTCCCGACGACTGTCAGCGACCGGATCGCCCTTCAACCGCGCCTTGCCCACGGCGAGGATGAGGATCGCGTCTTGCTGCTGATACAGACTTGCCCCGCCGGTCAGGATGGCGGGGCGGGTTGCGAAGATGTTCCGCCAATCGCCGTCCCACTGTTCATTGCGGAACTTCACCGCGGACGGCGGCGCGCCCCGACGCTGGAACGCCGGATGCTGCGGATCGCCGACCGCCACCATGACGGCCACCGATCCGCCTGCATCGAGCTGCCAGGTGCCAACGACCTCGACGCGTGTCAGTGTGGCTTCCACATCCTGTTTCGATACGGAACGAAACAACTCGCTGATTTCCGAGCGTCCGCCTGGCGTGATCGTCTTGGTCACGTTTGAGTCTCGGGCCGAGGTGCGATATCCGTGCAGCAACTTGGCTAGGTTGCGATGCGCTTTGGTCCGTGCGACTTTGGTAGCGTCCGAGAGGGGCAGCGGTTTTCCTGCTTCCGTCTCTAACGCCGCTCGGCCCACCGCGATGGCGACCCACTGTTTGCCTGCGGTAAACGCCTGCGAGCCGCCGCGGCAGATGTCGGCCGCCTGTCGTAACAACGGAGCAAAGCCTGGGTCAACGACGGGAGCTTCCAGTTCTTTGAGTTCCGCCAGGACCTCGGCGTCGTCCGCACGCAGAGCCGCTGGACCGACGCCTGGATCACTCGACCACAGATACCAGGCCAGGCTCAGCGCGATCCACCAGCGAACGCCTTGACTCAGGAGCGGCGAAGACCTGACTCCCTCGCCCCGGTACTCCGGGAAGAGGGTTGGGGTGAGGAGCGAAACGGCAAATGCCGGTCTCCTCTTGGCCGCGATCATTAGGCCGCCGGCCGATCGTACGGCGCTGCGCTGGCGCCAACCATCCGGAACGGGGCCCAGTTGGCACATCCGATTCGGGAGACGAAGCCGTTGTTCGACAGCAAACACGATCATGGCAAACCGTCCGTTGGGGTCGCAGAAGCAGATTTCTTCGTGGTAGCGGGAGTCGCCTCGCTCAAATGCGCCAGGGCCTGCTCGCGCTCGGTGTCCGTGACCGCGGGTTGCAGCATCGCAGCCAGAGCCAAGCCGCGGCGAAGCTGCTGATGGCCGAGGCGTTCGTAGCAAGTGGCCAGACTCAACCGGGTTCGCACGACGGTCGGGGCGAGCCGCAAAGACTGCGTGAGGAAGGGAATCGCCGCAGCGGTTTCCTCTGCGGTCAGCAGCGTCTCGCCGAAGGCGGCCCAGAGCGCGGCGTCCGCCGGGTCTTTCGCGAGCCCATCGTAAGCGAGCTTCACCGCGGCGGTCAGGTCCTTGGCCTTCCGAACACGGTCCACGGTGGACGCGGGCTCGGATGCACGCGACTCGCTGGCGGCCTCAGGCAGATTCAGGTGGCCGCATGTGCGCCAGACGCGAGTGACCAGTTGCGTCGCGGGGTGTTCGGGCAGCCGGACCGCGTCCGGAAGCGAGGCCGGCTGTACGGAGGCCAACAGGCGGGAGTATTCGGTAAGGCCCAGGGCGGATGGATCCGTTTTGGCCCAGCGGTCCAGCACCGCGATCAGTTCCCGATGGCCCTCGTCCGCTTTCGCGGCGTCGACCAAGGCCAGGAGACCGAAATTGACCGCCATCGCAGGCTTCTGTTCTTGATCATAACTGCGCCTCAACCACCGCAGGGCCGGCGGAAACCCAGGCCAATTACGGAGGAATTGCCGCACCTCCGCCACCGACGTGTTCGGTGCGGTCACTAGGTCGTGCCCCGCTTGGCAACGTTCGTAGAATTCCAGCGAGTCCCACGGGAACTCGCCGAAACTCGCCAGGGAAAACTCCAGCTGCGACTCGTCATTGACCACGTTCAGGACATCTTCAATAGCCCCGGAACGCAGCAGGAGGGTAGCGGCCTGCTCCGACTCATCTTCCAGGAGTGCCGCAAGTCTGGGTCGCAGGATCGCGAGGGTTTCCGGAACATCTGGGGCGACCGAGGATTTTGCATCCCGTTGCTTGTCGAAGTCCGCTTCCGCGAAAGCCGTGACGTAACGCCGCTTCTTACCGAGGGGCCTGTTCTCAAGAGTGCGCGAGGCGATATCCTGCAGTTCGAAGTTCCGCGTCCCGAACCGCGGATTCGCGCGCCGGCACTCCGCGAGTAGAAAGGAGAATTGCTGCAGGACCGGATTAGCGGGTGGAACCTCCTGGGCCGCTACGTCCGCGGGTCGCGGCTGATCGCTGGCGTATTGTCGCAAGAGTTCGATGGTTCGCAGCAGGCAACGCGATTGCAGCGTTTCCTCGCGCAGCTTGCTGGCATCGGGAAGTTCCACGATGACGAATAGCAGGCCCTCGGCGCGATGCACGCCCTCATCCGTCTTGGT
The DNA here is from genome assembly GCA_026692885.1 of Planctomycetota bacterium. Next base: position 3,075 of record JAPLNJ010000112.1, on the reverse strand, counting down.
CAGTTTATCCAAGTAGACCGTGTGAGCCGCTGCCAGTTCTGCACTGCACCCACTGCGTAGCTGTCCGAGGCAGGCCCCGACCGTGACGACGAAAGCGAGCACACTGCGCATGGTTCCGTCCTCCCGAGTGCTTCGCCAAAGACGGGCCTGTCCGTTCGCGAAACACGGTCTCGCCCGGATGGCGCACGGACTCTTAGGGTGGGTCGAGCAAGTCGTTTCCCTGGTGGGCCTGCGGTCGCTGGTTGGCTCGCGACGTATGCGCGTCTCGTCTTGGTGGGGCGATCCGGCTTGCGCTGGCCCACCAAGATGTTGCGCGACCTTGACCCACCCTACGTGCATAATCCCGTCTAGAAGTCGTCCTTCACGTCGCCCGTCTTCGTCGATCCCGACTTGGTCTTGCCAGGAATCTCAGTCTTCCCTCCGGTCTTCAGGGCGCCACCGGGCTTCGGCTTGCCGGTTTTGGCGGTATCGACCTCGGTCTGTCCTTTGGCCCTGCCGGCTTTGGTCGAGGCGGAATCGTTCTTGGCGGCATTCACGGCTCCCTCGATGGCTTCCGATCGCCCCTTCATGAAGGCTTGGCTCTTGTGGACCTGAATCGCTGCCAGCGCCGTTTGACGCTCCAATTTCATGGCAGCTCGGGCGGACGTGGGCGACATGCCGTACGCGACAACGTAGAGTTTCTGGCCGGTCAGGGGATGCGCCACGATCTTCGTTGCGAGGGGACCGAGCCCCTGAATTTGCAGATTCTCGAACTTCTGCGAAAGCTGCTGTTCGAGCGATTCCATAGCCTTCGTTTCCGACTTGTCGATGTTCGCGGTACTCACTACCTGCATGACTTGCCGGGCGGTCGTCTGCGTGTCGACATCCGCGAACAGGGAAAACGCCGCCATTTGACCGGCGAAGATTTGAGCGAGTTCACGGTTGTTCTCGTCAGTGGCCGCGTTCTTGCTAACCGGGCGCGCGGTGATGCCGACGAACCAACGTTGTCCACTGGCATCGAGGAACTGTCGCGGCCCAACCATTTGGGCCAACTCCTGCTGCTGCAGCCAGGCTTGGACCGTGAGCGTTTCGCCATCCTTGGGAGCATCCTCGATGATCGCCTCGCCGGTGAGCACTGCGCGCGCCGCCTGTTCGAGTTTCGCGCTCCAGCACACGAGGACTGCGACTTGATACTTCTCGTCGTCGCTGTTCCACGACTCGGTCTGCTCGATCACCGTGGCTCCGATCAGGGGCATGGAGGCCAGACGCGACACCTCCGATGTTTGCGTGCTCTGCACTTTCCCCCGAAACTGTTGGACTTGGGCTTCGATCTCAGCAAGTTCCTTCGTCGCTTCCGCGTAGCGGGCTTTCGCCTTGGCGAACTGTTCGCGTTTCTTAGCCTCGACCTTGGCGGAGGAGTACTCCTTGTCGAGCCTCTTGATCGCTGCGTCGAGGAGCGAGTTGATGCGGTCGCGCGTCGTGGCTCCGGCGAGCGCCGCCGCTTCGGCTTCACTGTGCTCCTTCAACAGCTTGGCGATTTTCTCTTTTTGTGAGCGTAGTTTGGCTTCTGCGGCGTTGTGCGCTACGCCGAACTGAGCGTTCACATCGGTTCCCGGAACCGACAGTCTATCAGCGGCACTCATCTTTGTGAGAATGAACTGAATAATGTCTGCCTTGGCTCGCAGGACGGCTCGCTTGGCCAGCATTTCCCGCTTGATATAGAAGTCCTTGTCGGCCGCGGGTTCGTCGAGGTTCATGGCCTGAGCGATGACAACGAAGAAGCGTTTCTTCTGCTCGTCCCAGCCCACGGACCACTTCTTGGACTGTACGAACTCCTGAAGTTGTTCCTCAGCCGTCTTGTTAGGGACGTATTTGGCTGGGGGTTCCTGTTGTGCCTGCTGCACAGCATCGACGCCAGCATCCCCCCGCAGATCGACGACGGGCGTCACTTCGCCTTCTGGGGCGGCACCGTCGGTGGCCGGAGCCGCTGTCGGCCGTTCGGCTGAAACCGTGTCCTGGGCGGCGACGGGGCTCACCGACGCCATCACGGCCGAGACCAGCAGTACGGACGTCAAGGAGAATTCTCGTAGTTTCATCATGACACCTCCGAAATAGACTGGGATCCGTTCACGTCTGTTACGCCTACGCCATCTCGTGACGAGCCCCACCGCGGGACTCGTCGCCAATGTCAGTCGGTCACTCGCAGCTCACTGTCGTTCACTCTTCCTCACACCCAGTACTGCGGAACGCCTGGCCTCCACAAAGGGGAGGCCATCTTTTGTGCGAAGCACCCTGCGGGTCGTTCCAGCAAAGGGTCCTGCCCCCCTGTTGGCGAAACACAAGCACACGATGGCGCGGTTAACTTACTCCAGTGCGGAGGGGTTGACAAGACCCGGCAGATCTTTGCCCCACAGTGTCCAGCGCGAACTCGGCAAAACCAGATGGACTACGTATGCGAGTCGTACACCGTTCCCGACCTCCTCGATGAAATTCATCCCGTCGTGTTCCAACACGACGGACGGTCTAACCCCGATTCGCGGCTCGGCGTGGTGGTAAGTTCACCCTCGGCGTTCGGTATCGTCCAAGGGCGGCCCGCCGAATCCGGGTGGGCATCAACGAGAAGGTTGTCCCAAGATCGATTCCCACAGCAGGAGCGCTCGATACTGCCATTTCACGTTCCTCGACAGTCACTACGGTGTTTCGCCGGACAGTCGGCAGGTGACTCGCACTCGATCGAGATCGTTGGGCAACACCTCGGGCTGACCCAAGTCGGCCAGCTTCGCATCCAGCATGTTCGCGTTGAAACTGTCCAAAGCCTCCTGCAGCAGCAACATTCCGATGCGGTGCCGCTGCACCTTGGAATACGCCTCGGCATAAAGCCGCCGGGCGTTGCCGTCTTCGCTGCTGTCCACGGCGTCGCTCCGCAAGTCACGCCGTTGCACGTAGGCCAGGATTTTGCGGTAGCACAAGCCCGCCTCCTGCCGACAACCCAAATCCTTGTAGTCCTTGACGAAGCCATCACTGAACACCAGCACCCGGTCCTGGACCAGTTCGTCGTTTTCGACCAAGGTCTTGGCGTTCACCTCCGCCCCCACC
>JAPLNJ010000111.1 GCA_026692885.1 Planctomycetota bacterium | reverse complement strand
CCTCGGTGGCGAAGGCGGCGACCAGAGCCCGGGCAAGCGGGTGTGCCGAATGGGTTTCGAGGGCCACGACCAGCGGCTTCGCTCCGTCGTCGCCGAACCAGGAGACGACCGTGGTGCGACCCGCGGTGAGCGTTCCCGTCTTGTCGAGCACGATGGTTCCGCGTTGCGCCAGTCGTTCCAGCGCCGCGCCGCCTTTGATCAGGATTCGGCGGCGGGCCGCGCGGCCCAACGCGACGCTGACGGCCAGCGGAGTGGACAGGCCCAGCGCACACGGGCAAGTCACGATCAGCAGCGCCACGGCATGGTCGATGGCCCGCGCTGGTTCGCGCCACAACCACAGGCCGAGCGTGATCGCGGACAGGGCCAACACCACGACGACAAACCGGCCTGCGACGCGGTCCGCGAACTGAACCAGCGGCGCCCGATTGCGGCTGCATTCTTCGACCAGCCGTACCAACTTGCCGACGCGCGTCTGATCGCCGACCGCCTCGACCCGGACTAACAGCCGGGCACCGAGATTCACGGTGCCGGCCTGCACACGATCCTCCGGCAACACGAGCATCGGGCGCGATTCGCCGGTCAACAGGGATTGATCCACCGTGGACTGCCCGGCCACGACAACACCGTCGGTGGGTATCGCATCACCGGCGCGGACCTCGACCAGATCGCCCGGACCGATGGCTTCGATCGGGACCTCGCGGACGCCGTCGGCCGCCACGCGACGAGCGGCGGTCGGGGTCAGCGAGAACAACAGTTCCAAGGCGTCATTCGCCCAACGCTGCTGGCGTCGTTGAATCCACCGCCCGACCAACAACAGAAAGACCAGCATCGTCAGCGAGTCGAAGTAGATCTCGCCGCGGCCCGCAATCGCGTTCGCCGTCCCCGCCAGACCGCCCGCCGTCAGCCCTAGCGCGATCGGCACGTCCAAGTGAGCGGTGCGGGTCCGCAGAGCCGCCCAGGCGCCGCGCAGGAACAGGTTGCCCGGTCCCGCCAACGCGATGAGTCCGAACACCATGCTGGTCCAGCGGAACAACTGCGAGTACTGCGCCTCGATTCCTGTGAAGACCCCGCCATAAAGCGCGAAGGCCAAGGTCATCACATTGCCCATACAGGCGGCGGCCACGCCGATACGGATCAGGAACCGCTGGTCCTCTTGCTTGCGTCGCGTGCGGGCTTGGGCATCCTTGGCCGGATGCGGCGGATATCCCAACGAGTCCAGCGTCCGGGCGATGCGCGCGAGGGAAATCTGGCTGTCCACCCAGCAGATGCGCACCAGCGAACGCCGCAGATCAAGTCGAGCTTCGACCACCCCCGGCGCGACCCGCGGCAGCTTTTCCACAAGCCACACACAGGCGGCGCAATGCACGCCTTCCAGATACAACTCGCAGGTTTGCAGCCCGTCGCCGGTAGGCTGGCAGTACAAGTTGCGAAACACCGGATCGTCGAACTCGCGATACTGGCGGTCCGTAGTCCGAGCGGGCTCCGGCTCGGCGTCGGTGGCGTCACGCAGTCGGTAGAAACGTTCGAGTCCGCAGCCCTGCAGCATCGCATAAACCGCCCGGCAACCGGCACAACAGAACTGCTCAGCACGCGTGGCATCGAGCAACCCGCGCGGCACCGGCAGGCCACAGTGCGTGCAACGGCCATCGGCGGCGAGGCCGCTGGCCGGTGCTGCGGCGGACGTGGATGTGGTTTCGGTGGCAGTAGGAAATAACTTACCCGTAGGACGGCCCTCCGAGGCCGTCTGGTAAACCAACCTGCGGGACGCAGTGGACGGCCTCGGAGGGCCGTCTTACGGGAAGACCATCCTACATCGGGTTGGGTAAGTTATTTCCTTCCGCTCGCCCTACATGAATAGTCCGGATCTAGGCCCGATTCGCGGGCGATTCAGGTCCCGTCCGGCAGTCGGAACCTACTTGGCGTGTCGGCAACAAGGCGGCACGTCCTGCTCGTGAATCGCTTGCAACCGCTGCGTAAGATCCGCGCCCGAGGTCAGGTCTCGCGGCAACTCCCACACCTCACCCGACAAGGCCCAGCGTCCGGCGATCGTCCCCAGACCGACGACCACGATCAGCAGCGCGGTGGCCAGGGGGAGACGCCGTCCGAGCAGCCCTGTGAGCGCCTGGACGGCGGTGCCCAGCGAAATCAGGATCGGCACGGTGCCCAGCCAAAAGGCGAGCATAATGGCGGCGCCCCACGCGGCGTTTCCAGCGCCGGCAGCCACGAAGGCGAACGCATAGAGCCAACCGCACGGCAACAGCGCGGTGAGCAGGCCGATCGTCAGCGCTCGGGGCAGCGGCGGCCACTCGATCGCGACCCGCTGTCCGAGCCGCAACGAATGCTGGAGCCACCGCGGGGCGGGCAGGTGCGGCAGATGCACGCCCGCGTACCGCAGCACCGCGACGACGCCGACCAACACCATCATGCTGCCCGCCAAAACGCAGGCCACACGCTGCAGGCCCACCAGCGAACCGCCGAAATCCAGGGCCGCTCCCAACAGCCCGCTCACGCCGCCGACCACCGCATAGGACACTGCCCGCCCGCCGTGGTAAATCAACTGCAAGAGGGCGCGGCTCACCCCAGATCGAGGTTCCGTGATACCGACGGCAAACGCGACCAAGGCCCCACACATGCCGGCGCAATGCAGGCTCCCAAACAGGCTCAGCAGCAAGACCGCCACCAGCGTTGCCATTACGATACTCCGGGAGGGGTGACGTCGCGGAGCAGTGTCTGGGTGAACGTCTCCGGTCCCCGCTGGACGATCATGCGGAACTCCCACACCCCCTGCCGCGAAAAAGGCAAGGTCGTCTCATACTCGCCGTCGCCCGCCGGGATGAACGTGGCAGAGGAGCGTTGATTGCCGCGGGCATGCGGGAACGCGACCAGATCGATGGTCGCGCCGTCCAACGCCCGGCCGGATCTGTCGCTCAGCCGGCAGCGGAGCACACGCTCGCCGCGGACGCTGACTTGGTCCCCCACTTGAAGACGGACGGACCAGCCAAGTTCGACGTTCTTGCGAATCTGGGCTGTGGTCTCATCCCAATGCAGGCCCTTCTGGTAGTAATCCGGTTCAATCGCAAAGGAGCCATCCGACGTGGCCACATAGGCCATCGTGCAGATCAGGACCATCTGCCCGCCCAGCAGGGCCAGAATCAGGCCGACCCAGAACATCCGATGACGGCGTTCCGCGTGGTGGGTGGCGTGCTCTTTGGCAGAGTCAGTCATGCAACAGCTCCTTCGGCATCTGCTTAGGACCGGCGAATCAATAAGTGACGGGTTTTCAAAGTAGTCATCACGCTCCGCGTGATGACTACTATACTTGCGACAGTTATTGATTCGCCTGTCCTTAGTCCTGCGGTCCGAGCAGGCGATACGTCATCTCTCGGACAAAATCTCGGCCATCGGAAACCCGCAGTTGGATGTCGCAATGGCCCTCGCGAAAGGCCTCCCGCGGCAACACGACGAGGGCCGGTTCGGTGCGGGATGCACCGGCTGGAATGCGCAACGGGCTGGCGCTGAGCGAAAGCTGAGCGTCTTGCCGGCCGAGCAGCTCCAGCGTGTAGGCCGCCTCCGCCCCACTACGATTCTTGATCTTCACGCGAATTTGATTCGTGATCTCACTCGGCGTCAACTCGTCGAACGGCCGACCCAGGCCGCGCAGCAGCGTCACATCCGCCGATTGCTGGTTGGCCAGAATGAAGCCGAAAGCCGCTAGGAGCGCCAAGCTGACCGCAGGATACAGCAGCACGCGAGGACGCAACCAGCGGCCCCCTTCGCCGTTGATACGGGCCTGAGAACTGAACCGGATCAGGCCTCGCGGCTTGCCTAGCCGTTCCATCACGCGGTCGCAGGCATCGATGCACTGCGCACAGGCGATGCATTCCATCTGCAATCCGTCGCGGATGTCGATGCCCGTCGGGCACGCATCGGTGCACCAGCCGCAAACCACGCAATCGCCCAGTCCGTCACCGTCCTTGCGCCGTCCCTTGGCCCGCGGTTCGCCGCGTTTCCCATCGTAGCTGACGATCAGCGAATCGCGGTCGAGCAGCACCGACTGGAACCGCCCATAAGGACAAGCGACGATACAGGTCTGCTCGCGAAAATAGACAAAATCAAACAGCATTGCTACCGTCGTGCCGAGCATCACCAGGAAGGTGGCCGGATGCTCCAGCGGCGACTGCCGTACCCATTGAGCCAACTGCTCGACCCCGACAAAATAGGCTAGGAACGTATGGGCCAAGTAAGCCGAGACGAGCAGGTACAAGACAACCTTGGCGATCGTGCGGATCGGCGTACCGGTCTTGCCCGGCGCGTGCCGGGGGCCGGGCGGCCCGTCGAACAACCGCTCCAGCGGACGGTACACGAATTCCATGTAGACCGTCTGCGGACACATCCAGCCGCACCAGAATCGCCCGCACAAGGCCGTGACCAGAAAGAGGCCGATGATCAGGCTGACCATCAGCAGGGCCAGCAGGAGCGTATCGGTGGGCAGAAACGTAAACCCGAACAAGGTGAATTCGCGGGCCGGGATGTTCATTAGGATGGCGGGCCGACCGTGGATGTGCAGGTAGGGCAGCAGAGTGAAGATGCCGATCAGCACCCAGGCCAATACGCGCCGGGCGCGCAGCCAGCGTCCGGCCGCCGGGCGGGGATGCAACCAGCGCCGCGTGCCGTCCTCGTGGATGGTGGACAGGATGCGGGATTCAGCGACCGGTAGTTCGGGACTCAAAATGTTGTTCCTCTGGCTCGTGTTCCCCCCGCTCGCCAGCCGACGGCCAGGCGGGAATCTCCTCGTCTCCCTGGACCCGTGGCCCCGGCAAGTTCTTGCCACGCAGCTTAGCCACGTAGGCAGCCACGAGCACAATCTCGTTCGGATGCAGCCGGTTTCGCCAGGCGGGCATGCTGCCGTTAGCCGCCCCGTTCTCGATGACCTTCGTGAGATCCGCTAATTGCTTCACGTTCTTGTAGTAATCGTCGGTCAGATTCGGGCCGACCTTGCCGCTACCGTCGTCCGCGTGGCAAGATTTGCAGTGCGTCTTGAAGACCCCATCCCCGACCGCCAGCCAATCCGGCTTTTGCATGTATTCCAACAGCGTGGCCTGATCCCCGTGGAGTTCTCCGATTTCGCCGAATCGACGTTTCAGGTTCTCCGCCACGGAGGCATCGTAGGCTTGCGTCAACGTCCAACCGTTGGTGCCGAACAGCGGCCCCAAGTGGAAGAAAATGAGGTACAAAAAGCTGAACACGGCGGTGCCTAAGAAAATCAGGCTCCACCACGTCGGCGGCGGATTGTCGTACTCACGGATGCCGTCGTACTCATGGTCTACCAGGTTGCCGTCTACCAGGTTGCCGTCTACCAAGTTGCCGTCTACCAAGTTATCGTGCATCGGCTCAGCCATCATCCTCCTCCCATAAACGCGATTGCACCTCAAGCTCCTGACGCGATCGCGTGCAGGTCCACATTAGCACGGCCAGGAACGAAGCGAAAAACAGCACGAGCGAGATCACCCCAAACGGGTTCATCCCCATGCTGGTCAGCCAACCTCTCAATCCCATCGATACCCTCGTCAATTCCTTAACGCGGCCTGCGGCCGCAACCCAAGAGGCCGATGACGTCGGCCCAACCTTCTCCCCTCGCCCCGATACTCCGGGGAGAGGGGCCGGGGGTGGGCCGCGAAAAATTGGGGAGTCGGGACGTCAAACGGATGGTCCTGTTTTCGTTCCGCCCCCATCCGGGCTTGCCCCGGTGGAGCGAGGTTTTTGGACTACGCCACGGGTCCGTAACCGCCTCACTTCTTCCGCCGCCTCCCGTCCGCCGCCTCCGGCGACGGACGGGAGGCGGCGGAAGACAGTACGGCTGGCGTCTGCCGACGTAGTGTACGAAACCCAATTCCACCGGGGCAAGCCCGGATGGTACGAGGTTAAACGTACGTCGTTGTCATTCCGCCACTTTCCCCACTGGGCTTGCCCCAGTGGAAAAAGGGTTTGGTCACCAATAGCGGTCCCTCCTTATTCCCCTTCGCCGCATTCACCGCCGCCACAGGCGGCGGTGAATGCGGCGAAGGGGACGGGGTGTGGTCGCGGTGCGCGGGCCGTGGTTTTCAAGCCGCTTGTCCACTGGGGCAAGCCCAGTGGGGATCGGAGGTTCCGCTTAACCTCGTACCATTCGACCCCGCGTCGGTGGAAGCAGGTTTGAAAACTATGCGGACCCCCACAAAACTGCCCCCGGTCCGCCCTCGCCGCCGGATCGCCGC
>JAPLNJ010000110.1 GCA_026692885.1 Planctomycetota bacterium | reverse complement strand
CCGCCGTCCCACCGCTGCCCGACGCCGCCAGAGGCGTGATATTCGTGCTGGCCAGGATGTTTCGGAACACTACGGTGAACGGCCCTGCTGCGGTCCCCAGGACGGTGACATTCCCGTTCAAGGCCGGGATCGAATTCAGATGCGCGAGCACCTGGGCCGCAGTCGGCGTCCGGGCGATCGTATCATAGATCAGCGGTGTTGTGCCAAGCACCCAGCCGTAGGAGAGCGTGACCGTGCCGCCGCTGACACCGCTCAGAGTCAGCGTTTGCACCTCATTCCCGAAACCGTTGGCGATGGTGCTCGCAGCCACCACCCCGCCTGTCAGGTTGGCGCTATTCGTCGTCACCGCAAGCAGATTGGCACCGCCCAGATTACCCTGAAACGCGATCCTGTAATTCGTGGCCGACAGCGATGCCACGCTCGTATTGCCGGCGCCGAATATTGCATCGAGTGCCGTCTGGATGCGGTTGGCGAGCGTGAGGGAGTTCACGCTCCAATCGATGTTCGCGCTGGTGTTGCCGTCGTACGTGATCGTAAACGTGCCGCCATTCACCCCGGCGCCGAATGTCAATTGCTGAACCTCGTTGGAGGTGAAGCTGATCGTACTGGCCGTGAGCCTGGCATCCAGGTGCGCCGCAGCATCCAGAACGTCCACGACCGCCGACGCCGAAGCGTAACCACTGAAGTTGCCGCCAGTGGCCAGGGTGCCGACAGCCACCGCCGTTCCAGCGGTGCTTAACCACCCCAAGGGATTGACATTCGTGCCGGCCAGGACGTTGCGGAACACCACGGTAAACGGCCCCGCTCCGGCCCCCAGGACGGTGACATTCCCGTTCAAGGCCGGGATCGAATTCAGATGCGCAAGCACCTGGGCCGCGGTCGGCGTGAGGGCCGTCGTATCGTAGGTCAGCACGGTCGTGCCAAACACCCCGCCGTAGGAAAGCGTGAACGTGCCGCCGCTGGTACCGAACGGGGTCAGCGTTTGCACCTCATTCCCAACACCGTTGGCGTTGGTGCTCACAGTCACCACCCCGCCCAGCAGGTTGGTGCTGTCCGTCGTCACCGCCCGCAGATTGGCCCCGCCCAGGTTACCCTGGAACGTCAGCGTATAGTCCGTGGCCGTAAGCGACGCCACGGTCGTATTACCGGCGCCGAACAACGCATTGAGCGCCGTCTGGATGCGGTTGGCAAGCGTCAGGGGGGTGACGTTCCAAACGACCACGCTGGTGTTGCCGTCGTAGCTGATCGTGAACGAGCCGCCATTCACCCCGGCGCCAAAGGTCAATTGCTGGACCTCGTTGGAACCGGTCAAGACCGGCGTCAGCAGCACCGTCCGATCGCCCACGGTCAGACGCGGGTTGACCGGCGCCACGGTGATGTTCGCGGAAACCGACTGTCCGGCGGGAATCGTCATCGACAAGGTGCCGGTGGCGTTGCCGTTCAGGGTGACCTGGGTCGGGTCAAAGGTGATGTTGGCGTTCAACCCGATCGCGGTGACGCTCGGTATCTGCAGACGCGCGATGGCCGACGTGGGAACCGTGCCCCGGCTGGTATCCTCCGCAATCGCCGTCGTGGCACTCGTGCCGAACAGGACCTGGATCTCCTGGTCGTAGGGTGGGGCAGGCGGATTGGCGGAACTGTCCACCACCGTCAGGGTGGCGTTAGCGCTGCGGATGCCTGCGATATAAGCCGCGATGGGGAAGGTGTGGTTCGGACCAGAAACGCCTTGCCCGTAACCGTCATCGAAGGCCGTGATTGTGAAACTGACCGCGGCCAACCCGGCGGGAATCGTCACACTGGCCGGGAGCGTGGCTTCCGAGGTGTCGGTGCTGACCAGCGTGACCACCCATGCATTTTGCGGAACGCCCACGCCGTCGGCGATGGTGGTGACCACGGCCGTGGTTCCCACGCCCGTTACGGCAGCGACCAAGGGCAACGCGTCCACACCCGCCAAGGCGTTCTGGAACACGATCGTAAACGGCCCTCCGGCAGCCCCTGTCACGGCGACATTTGCGGCCAGGGTCGGGATCGTGTTGAGCTGGGTCTGCACGTCCGCGGCCGTCAGCGTCGTGTACGGCGCGTTGTTGGCCAACGTCGCTGGCACCCCGTTGTAGGAGAGCCTGAAGCTATCGCTGAACCCACTGACGTTCAGCTGCTGGATCTCGTTGTTGAGCCCGCCGTCGGCGATGGTGGCGACCACGGCCGTGGTTCCCACGCCCGTTACGGTAGCGACCAAGGGCACGGCGTTCACACCCGCCAAGGCGTTCTGGAACACGATCGTAAACGGCCCTCCGGCAGCCCCTATCACGTCGACATTTGCGGCCAGGGTCGGGATCGTGTTGAGCTGGGCCTGCACGTCCGCAGCCGTTAGCGTCGTGTACGTCGCGTTGTTGGCCAACGTCGCTGGCTCCCCGTTGTAGGAGAGCGTGAAGCTATCGCTGAACCCACTGACGGTCAACTGCTGGACCTCGTGGCCTGCACCATCTTGGACCGTGCTTGGCAGCACCGTTGCTGGCAGCACCGTCGCGCTCTGCAGGTTCGTGCTGTTGGCCGTCAATGCCTGCAGATTGGCGTTCGCCAGGCCGTGCTGGAACATGATGGTGTAGGCGGTGGGCGACAACGACGCTACGATGGTGTTGCCGGCGCCGAACAAACCATTGAGCGCCGTCTGGATGTGGTTGGCAAGCGTCACAGAGTCCACGCTCCAGAAGATGTTCGCGCTGGTGTTGCCGTCGTAAGTGAGCGTGAACGAGCCGCCATTCACCGTGGAGTCGAACGTCAGCTGTTGGATCTCGTTGCGACGGATGCTGCGGGTCACGGTGGCCGTCGTGGAGACGGGGCCTTCCGCCGCCTGCTCGTAGATCGTCGGGGTGTTGATCGTCAGCCCCAGGGCCTGCGTGTAGCCTGAATCTCGAACCGCGACCGGAGCCTGCACGCTGGACCAACCGGGCGCAAACGCGACGACAGCCGCCGTCTGGTTGCCGTCCACCAGGAAATCCTGCACGGGTACCAGCTTGACCGTGATCGTGTTAGATCCCGCCGGAAAGGTCACCTGTTGTTGGACGGCCCCACCGGTCGTCGTCGCCGTCATGTTCTCCACAGAAAGGTGCAATTGGTAGCTGCTGCCGACCGGCACCGTGGAGCCGTACTCGCTGACCCGGATGATATAGGTACCCGGCGCCGGGAAGGTGTACTCGAGCAGCGCATCGTACGTAAACCCCGCACCGGCATAGTAGTCCGCACTGCCTGGATCCGTCGGCATCTGGTAGTAGGCGAACGAGAGCGGGTTGCCCAGGCCGTCATACAGGTCGAGGGAAGCCAGCGTCAGGGGACCGCTGGTCTGGTCAATATCGAAAATCCCGCGACTGTTCGCGGCGGTGACGGTGAAAGCATAGTAGTCGTACGAACCGTCCCCTGTCCCGGAGATTGTCACATGGGGGATGGTGGTCGAAGTATTGCTGTTGGTCTTATCGCCGATATTGACGTCGTACGCCAACGACCATTGACTAGCGACTGTCTGCGGCGACAAGATCGTATCATTAGACGACTCCTCCTCGGTGATCTGGCCGCTGCCCATAATGGTCCCGTAGATCAGCACCTCACTCGGATCCAGGCTGGCCAGCGTCACGGTCAGGTCCCGATCCGTGGGTGTATTACGGGTAATCGTGGCCACGGCGGCGCCGGTTGCATCGGTCTCGCTGACCGAGCCGGGCGCGATACTGATTGTCAGTGCGGGTGTCTCGTCATCCAGCACGTCGACCGTGTCCGTCACACTGGTGAAGCCCAGGGCGAAGGCCTGAATCACGGCCGTCTGCGTTCCCTCGGCGATCAAGTCGTCCACACCCACGATATCGAACGTGACAGATGCGGCTCCCGCCGGGATGGTGACTTGAGTGACCAGCACACCGCCGACTCGGAACGCCACGTCATCAGGATTGACCACTGCGGACAGGGTCACCACCAACGGCTGGCTGAGATCGCCCTCGCGCGTCACCGTCGCGGCAATCAGACCGCCGTTCTCAGCGATCGTAGGCACCGTCGCGAACAGCGCAGACGCCGCGATGGTCACGGTCAGGTTGAGCGGCACCGACCCCAACACGTTCTTGGCGCCGATCAGATCCACCCGGTCGGTGTCCGGATTGGCCATCAGCGCCGTCACGCCGAAGTCCGCCAAGCCATTGACCGCGTTGCGGACGTTCAGCGCCACCGCGTTATCCGGGAGACCGCTGCTGAACGGAACGGGAATGTGACCCTCGGCGACGAGTCCATCGCTGTCAAATTCGAAAACCTGCGTAGTCCGCCCGATGATGGTGAACTGCGTGCCGTCCTGAAGGTCGCTGCCGGGGGGCGCCACGAGTGTGTAGCCGGTCGCCAGACGCGCGTTGGTATCCAACACGCCGGTGACATTCAGGGGGGCATAGGGCGTGATGGACAGGAAGCCTGAAACTGGATCCTGGACCGCGGATTCTTGACTACGCCGGATCTCCAACTGATAGGTTCCGGTGAGCTGTTCCGGATAAGCAAACGGATCGGTGTTGGTCGTACGGGCGGTCGTGCTCAAGTCGCGGAAGCCCGTATCGTTGGCCACGGCCTGTGTCACCATTTCCCCGCGTTCGGAGAAGCCAACGATAATGTCATCGATGTAAAAGCCCTCGTGGGCGTTGTCCAGATTACGAACCGGCTTGTGTTGGGTGCCGAGGTAGCTGAACTCGCCGAAATCGCTGGTCGAGACGACTCCGTCGCCGTTGGCGTCTTCGACGAAACCCAAACTCAAGTCGTTCATCGAACCCGCCGTGCTGAAATCGAACCGCAGCATCAGCTTGTCCGCGCCCGCGTAGTTCGACAGATCCACGCGAGCTTGACGCCAGCTGCCGCTGTTGTCGAACAGCTCTTGCACCTGTTGCCGTTGCATCGGCACGGACCAAGCGGGGGTACTGGCCAGGCCCTCGGTCGCCGAGTCCGAGATGAAGCGGGGCAACTCCGCGTCGAGCGTCGAAACGTTCCCGGCGCTCAGTTCGGAATTATTGGTGGCGATCAGCTCCCACGTGATCCCGCCGTCCTTGGAGATGAAGGCTCTGGCGCTGTCGCGGAACGCGTTGACGGACTCAAACGGCGCCGTCGACTGGCTGGTGCCCTGGGCATTTTCCGTGTCGAGGAAGTAATTGAAATACAGCGTCGGTTTATCCCCGGCGGAATAGCCGTCCAAGCTGAACGCCCCGCTCACCAGACTGCCCAAGGCACCGCCCGGCAGGTTGTAGTTGTTGCCAACGGCGGCGCTCGAAGTCAGATCGCGCTGGGCCTGGTAGTTGGCGACTCCGTATTGCCCCGCCGTCTGCGTCGAACCAGTCACGGGTTCTTGAGAATAGTACTGCAAGAAATCCGTGATTCCGGTCGGGGTAACGGAGTCTTCCAGACCGAAGTAAAAGCTGGCACCCCCCTCGTTCTCCCACTGGGATGCGATATCGACCGTGGTCCCCGTGCCCGCGCTGGTGACGTCGATCAGCCGGCTCTCGAGGCTGGGCGTACGACTCAGGTCGAAGGCCTGATTGATGCCGTGGCCCGCGATATCGGCCGCCGTAGCGCCGGGGGCGATGTTGCCAATCGTGTCCGAGTCACCACGCCGCATCGTGGGATGCCAGAGGTTGAAGTCCAACGGCGAGAAGGCCAGGCCCGTCAGGCCGGTCAGACCGCTGAAGCCGCCGGCGCTCTCGATCTGCGAATGGGTGGCGTCCGCCAGTCCGTCGCCGTTGCTATCGAACACCGTCTGCAGGACGCCGCTGGTGTTCAGTGCGACTAGGTAGCCGTTGGCACTGACGGCGAACAGCATGTTCTTGTAATAGCTGGGAGAGGCCACGCCCTGGGCATCAAAGGAGGCGACATTTTGAGGCCCCACGGTGAGGCCTTGCAGACTGCTGTCCGGCAACACCAGGCTCAAGTCCACGTAGTTCGTCACCTGACCGGTACTCTTGTCGATGGTCAGGAACTCGCCCGCGCTGGTCACGCCGTATAACGTGCCCGCAAAGGGCAGTCCGAGCACGTAGCCCAAATCCGCGAAGGCCAGTCCTGTCACGTAGCCCTTCAGCGGCGTACCAACGCCGCCCGCCGTGATGTAGGTGCCCCCGAGCAGATTATCGCCAGGCTCCACTAAGTTGCTATTGTTGGCCGTGCCGGCCGTCACCATTCGCCGGGCATTGTCCTCGCCGTTGATCGCGTCCACGATCTGCTGGGCGGTGTTCGTCACGCCACCGGTGTTGTTGACGTTCAGGCGAACGGTGATCGTGCGCGCCGCCAGACTGCTGGTGACCTGCAGCCCCTGGTTGCTGCCGAAGAAATTGATCCGGATGCCGTTGCCGTTGAGTCCCGCCTCCTTGGCCTCGATCTGGATCGTGGCCGAATTGGCGTTGCCGTCGTTGCCGAACACAAAAATCGACGAGGTCGCCTTCGTGACGCCGGGAAGCTGGATGTCGCCCTTGACCCCAAAGGGCGTGTTCTGGTGACGATCCGCCGTGCCGTCCGCCGGATTGGCCCGGTACAGTTTCGAGTTGATGGCCAGGGGCGAATTAACCGTGTCAAAGGTGGCGACGTCGGCTTCCCGGACCGCATAGTACAGGGCATACACCGGCACGTTGGCGTTGCCGTCATAGCCCGTGCGTTCGTACGTCAACGCGTCAACGTAGTCCGTGGTCGTGGCCTGGTTGTCCGCGTAAATGTTCTGCGGCATGGTGTTGCGGTCCGCGATCAGGTCGGGGC
Source organism: Planctomycetota bacterium (assembly GCA_026692885.1). The sequence goes on along the minus strand of JAPLNJ010000110.1, from coordinate 25,473 downwards.
TGTCGGCGCCTAGAGCGCCCGTCCCGGGATCGATGACCGTCACCGCCCCCGCGTTCGCGCCATCATTGTCCAAGCGGCGGTATCCAGACAAGGTGGCGTCCGAGCGGAAGACGATGTCCTGGAACAAATTCGGTGAATTCCCAGGAGCCAAGTCGTCGGTCACCAGCGTCACGGCCGAGCCGCCCTGGTAGGCATTCGCGGTGTACAGACGATCGCCACTATTGGAACTGACGTACAGCACCACGTCGCCCAAGTTGAAGGGCCTCACATTCGTGGCCAGGCTAATTTCGTTGGAGATGTCGAAAATCCCTGCGGTCTCGACCGGCTCGACCACCGTCGGTCCGACCAGCGCCGCGGTGGTGGACACCGACGGGTCATCCAGGGTGGTGTACCCTTGGAAGCCGATTGGACTCGCGACTGATGAACAGCAACTGCCCCGCCGCGTTATACACGGCCATGGTCGTGTCGGGACCCGGCGCGCCGTCCGCATAGTCGATATCCAGCGTGGCCCCAATCACCTTGCCGCCGCTGTTCACGCCCGCGATGGACTGGATCATCTCCTGATCGACCTCGAACTGATACCAATCGACGTCGGTGGCCGTGCTGAGTTGCCCGCCGACGCTGATCGCCGCGCGATCCGTAGTCAACAGGTCGCCGAGGTTCTGAGCCCCGCCGAAATTGTTGGAAGCATCGTTGACCTCGGCCGTCTCGCCCAGCAGCGGCGAATGGGCCGGCAAGCCGAGAATTTCCAGGCCGTTGGTCGCGTAGCGAATGTCGGCATAGTGGACCGTGGAGCCGGGATGCTCGTCCACCTGTTGCAACCGCACCTGCAACTGGTACGCGCCCGAGGTCAGGGCCGCGCGCAGCGTGCTGCCATTGGGGGCAAACTGGTTGGTCAAGTGGTCTTGAGGACTGAGCGTTAGCGTCGTTGCGGTCACCGCCGTGATGGTGTACGCACCGTCGTTGTTCACGACTCCGTCGTTCGATCCGCGGATGAATAACCGCTGGCCAGGCTGGAAAGGCTTCTGCGGGTTCAGGAAGGTCTCGCCCGGCTCGACGCTGCTCAGCGTGATCGTATCGCCCGCCTCGCCGTTGTCGTGAAACTGCAGGCTCGTCAGCGGCGTGTCGACCACTTGGGGGCCGTCGCTGCGGACGCGCACAAAGTAGGTGGCCTGTCCCTCGTCATTCAGCTCGTCGGACGGGGGCAGCACGACCCGCATCCCGGCGTCGCGGGGATTCAAGGTATAGAAGTCACCGCCCAACAGCGGGTTCTCCGCCACCGGATTTGCCAAGCCCGACAGATCGGCCGCCGTCGGCCCCAGCGAAGCCGCCAGCACGGTGCCGTCGCGGTCGATCAGCTCCAAGGCGGAATCCAAAGTCGAGCCTGTCCGATCGAGATCCAGCCACACTTCGGTGCCGGGCACCGCGGCAAAAGCGTACACGTCCTGGTCCGTGGGGTTCTCCGGGCCGATGAAACCATGGACCTCGAAGCCCAATCGCCGATTCTCGTCGCCGCTCTTTTCGTCGGGGGCCAACTTGCCCAGCACCTCTGCGGTCTCGGGGATCCCGTTGACGTCACGGCTCGCATACGTCGCCTCCAGCTCGTTCGTGACCGCCACGTTGCGGTCGTTGCTGAAACGATCCAGCTTGACACTCCGCCACTGACCACCCTGCATCGAGGGGTTCTGGGGCACCAGATCCAGGAAGGATGTGAGGGTGGCGGTGGTGGCGTTCGGATTGACTGTCCAGGCAAAGGCCGTCGTGACATCAGTACCCAAGGCGCCGCCGTAGACTGTACCTAGCTCGGGATCCGAGTAGACCGGCAAGTTCGCCAGGTTGATGTTACCAGCCAGCGAGTACGTGGTGCCTCGGCCTGTAATCGCCATTTTGAGGAAAGAGTACTCGTCGGCCGCCCAGCCATCGAAAGTGGCGTTGGCCAACAGGGGGCCTGCTTGGTAGATCCCTCCTTGGCTAAAGCCGACCCGCTCCGTGTTGTCGATCGTGTAGGCACGGAAGTCCGGTTGCCCCGGTGTGCCGACGGTGTACAGGTAATCCCCCCCAGGGCTGACGACGTCCTCGTCCAAGTAGCTGATGAACCGGATGTTGCCGAGAGTGGCCGCACTGGTCAAGGTGATGGTGTTAAAGACCGTCGCCACCCCGGAATTCAAATAGGTCTCGGCGCGCCAGGTGACAGGCCCGTTGGGGCCATTGAACGTCCCAGCGCTGGCCACGCGGTCTGGAGCGATTAGCGTTGGAGCCTGGGATATCGTCGTCGTTTTCAGGTCAATCGCGGCGCCGTTGGAACCGAGATCCACATAATTCAGAAAATCGAAGATCCAACTCGCGTTCTGCCACAATTGGGATGTCCCCTGCGCGGTGACCCCGTCCTGACTTCCAAAACTGGCGAACCCGATGTCGCCCCCCGCTGCGGGCCTCACCTGGAAGTGTCCGGGGATCGCGGCCGCCACGTTGTTGTCGATCAACGTGCCGTTCGGCACGTCGGGCTGCGTCGGCAATGTCGTCGAAGAGGTCTGGCTGCCGTTATTGTTCGTATCCAGCTGCGGCCTCCCGTCGGGCTGGAAGCCGGCGCCGACCGTGTCGTCGGCCAGCGCCGTCAGTACGACCGGATGGCCCACTGTACCGAGGATCTGGATGGTGCCGCCGATGCGGTCGGCGATTTCCAGCGGAATCCCGTTGGCCGTAAACCCGGCGTTGGCGCCAAACAACTTGACCACCAGGCTCTCCGTCGCGCTGCTCTGCAGCCGCAGGCCACCATAGGTGTGGAGATTGTTGATCGCGATCTCCCCCTGCACAACGTGCACGATATCCGTGTCGTCCCAGACGCTTTCCGTGGTGAGTTCCTCGGCGCGGACCACCATGCCATTGAGGTCATTTTGGCCCAGGCGGTTGAGCCGAACGAGCGGACCGTGGTTGTCGCCGACCGCTGCCAGGGCCTGCACAGCGCCCGTCGATCGACCGGGATCGTTTCGCAAGTTCGAGGTCAAGGAGTTGGCGTTGATGCTGATCGCGGACCCCCCGTTGCTTTGAATTATGTTATCCACAATCACCGGCTGAGCGCCATCCACGTAGATCGACGTCGCGGCGTTGCTGCCACGACCATGCCGCGTGGTCGCGGCCGCCCCCGCAGCGTTGGTTTCCACCACGCTATGGGCGATGCGCACGTCGGCCTGATGGATCTCAATCGCATTGAAATTGTCAAATCCGCCCTCGATCGGCACATTGCCGCCGGCATGGGTCACCAGCACCTGCTCCAGGCTGCCGTGGGACACGTGATTGAAGATCAATCCGCCCCAATCACCCGCCGCCGGTTGTTTCTCGTTGGCGCCCAAACGGTCGTCGTTGTTCGTGTCGAACGTGCCGCCGATTCCATAGCGGTCGTCGGCCGTCGAAGTGAACACAATCGGGTAGCCTGGCAACCCTTCGGCGATCAGGTTTGCGGAGCCACGTTGCGTTTCGATGCGGGCTTCATTCAGTTTCACGACGAGACCCGGGTCGATCGCCAAACGCCCGCTGATCCGGGCCTGATCGGCCGCGGCGTTCCGGAGAATCGACACGCCGATACCCACTCCCGCGGGTTGCAGCAGGCTGGTATCGACCGTGACTGTGGGCGCGTTCAGCCCCGCGTAGACACCGCCAAACACCAGGTCGACGGTTGTGCCGACGTCGAAGCCCCCGACTTCCAAGACCCGCGCGTCGAGGACGGTAATCCCGATCTCGGTCAACGCGGCCTGGATGACTTCGGCCGAGGCGTCATACGGCAGGGCGGCGGTCGTGGCGCTGCCCACGCGGATGGTGAACGTCCCGGCTGTGGGCTTCCCGCTCAGCGTCAATCGCTGCATCTGGTTGACCCGCGTCGGGCCGCCCGCATTGCCGGTGATTTCCAGGTTCTCCGAGATCACATGCACGATATCGCGATCATCGAAGCGCGCCTGGATGTCCAGCGTGTCCAGCGAGGCGCCCAAGGCGGTATCGATCCTCACGAACAGCCCGTTGACACTGTTGTTGGTGACGACATTGGCGTGGACATCCGGGCCGATCCGCCCTCCCACGTCGTCGAAGCTGTTCGGATTCGCCGAAATAGCAGCCCCCGCGGCGTAGGTGATCGTGTTGAACGCGAGCGTGGGCCGCGCGGTTACCAAGTGGAGGGGCGCGAATGCCTTTTCGACCGAGCTCACAACCACCTTGCCGCCGCCTTGCTTCAGATCGGCGTGGTTGACCCAGTTCAGGAAAATGCCGGCCGACTCCAAGTCGGAGTCGTCCCGGAACACCAGACCGCCCCAGTCGCCCGGCTGCGCTCCGACGTCCGTCGGATCGGTGTTGCCACCGACCGTATCATCCCGATAAGAACGGAATAGCACGGGGAAGTCCGGCGTCCCCAGAATCTGTACAGCCCCTGCGCGGCGGTCCAGATTGACCGCCGAGGTGCCGGCATCAATATTCGCCTTGTGCAGCTTGAGCAGGGCCCCTTCGTCGATCATCAGGGTGACGCCCTGGGGGACCAGCACGCCGTTCCCGTCCTCCAGCGCGACGTTACGATTGTCCGTGCCGATCAGGTAGGCTTTGTTGTCGGCGGCCGTGTCCGGATCATTGTCCGCACCCGCATTGCCGACGACGCGCACGACGTTGGAAGCGGACAAAATGCTCGGCGTTCCACTCAGGTCCACCCGCGTCACGCTGGTCAGCTTGACTGCGGTCCCCGACGGAGTCAGCGCCGCGATGGGAGACGACGGCGGCGCGAGCAAGTTGACGGCATTGCGGATCGCGACGGCGACGCTGGCGCCCCATGTCACGTGCAGTCCGGCGTTGGTCCCATCTGTCAACCGGATCGCCGGCGCGTGAGTCTTCGCGAACCGTCCCGTGAACTCGATGTCGATCGGTCGCACGTCCAGAGGGCCCCCCGTGACCGCGATGTCACCGGGGTTGATGCCGCCCAGGCTTTCGAGTTCTGCTTGCACCCAGGCTGCGTCCGCGTAATACGGCAGGGGATTGGTCGTCGTCGGCGCGGTGGCGCCGAAGCCCAAGGTAAACGTGCCGGTCAGCGGGGTGCCGGTGAAGGCCAGTCGCTGGATTTCGTTTTGCGGGACGGGCACCGCCGAGCGGCCGCTGCGCACTCCGTCGTTGCGGACGTCGAATTCGAAGACATAGCTCTTGGTGCCGATTTGGACCGTAAAGGTGTCGCCATCCTGCAGCGACGAACTGCCGCCAGCCGGCGTCGGGATGCGCGTGGCGGCATCCGCAATGGCGGAGGCGATGCTGTCATACGGATCGCTGGCCGTTCCCGTGCCTTCCGCCACCGTCGGGATCAGGCTGCGCGACTTGTCGACCAAGATCGTGTCGTCGCTGCTCTGGAACCAGAAGTGGAACGGGCCTCCCGCCCGTCCGTCGGCGTTGCCGTCCAACGCCATACCGGTGGCGTCGCGCAAGGCCGTGTCCCCGCTGGGAGTAAAGCCCAACTGCAGTTGGTAAGGGCCGTCCGTCGTGCCACCGAAGCCCGTGTTCGGAACGTTCGGGTCGTAGTTCGTGTTGCCCTTGCTGGTGACACCGATGTAGTAGACCCCAGGCTCCAACGCCAACTCCACGAACGAGTCGGTGCCATAATAGTCGTCGTTGCGGGCGATGATCTGGCCGGTGCTGTCGAACAGGGTGAGAACCGTGTTCAAGTACGAATAGTTGGGCGCCGCCAAACGTTCCGCCATCGTCTCGGCCCGGACGGTCCCCGCCGCGGGGACATCAAAGCGGTAGAGGTCGATGTCGTTGGCATCCGGACGCCACACCCGCTGGCCATGCACGATGTCTTGGTCGCCGGGAAAGACATCGTTCGGCAAGCCGGCGCCCATCAGGGCGGGCAAATCATAATCGTGTCCCAACCCCAACGCGTGTCCCATCTCGTGAAACAAGGTGGTGAAGAAATCGCCCCCAAACACACTGCTCTTCCAACCTTCCTGGCCGTCCACGACGACCAGCCCGGGGCCACCCAGACCTGCGACGCCACCAGGCCCGTTGGTGACGGTGGGATCCGCGGCCCGCAGATCCCCCTTGGCGATCGTGGTTCCGGCGTCGAGGGTCTCGACGAACTGGATCCCCAGGACCGATCCCAGGATTTCAAAGCCCTCCCGGGCGCCCTGCTTTTCCTCGTCTGTGATCAAGTTGTACAGGTAATTACCGCTGCCGAGCGGAAATTCCCCAATCACGTGCTGGAAGTTGTACTCGCGGACGGCAATGGTATTGGGAGCCACCAAGGCGACGCCGACGTCGTACCCGCCGGGGGCCGGGAAGCTGATGTGTTGTTCGGCCTGAATCTGTCGATGGCCCGGTTCGTCCTCGCTGCCTGGATACTGGGGGAGCAGCAGGGAGCTTTGCGGCTCGATCTTCGCCTGGATCGTCTGCCCGGTAATGCCCAACTGCCCCAGCGACGTGGCCGCGCTGAAGGTCGAATTCACATCGCTGGAGTCGACCGCCACACCGCTGACGTGGATCGCCAGATGATAGGCTCCCGTCCGGGCGGTACTGCTGACCTCCACGTACAAGGGTCCGGCAATCCCGGCGTACGTCAGGCTGTCGGCCCCGCCCGCCCCGCCATCGGTCCGCGTGCCCCCGGCGATCGGCAGGCCGTTGGCATCCAGCAGTCGGACCGCCACGTCGAACGCGGGGTCTTTGGGCGTGACCGTGATGGTCACGGCGGCCGTCGTCAGTTGCTGGAGATCGGCTCTGGCCAGAGCCCCCGTGAACGAAATCGTGACCACCTGACCGGACTGCCACGCGACGACGGTATTGCCCGCGCCGAGCGACTGGTCCAGGACGGTTTGCAGATTGTTCACGAGTGCGCTCGGGGTGGCACTCCAGTCGACCATCCCTAGCGGCAAACTGCCTCCGTAGGCCAGCGGGAAGGCTCCCCCGGCGATCGTGCCCCCGAAGCTCAACTGCTGAACCTCGTTGTCGCCGCCGCCGTTCGCGACGGGTGTGACCGTAGGCGTGGCCCCACCGCTGGCCACCGTGTCTAGGAGCGACACATCGGCACCCGCCAAAGCCTGGCGAAACACGATGGTAAACGGCCCGCCGACGGCCCCGATCACGGTCACGTTGCCCTGTAGGGCGGGAATCGTGTCCAGCCTGGCCTGGACGTCGGCGGCTGTCAGCGAGTTGTAGGGATTATTGAACGCCGAAGTGGCGTTGACGCCGTTGTACGAGAGCAGCACGCTGCTGCCGCCCAGACCAGCAAGCGTCAACTGCTGGACTTCGTTTCCCCGACCATCCTGCACCCACGAAACACTCAGAGTCCCACCACCGGAAAGCAGGCTCGCCGTCAACGGAGCAAGGCTCGCCCCGGCAAGGTTCGCCCCCGCTAAATTGCCGGTGAACGTCACCAGGAAATCGGTGCCTGATGAAACACCCACGACCGTGTTGCCAGCCCCCAAGAGGAGGTCGAGCGCCGCCTGAATGTTCGTCGCCAAAACCGCCGGCGTCGCATCGTAGAGGATCGGCGCCGTCGTCAGATTGGTCCCGTAGGTCAACGTAAACACACCCGACGGCGAGCTTCCAAACTGCAGACGTTGCACCTCGTTGGCTCCACCCGTAAAATTCGCGAGCGTCGCCATGGTGGACATGACTCCAACGGTCGTCGCGGCCTGGAGCGCCGAGACGTTGGCCCCGCCCAACGCGTTGCGGAAGACCACCGTGAACGGGCCCGCCGGCGCCCCTAGCACACTGACGTTACCCGTCAGAGCAGGGATCGAATCCAAATGCGCCAGCACCTCCGCCGCCGTCGGAGAGATGCCCGGCACGAAGCTCAACGGGAACGAGGCGCTGCTGCCCTGATAGGACAGCGTCATGGTGCCCGCGACTAGTCCGGCCAACGCCACGGTTTGGACTTCATTCGCGCCGCCCTGGCTGAGTGTGGAAACGGTCAACGTGGGTGAGCTGCCGGTCAGCGTTGGGGTCGCCGTCAACTGCGCCAGATTGGCATCCGCCCATTGGCCCGTGAACGTGATCGTAACCAAGCTACCGGTTTGCGCCGCCACCACCGTGTTGCCGGCGCCGAAAATTCCATCCAACTTCGCCTGGATGTTGTTCACCAGCGTACTCGGAGTCGCACTCCAGGCGATGCTCCCGGTGGTCAGGTTGGCACCGTAGGTGAGCGTGAACGAACCGCTGGCAATCGTACCGCCGAACGTCAACTGCTGGCGCTCGTGGCGGCTTCCGCCATCGGTCGTCGTGGAGACGACCGCAGTCGTCCCGGCTCCCAACACCGTGCCCAACGGCGACACATTCGCGCCCGCCAACGCGTTGAGGAACACGAGTGAGAATGGCCCGCCGTTGGACCCCAGGACGGCCACGTTTCCATTCAGGGCGGGAATCGTGTTCAGGTGCGCTGCTACCTGAGCGACCGTCAGGCCAGTATAGGGGGCGCTGAGCGTGGACGTGGCCGCAACCCCGTTGTACGTCAGCGTGAGACTGCCGGTCAGACCGCCGACCGTCAGCAGCTGCACCTCGCTATCGGTGCCGTTGCTGACCGTGGACGTGGCCAGCGAAGGCGAGGTCCCCGTCAGCCAAGCGTTGCCCGCATCGAAGCGGTACAGGTCGACGTCCGCGACGTGATTGTCCCGGCCGGTGTAGTCGCCCAGATAGCCCAAGTAGTCCACCTGGGTGGTGTCAAAGAGCGTGCCCAGTTCGACCGCCGAGCTGACCACGTTGTTGGACTCGGTCGACGAACCAATGTCCAGGCGATAGGTCCCCTGAGGCAACTGATAGGGCGTGCCCGCCAGCCGGAGGTTGGCCCCGTCGCCCACCAGCAACGCCATGTCTTGGCCCGCCAGCGTGCCCTGAAATTCAATGACCCAGGGTCCGCCAGCGTCACCCGTGACCCGCACGTTACCGGACAGCCCAGGTAAGCCTTCCAGCGCCGTTTGCACCGCGTTGGCGGTGGCGTTGTACGGGATGTCGGCGGTCACCTGGGTCCCGCTACCAGGATAACTCAGCGTGAACGCGCCCGCGGCAGGTGCCTGCACGAACGACACCAGCTGGATTTCGTTGGTCCCCAGACCCCCCTGGCGAAAGACGTCCACCTGAACCGGCAGGAAGTCGTCGTCAAAGGTCAGCACCGCCAAGTCCCGGTCCGGGTAGTAGGCGACCCGCCTGGGAACCCGGATGGTGTCGTCGCTGGTCTGGGCCGTCCCAGCCGTGTCGACCAGGCGATAGAAGGTGGCGTTTTCCGCGGAGGCGGGCGCCAGATCATCCTTGTTGAAATAGACCAGTACCTGATCCGCAGCTTGGCTGACTTTCGCCAAGTAACGGATGTCGACCACGGACTCATCACTCAGCAGACTGGACAGCGGCAGATTCACGTAGCGGCCGAAGAAGGACAGCTCCCAAGCGAGACTGTTCTTGAGGGCCAGGTCGGTGGACTTGGTGACTTGAATTTCGCCCGGCTCGATTTGCCCCAGAGCCTCCAGCGCAGCCTGGATGATCTGCTCGGAGCTCCCATTCACCGGGGGGTGCTGGAGATCATACACGTTCAGGTTCGACGTCCGCTCCCCCTGGAAGATCAGCTGAAAATTGCCGTCCGCAGGCAGCGTCTTCACAGACACCTGAATTCTCCGCGTCACCGGTTGCGGGACCACGGAGCTGATCTGCGGAGCGAGGTTCAATTCGAAGTCGATGACGTCGCGATCGTCCCCGGCCTGATTCGGCGTGAAGGAGACACCGGTGTCACTGCGCAGCGCCTGGATACCGAGGTTGGCGTAGTCCGTCCCGAAGACCTCCAGCCGGTAGACGTCGTCCGGCAGGGTCTCGGCAAATCGCACCAAGAGCTCACTGCTCGTCTGGCCCAGGCCCACGTAGCCCGGCGTGATGACCTCGTCGGCGCCGGCCAGTTTCACCAGGGCCGGCGTCGCGAGGGCCAGCGACGCGGCGGGATCGCCCAGCGGAATCGAGGCTTGAACCAAGGCGGCTGCGGCCGGCGCAGCGTTAATCGCATCCACGAGATATCGAGCCGTCAGCCGCGGCGTCTGGGTGTTGCTGTTCAGGGTGACCGTGATCTTGTGTCCGGCGACGGACACAGTCGGGGCCTTGTTGAGCCCCAGATTGGCCGCCAGGACCGTAATCTGGATGTCATTGCCGGTTGGCCCGGGGGTCACGGCGCGGAACAAGACCTCGAGGTTCGGCACCTTGAAACTCTCGGTCGCCTCGGCCACGCCGGCTCCCGCCAGTTGGATCGGCGCCAGGCCGTTCCGCCCGCCCGCCAGTTGCAGCGGCAGGTAGTTGATCGTCGGGGCCGCTAGGTCCGCTACCAGGCTGCCCGTCACGATTTGAGCTCGGACCAACATCCCCGCGTAGGGATGCTCGTTGAGCGCCGTGACCAACTGATAAGCCAGGGTGTGGTAGCCGGTCTGGGTGTTCAGGTCGACATAAATATTGGTCCCGCCGACGCTGATGGTCGGTGCCATGCTGTCGTTCGCATGGTCGCTCTCGGTCACCACCAACTGGATGGCGTTACCGGCTGCCCCCGCCGTGACCGCTGTGAATTCCAGCGTGGCTTGGCCCGCCGCGGGCGGGTTGGTGCCGGTATTGAAATCCGAGCGCAGACTGGCTGGCTGGGCGACATAGACCGTCAGCGGCAACGCGGTGTTGCCCGTAACCGTCGCATGGATCAGTCGGCTCGCGGCGGGATCCGCAGCGAGGGTCGCCAGCAATTCGGTGGCCGTCGTCTCCGCATTGGTCTGCGCATTGAGGTCGACCTGGACCAACTTGCCGAGCACGGATACGGTGGGCGCGCGGTCGTTGTTGCCGTGGTCGCTCTTGGTAAACGTGACCGTGATGCCATCTTCGGTTTGACCCAACTGCACCGCTTCGAACTTCACCACCACGGCCCCCGCCGTACCGAAATCGGTCTTGGCCGAGGCAAAGTCGAACTGTCCGTCCGTACCCTGACGCGTGAGGCGAATGCCTTGGGTCAGATTGGTCTGGCTACCGTCGATATTCGCATCGCCGCGGAACAGCAACTGCAACTCGCTGGGAGCCACAATCAACGGGGTCGAGTTCTCGCCGTGCAACAACAATGCGCCGTCGTTCGGACGGGCGGCGATCAATTGCGGCCCAACCGCCAGCACTTCCCGCGCCGGGGGCGTCGGCTTCGGCGGGACCGGCGGCGGGGGCGGGCTGATGTTCGGCATGTCGAACGCTTCGACGACCACGCCCGAATTGGCGCCGGGGGTGCTGGCACTGAGGCCCCACCCGCGGCGTGCGAAGGCGGTCCACAGGTCGTACTGGTTGTAACCGCCGGTCAGCGCGACATCGGCTGCCAGGATCGCGTCCCGAGCGTCCAGAAACGACGGATTGGCCGGCTGAAGTTTCATCCCGTCCATGATCAACTGCAGCGCCAGGTTGTTGCCGGCGTTGCCGTTGTACAGGTCGGAACTGTAGCCGTGCCGGTCGATCAACAGCCAGTTGATATCCCACAGCACCGAGGCCCAGAGCTCGCCCGCATTATGCACCTCGTTGTTCGGAAAACCGCCGTTGTAGTTGCCCAACGTGAGCGGATCGATGCTCATGTCGAAGCTGTACGGATAGCGGCGGATGCCCGAACCGTTCGTCGGCTCGCCCAGCACGTAAGTCCCCACGGGGTAGGCGTCCAGCTTGCCATCCGTCGGCTTCTGCGTAAACATCAAACTGTAGAAATCGCTCCAGCCCTCGCCCATGCCTCCACTCTGCAAAGCATTCAAGGCGTTGGCATTGGCCGGCCCCCCGGTCAGCCGGTTCGAGACGCCGTGGCCAAACTCGTGCACGAAAATCGTACTCTCGAGATCGCCGTCGCGCCACGGGTTGGTCAGGTCCCACTGGAACATGGCAATCAGGGGTTGCTGGCCGTCCGGCGGAGTGGCCATAAAGGCGTTGTCCACGAGTCCGACATTAGCACCGAATTGGGTGCCCGCGATTACGCGGTCGGCACCGCTGCCCCCACGCCCGTAGTTGTTGTTCTGGAAGTTCCCCGCCGCTTCGGTGAATCCGTACCGATAGTGCACATCGTGTAGGATATTGTTCCAGTAGAACAAGTTGTCGGTCGCGGCTAACGCATATTGGGATGGCTGTTGCGTTAAATCCAGAGGATCGTTGAAATTCAGGTTGACTCCGCCGTTCGGCCGCGTCGCCGGCGTTTCGTCGCCGATGGCCTGCCAATCCACTTGGGCCGACACGTTATTGCCGCGGGTATCGGTGTATTCCGACCCCGGAACGCCGTTGGTGTCGTGCCACCCGTACGGCGAGGCCAGCGCATCCTGCGGATTGACCGTGATGGTACGCGAGCCCCCGGCATCATTCGGGTTCTCGGTCGGTAAGGGAAACACATTGTAGGAGGCGTTGTCCACCCAGTCCGAGAGATTCAGCACCTGGCCGCCGACGGCGCTGACCGTTGCGTCATACCAGTGCGCCTGCCCGTTTTGCCAGTGAGCCGCATCCACCATCTGCACGTTGATCTGCCAGGCTAGGTCCACCCCCACCGCAGTCGGCGCATAGACCAAGTGCGCGGTCACGTTCTCGGCGGAGATGCCGCCCGCAGCTAACACGGTCGACTGCTGCAGGTCCCCCTGCCGACTGACGACGGACGGCGTGGACGGAAAGGTCCAGCCGAGATCGCTGCCCAAGGACTGGAACGCCTGCACCGCGCTCAAGGACGGCTGGAAACTGACCGGGGAAGTCGCGTCCCGTAGACCGGCAACGAAACTGCTGCCCACACTCAATACCCGGCCGTCGGGCATGACGTTCACGTTGACATCCGCATTGATCACCTCCAAGCCGTTGTGGAGTTGATGCAAATAAATCTGCGTGATGCCGGTGTCCGGGCTGCTGTACTGATCGGTGACGATGTAGTGGTCCAGATCGGCGGCGGTCAAGCCCAGCGAACGCGTCTGTTCATGCAATACGCCGACGGCGACTTCGAGCGGTGTCCCCGTGCGGGCCGCGCTCACGAATCCCCCGTAGTTCACTAAGTCCTGCTGTGGCGGAAGATAGGTGACACGATCGCCGTACTGCCCCGCAGGGTCTGGATTGCTGCCTATCCCAAATCCAGTTGGGGTTGTACTCATTAAGCAACGCTGCTCAAGCTGCTCCAGGAACATGTGCCGGGACTTACGGCGGCCGGATGCCTGGCCTTGACTCTTGTTCTTGTTGCGTGCTTTCGTACGGATGGCCATGAACCGCCCCCTGACTAAAGGAAAATGACTACGCTTCTGAATCGTGTGCTAGAACTGTTGTTCTCTCGTGCTGCACCACAGGACCCCACGGTGTTCAACAGCACGCGAACCAGCCGGCCAACACGCCGCTCACTCGCTCAATGTGGTCATCACGCTCCGCCGTGATGACGCTCACTCGCTTAATGTGGTCATCACGCTCCGCCGTGATGACGCTCACTCGCTCAATGTGGTCATCACGCTCCGCCGTGATGACATGTCGTCACGGCGGAGAGGCTGTGAAAGAATCGTGGGCTGGGCTGTGCCCACCACAACTGCTTGTGCTTGGTGGGCACAGCCCACCCTACACCTTGTGCAAGCATCGTGGCCGATTTGATTCGTTCATAACCTCGGAGCGTGACTACCATTCCTGCGACACTTCTTGTTTTCGGGGTCCCAACCACTGGCTGCCACCGATTCTGCACCACCTTCCCTGCTTCGGCTGGAAGAACCCGCGAAAGTTAGACAGCTTACGGAGGGTGGGATCAGATGAGCTTATTGGTGTCTCCTGCCTTTGCCGCTTAGACGGATGATGCCTGAGAGGCACTCCGCCCCAACCCCGTGCACCGCCTGCCGGATTTGACGGTTGTTAGACGCAACTGAGATCAGTCAAGTTCCTTGTGCCGGCTTCGGCTGCCAAATGGCTCGACCTGGCTTTCGCTACAGGACAGCGCAAGCCACGATGAACAAAAGGTTTAACTGCGCCGAAACGTCATGTCAACCCGGACACACGCGTGCCGCTTCTAGTTCGTTACTTCCGCGTGAAGCATGGCAGAGTGGGCGATCTGGTTGGGACGGCGAGGCAAAGTTGGGGCCTTGATCGTAACCTTGCGCACGGCTGTCGGTGCTGGCAGTAATCCGGGTGGCTGGTGGCTGAGCCTAAGCGAAGCCCCAGTCCACTGTTGCTGGGGCTTCGCCTAGGCTCAGCCACCAGCCACCCTGCTAGCGTTTTGCGCAACCTTATGATCAAGGCCCAAAGTTGGGGTTGACATGGGAAATTGGCATGGTGGCAAGGGCGAGAGTCTGTTTGGCTTCCTGCCCCGCAGGGGCGCACCTGAGAGTTCGGGACAATGCCCTGATCGTGATCCACAGGTTTTCGCCCCGAGTTGGGGACGCGATGGGTGAGCGGCAAGGCGCTAGCCACCGGTTCCGAACACCAGCGGCGGCTAGCGCCTTGCCGCTCATAACCCTAAACTCAAGTCTTGACGACGCACTAGGCTCCCAGGGACGCAAACAGGCTGTCCGTCGCTTCTTCTCGCGCCGCCGAATCGAGGTCTCCGGCGATGTCAGCCAACGCATCTTCCAGCCCCCACCCGTCGATCGCCGAAGCCTCGTAGATCGAAGGCGAGGCGGCTGCCTGCTGAGTCCCAGGCACCGTTGCCACCCCACTGTCCCAACGCTCGGCCAAGAGCGGCGAAGGCTGGTGCTTGAGCACTGGAATGGCTGTCATCACGTCGCGGTCCACGAGCTGGGCGAGGATTGGACCACCGGCCGGAGCAACACCTGGAATCGTGACGTAACCTGCTGCTCCAGCTGCGAATGTGGCAGCTGGCGAAACCGCAGCCGAAGGTCCGGCAGACACCCCAAGCATTGAGGCTTCGCCTTCCCCTGCGCTGCCGCCTGCCGAGAGGGCGTTGAGCTGGGTGATCAGGGCCAGCACGTCACTGGCCGTCACTTCGTTGTCCCCGAACACATCCGGGTAGGCGAGCCCCAGCCTGGTGCCGGAGATCGGTCCCGATCCGAACGTGTTGATCAGGTTGATCACGCTCAAGACATCCAGCGGCGTGACCTGGCCATCCCCGTTGGCGTCGAAACGATTCACGGGGTTCTGCCAAGGCACCGCGCTGGCGACGGCGGTCACGGTCACGTTCACAGTGCCGACCGCCGTCGAGGCGAGGTTGCCGTCGTCGATCATGTAGGTGAAACTGTCGGTGCCTAAGAAGCCCGACTGGGGCGTATAGACCACAGTCTGGCTCAAGGCGTCGAAAGCGACGGTCCCATGCAGGGCTGGACCGAACTGATTCGGCACCAAACGCACGGCCTGACCGGCCTGGACCTCATCGGGCGGACCCGGAATGTCGTTGCTCAGCAACGTGGCCACCGTCATCGTCACCGCCGTGTCTTTCGCCGTCGAGATCGCATCGCTGCCAGCCGTGGGCGGATCATTCACCGCTGTGACCGTGATCGTCACGGTGCCGACCGCCGTCAAAGCGGGGACGCCGTCGTCGCTGATCGTGTAGGTGAAACTGTCGATAGCGTGGAAGTTCGGCGACGGCGTATACACGACCTGTCCAGCGTTGAACGTCACTGTCCCATGAGAGGGGGTGCTGAACCCACCGGCCACGATCCGCAGAACCTGACTGGCCTCGTTCACCGGACCAGGACTGTCATTGCTCAGCAGGCTGGCCGTCATCGACAACGGGGTGTCCTCGGCGGTGGTCAGGAAATCGTTGCCAGCGCTCGGCGGATCGTTCACCGGCGTCACGGTGACCGTCACGGTGCCGAACGCAAAACTGGCCGGATCTCCGTCGTCGATTTTGTAGGTGAACTTGTCCGTGCCGTTGAAGTCCTGCTCGGGCGTGTACCGCACCTGCTGGTTGGCTGGGTCGTACGCTACGGTCCCGTGGGCGGGAAGCCCGAAACCGTTGGCGACAATCCGTAGCGTCTGACTGGACTCATTGGCCGGCCCCGGACTGTCGTTGCTCAACAGCGTGGCGATCGGCACCGTGACGGCCGTGTCTTCCGCAGTGGTCACCGCATCGCCCACCGCCACGGGCGGATCGTTCACCGCCACCACGGTGATCGTCACCGTACCCACGGCCGTGAACGCCGGATCGCCGTCGTTGATCGCGTAGGTGAACTTGTCGGTACCGTTGAAGTCAGCCTGCGGCGTATAGATCACCTTGTTCGCCCCCCCATCGTACACCAGAGTCCCGTGGAGAGGCGTCCCGAGCAGAGTGGGAAGGAACTGGACTGTCTGGCCGGACGGGACGTCGTTGACCGGCCCCGGACTGTCGTTGCTCAACAGCGTGGTCACCGCCACCGTCACGGCCGTGTCCTCGTTCGTACTGACGCTATCGTCGGACGCTGTGGGCGGTTTGTTGACGCCCACAACCGTTACGGTCACGGTGCCGAGAGCCGTGGAGAGCAGATCCCCATCGTCGATCGTGTAGGTGAATTGGTCGACGCCGTGGAAGTTAGCATTGGGCGTGTAAGTCACTTGCGTACTGTTATAAGTCACACTACCGTACGCGGATACGAACTGCATGGCCACGATGCGCACTGTCTGGCCGGACTCATTGCTCGGCCCGGCCCGGTCATTGAAGAGCAACGCCGCCACGGGGACCGTCACGGCGATACCTTCCGCAGTGGTCAGCGAGTCATTTCCCGCCACGGGCGGGTCGTTGACTGCGGTCACCGTGACCGTGACGGTGCCGGTCGCCGTAAGGGACGGGACCCCATCGTCGCTGAGCGTGTACGTGAATGTATCGGTGCCGAAGTAATCCGCCTGCGGCGTGTAGACGACGTTGACGCCGTCGCAGGACACGGTGCCGTGTTGCGGAATCCCCACACCACCGGCCGCGATCCGCAGTCCCTGTCCCAGTCCACCCTCGTTGGCAGGACCGGGGCTGTCATTGGCGGTCAGGGTGCTGACCGCCACCGTCAGCACCGTATCCTCGGCCGTGGTGACGGAGTCGTTCACCGCCACCGGTGGATCGTTCACCGGGGTGACCGTCACCGTGACGGTGCCGACTCCGATCGAGGCCGGATCGCCGTCATCGATCATGTAGGTGAAAGTGTCGAGGCCGTTGAAATTGGCCTGCGGCTGATAGACGATGTTCGTCCCGTCGTACGTGATCATCCCGTGTCCCGGTTGGCCGAAGCCCGAGGGAACGATGCGGACCACCTGACCAGCCAGTATCTCGTCGGGCGGACCCGGAATGTCATTGCTCAGCAACGTGGTCGCCGCCACCGTCAGCCGGACATCTTCGGCGGTCGTGAAGGAATCGTTCCCCGCGACCGGTGAATCGTTCACCGCGTTGACGGTGATCGGGATGGTCACCGTGTACGTCAAGTCCGTCGTGCCGCCGGTGTTGCCGTGATCGTTCACCACGGCCACCAATTGCAGCCGGCCGTTGAAGTTCGCCGCCGGCAGGTAATGCAGGCCATTCGTCCCCAGCGCGTCAGTGATGGCTGCGGGCGAACCGTGAATCGTGACCTGCTCCGTGTCGTTGCCCAGCACGGTACCGCCGACTACGCTATTGTCGACCCTCAAGTGCTGCCCCGTCAACCGATTGCCCGCGGTATCGGTCATCGTCAACAGCAACGTGACGGGAGTCGGATTGCCCACGGGAAAGATGGGATTTTCGTCGGCGTCCACGTCCTGGACGATCAGCGGGATAAAGACGTTCGCGGCCTCTTCGTTCAGCACCAGGGGTCCGGGCGACAGGATCCGCGGTGGGTCATTGACCGGTGTGACCGAAATGGTCATCGTGGCACTGGTGTGCAGTGCGCCGCCGGTGCCCCCATTCGCCCTGTCGTTCACCGTGACAATGATGTTCTCGTTGGGGTTGGGATCGTGGTCCAGGCTGTAGTTGTTGTAGTCCTGGTTGCCCCGATAGATAACGCCGGTCGGAGACGCCAGCGTCGCATTCAGCCGGGACGCGGTCCCGCTCAGCGTCACCGTCCCCGTCCCATTGCCGCTGGCGATCGCAATGCCGCTTGACACCGTGGTATTGACGGTCAGCGTGCCATGGATGGCCTGCAGCGTCACTTCCAGAATCACCGCCGCATCGGGTCCATCGTTCGGGTCGCCGACAACAATGCCTCGGTTCGGCAGGCCATTGGTGGCGACATAGATTGCCAGGTTCGTATCCTCGGTGCCGGTGAAGAGCACGGCCGGAATGGTGACCACGGGGGGGTCGTTGACCGGCCGGACCGTGA
Source organism: Planctomycetota bacterium (assembly GCA_026692885.1). Next base: position 7,288 of record JAPLNJ010000110.1, on the reverse strand, counting down.
TTGTCAAAGTCCCGTTGACGGTCTTCGCTCCGCCTATCCCGGTGTTGCCCAGGTCGCTGGCGGTGACGATCATTTGCTCCGTGCCGTTGAAGTTCAGATTCCCATGGTAAAGCATGCCATCCAAGGCGGCGTTGATGTCGATCGGCCGCCCGGACATTTCGAGCTGCACCAACGGGATATTGTCGGGGATGGCGAAGTCGCTGATGCCGTCCCCATTCTGATCCACCAGAGAAAACGTGAGCCCCACGGAGTCGGGCAGGGTGAACGTGCCGTGGCTGACGGACAGTCGGACGCGCAGTTGGCCCGCCGGCGTTTCGAGCACGTCCAGATCGACGTCGGAGACGGTCAGCGCGTTGGTCGTAGCCGCAGAGAAGACGAGCGAACTGTCCTCGTCCAGCGCCTGGCCAGCCGGCAGGACGAGCACGGGCGGATCGTTCACGGCGTTGATGGTCAGGGGCCACGCGGCGGTGGTGGTCAGAGCCGTCCCGCCCGTGTTCCCCAGATCGTTGACGGACACCTGCAACACTTCATTCCCGCGAAGACTGTTGTAATCCGCGTCGCCAAAGTACCGCAACGTCTTCAGCGCCGTATTCAGGTCCACAATCGTGCCGTGGAAAACCAACTGCTGATAATAGGTCCCCGGCGCCAAGGGCGGCACCGAGGGTGCCACCGCGTCGCCCGGCGGACTCAGAACGGGCACCAGCTGGTCGTAGGTCAGATTCGCTGCCGTACCCAACTGCAGTCCTCCATGCAGCACTCCCACCGTCACCTGCAGCTGGATGATCGCCGGATTGTTGATGCTGTCCACGTCGCTAACCTGGAGGCCCAAACCGGACCCATTCGTCAGCAACAGCCCGCCCACTTGATCCTCATTCAAGGTCGACGGCGGATTGGTCGGCAAGGTGATCACCGGCGCGTCGTTGGTCGGGCTCACCGTCAGCACAATCGTCTGGTCGGCCATCAGCCTCGTCCCGACCGCCGCCCCTTCAGAACCGATCGGAGTCGCCACGTCGGTGTACCCCAAATCATTGACGTGCACGATCAGGCGTTCGGACAGCGTGCTGGTGTTGAAATCGGCATCCCCGTAGTAGCGCAAGGTCTTCAAGGCCGCGTTCAGTGCCGCAATCGTGCCGCGGTACTCCAGTTTCTGGAAGGTGCCGCTCACCCGCGGTTCCGCCGTGTCGGTCGGCAACTGCAGCGCCGGCACCGGTGGGGTTGCCAAGGTCAGTCCGGTCGTGTCGCCCAACCGCAGGCCACCGTGCAGGACATCCAAAGTCACCTGGAGTTCGATGGCGCGCGGGTCGTAGAGCGCGTCCGGATCGTCCACGCGGATGCCATTCCCCAGCCCGTCGACCACCAACAGGCCGGTCGCCAAGTCCTCGGCGACCGTCCGCACCAGTCCGGACGGTACGGTAATGACCGGGCGATCATTCTTGGGTTGGACGGTAATGCTGAGCGTGGCCGAGGCAAACATGGCCTTGACATTCCTCGGTCCGGGAATCCCGGTGTCCTTGTCCGTGTTACCCAGATCGTTGACGTGAATGGACAACAACTCGGGGGCCTTCTGGGGGTCGACGAACGTGTTGTAATCCGGCACGCTCTGGTAGTGGAGTCCCTGCAAGGCGGCGTTCAACGCGGCAATGGTGCCCGTCATCACGATGGCCCGGTCGGAGGTGCCATCCACGATATCGGCGGCGTTGATCAAGCCATCGCCGTTGACGTCGAGATCTGGCACCCCGTCACCGTTCTCATCGGCCGAGAGTGTCAACCCATTCGTGGTGGCCAACGTCAAGAATCCGTGCTGGACGGCCACGGTGACTTGCAGCTCGATGTCCCGCGGATCATCGCGGTCGTCGATATCGCTGACCACGATGTTGCTGAACGTCAGCCCGACCGTCGAATCTTCCAGAATCGTCAAGCCGGCGGGCGTCGTGGTCACGGTCGTGAGGTCGATCTGCGGAGGATGGTTGGTAGGCGCGATCGTGTTCACCACCTGGACGGCATAGTCTTCGACTTCCCCGCCGATCGCCTGCCCCGTGGGACCGAGGCCACCGGTCGTGCTGAGGCGGAACCGGGCGTAGGTGGTGCCCAGTAAGGCATTGTTGGGCGTCGTCGTTTGCAGGGCGTTCGCACCGGCCACCACGGGCTTGCTGGTGAAGATTTGCTCGGTAGGGCTAAACAGACCGTCCCGATTGAAATCCATCCAGGCGTCCAGGAAGCCGGCGGCCGAAGCGGTTACGGTGATCAGCGTCTGGTTGTTCACATCGGGATTGAAGGCCCCGCCAAACACTACGCCGTCTTCATCGTCCCGCACGTTCGTGGTGCCGGCCAGCGGCTTCGATGTCAGGTCGACCTGGTAGATCTGGTTGGGCAAGTCCACCGTCGTCACGACCGCGGTCAGATTCGACAGGGCGCCGGCAATTGCGGCCGCCATCTTGCCCGCCAGCGTGTAGTTCGAGTCGGCCGCGTTGTACTCGATTGCCGTGGTGGTCTTCAGCGTGCTGTGGTTGTTGTCGAACTCGAACATCACCGGCGCGTTGACCCCGTCGGCCACGGTAAACGTCTTACCGTCAAGGGATGGGCTGGCGTAGGCCGCCGGGATCAACAGACCCGCCGGCAAGCGGTTGGCCAACTGCAGCGTCGCACCCGGCAACGCGGTGACACTCTTGGCGCCGTTGATCTGCACGCCGCCGCCGTTCAGGTCGACTGCGGTGATGCCGGTCAGTCCCGTAACGTTGGCGATGCCCGCGACGATGCGCCGCGCCACGTCGTCGGCCGAATCGCCCGTGTAGTAGACGATCTCGTTCGTACCGCCCGAGGCAAAATCCTGCTTGCAGGTCAGCGTCACCGAGATGTTCAGGTTATCCGTGATCGTGAAGGTCTCCGTGCCCAGCAGGCCACTGGCCGCCGGCGTCTGCAGTACAAACGGCGACTTCGGCACGACCGTCAAGCCGGAAGTCCCCGCCGTGACGTAGTAGTCGGCGTCGTCCCCCGTGGCGGTCGCGTTCGGCCGGCCGTCGGGATCAGCGTCCACCCCCGCGCCCAGGTACAGCGAGTACAGGGGGTTACCGGGCAACAGCACGTGCCGTGCCCCATCGTTCGCCAGCGTCGTGCCGTAACTGTCCGGGGCGTCGCCGTAGTCCACATTGTGGCCGCCCAGCAAGATCGTGAATTGCGTGCTCCCGTCCGACCGATTGGGCGACAAGGGATTCCCCGCCAAGTCCGCGATGCCACTGGCGGCCGAATTGTCGATCGCAATGGTATACACGTGGTCCAGCGGGAACGTGGAGACCGACGTGAAGTTCACTTGCTTGGTGTTGGCGTTGTACGAGAACACATAATCCGTACCGGCGATCAGCAGCACACCATCCTGCTGCAACGTGTACTCGGAACTGATGTTCGCCAGCGTGTCGTCGACGCCGATCCCCACGTCCGTGAAACGGATGGAGAACTGCGTCACGGGCGGCGATCCGGCGGCCGGATCGAAGTGGATGCTCGTCGCGCCCGGATCTTTGTCGACGCCCGCGGGGTCGTTATTCACGGGGGTGACCATCTGCACCACCGGTCCTTGGAAGTCAGCCCGTTCGACGGCCCCACGATCGATGAAGATGTTCGCTCCCAGACCGCTCGCGTTCGGCGTGTCAGGATCGTCCAGTCGCAGTTGCCCGAAGCGATCGATGGTCGGGGCGAACATGTCCTGCTGCGGGATGCCCAACGCATTGGTCACGCCGGTGTACAACGTCCGCGCCACCCGCGTGTTCAGCGAGCTGTCGATGGCCTGGTTCGGATTATCGGTCTGGCTGGCCGCCAGATAGTAGTTGCCTTTGCCCGCGCTGACAAATAGCGGAGCCTCGGCGAGGGCCTGAATCGCGTTGGTCCCGACGAACTTCGTGTTGCCATTGTTGTTGCCGTCGATCCGGTTGTTCTGGAACAGCGTGGTGGTCACATCCGGCGGTGAGGGCAGACCGGCCGACGAGGCATCAATCACGATGCCCGTATCCGTGTTCGCCACAATATTGTTCACCACCGTGGGACTGGCGTTACCGGTAATGTCGATCCCGATCCCCTTGCCGCCGTAGGCATAGAAGTTGGCAAAGCCCAGACCCACGCCGGTGAGCGCCTTCGCGCCGGTGTACTGGACCGTGATCTTGGAGATATCCGCCACCGCACGGTTGAATCTCCACGGCGCGGCTTTGCCGCTCCCCGCGCCTACAGATCCAGCGTTCAGCACGATGGGGGGGAGGAGCGGGACGACGCTACCTGCGGCGTACGCGCTGATCGTCCAGGCTTCGCCCCCGTCAATATCGAGGATTAGCGCCTCGGCGGCCGCCGTCGGCTGGGTGTACGTGATCACCAGCGCCGGGTTGTTCGCGGCTAGGCTGCCGCCGGGCGTGTTGTCGGTCAGGAAGAACTGCCCGATGTTCGGCTGCCCCGAACGCAATGAGTCATTGGCGGGGCTCATGCCGAAGGCAAACATACTGGGAGTCTTGTTGCTTCCCCAGATCTGGTCACCCACTTGGCACAGCAACGGAAGGCTGCCGTCCGACATCAGGAATGACACCCCGTTGCCCGCGGCGAACTGAGTGGTAATCGGCAGCCCTTCCACAGGCGCGCCGCCCGGGATCGAACTGAAGTCCACAAAACTCACGAAGCTCGCGGAACCGCCCACAATCGTGTTGTTGATGATCTTGGTCATCGGCACCGCGGCGACCGGCTGGTTCGCCGGGTTGGCGTCGCCTGACACGCGAATGCCCACAAGATTGAAGTTGGTCACCACGTTGTTGACGATCAGCGTACTGGTCACCAAGCGGGCATTATTGAGCACCGGAGTCACACGCACCGGACCGACATAGGGGAAATTGTTGCTTTCGTCGCGAGCACCCGCTTCCACGATAATGCCGGTGTTCAAGACGTCGCGGACGAAGTTCCCTTCGATCACCACCATGCCTTGCTCGCGCGGCACGTTCTGGTCCCCTAGTCGCGAAGCGGTCGGGGGCAGCGGAATCACCAGGTCGTCGATGTAGGCCGCGTCGGTCTGCCAGATTGTCGAGTTGCCCTTGTAGTACCGCCATTCCAGGGTGTGCGTCCCGGCCGTGATCGGGAACGAGACCGGCGCAAAGGCCGGCGTCATGGTGCCGGTGCCTGGCAGCTGCTGGAACGGCAGTGTGACGCCCGCGACCACAATCTTCTGCTGGACGCCGTCGATAAAGAACTGGAAGGCGTTGTCTTCCGAGGGAACATTGGGGATCGGAGGATGCGGGGTCGGCAACGCGGCGTCGACCATCACATTGAAGCTGATGGTGCCGTAACCAGTATCAAAATCGGCCAACATCGTGCTGGAGTACGTGCCGACAGCGCCGACCGTGGCCGACTTGAAACTGCTGGGTAACGACTGCGCATGCGTATTGGACTTCGACCAGTTCGCGACACTTCCCGTGCCGTTGACGAACAAGCTCATGTTGAAGGGGTCGTCGTCGGGCGACAGGTCGAAGTTCTCCAGCGCCGGCGTGACTTGCGATGACTGGCCGGAGACGAGCCGATCGCTGGTGTCGAAGGTCTGGTAGATAACCAGAGCCGGGCTCGTTTTGCTGGGCGGCGCAGCGTATTCGGTACCGCGACGAATCTCGAACTGGTATCCGCCGCTGGTGATAATCGAGGGCGCAGTAGCGCCCAGATTATTGATTTCGGCTCGTTTTTTCGCAAAATTAGCTGAGTACATGTCGCTGAACCCGGTCGTGTCCGGCGGGGTGACGGTCGCGGCCGTGACCAATTCGCCGCGCTCGGCGAAACCGACGATCAGGTCGTCAATATAGAACCCTTCGTGGGCATTGTTCTGGCCACGCTCAGCTGCGGCTAATGAATTATCGCTGAGCTCGGCCGAGAACTGCCCGTACTTCTCGCTAGGCAGTACGGCCGCCGTGGGATCGATGGCCTCGCCGATTTTGCCGGCCGTCGAGAAATCGAAGCGGAACCGGACATCGGCCTGACCCGCCCAATTGGACAAGTCGATGCGGGCCTGCCGCCAATTCGCCGTGGGATAGAGTTGCTGGACGGGCGAGCCATTATAGGTGGAGTCGTCCGCCAGGAACGCGGGTAGTTCCGCGCCCAGGGCCGCGTTGTTGGTGGCTACCAGAGTCCAGGTGATCCCGTGGTCGCTGGACGCGAAGACCCGGGCGCTGTCGCGCATGGTCGTGCTCCCTCGGGGGGCACCACCCGCCGGGGAACCGTCGTCCAGGAAGTAGGTGAAGTAGAACGTTGGCCGGTCGGCTGCGCGCCACTGGGACAAGTCGATGGAGTTGGTCACCAGCCGCCCAAACGCGCCGCCCGGCACGTTGAAGTTGTTGCGGATGTTCGGGTTCGACGTCAGGTCGTCTTGCCAAGCGGTGTTCAAGACACCCAACTGGCCGCCGTACGATTGATAAGCGAAGTAGTTGTTGTTGGTGTTGCCCGCGCCGGTGCCGTTGCCGGTGCGCGATTGTTCGACGCCGAAATAGAGACTCACGCCACCCGTGGCTTCGCTTTGACTCTTCGTGTCCATGCCGGCCGTGATATCGTGGCCCGCATTACCGGGTGTGCGGGTGCTGTCCGGCGCCGTGTTGATGCCGTGGCCCGCGTCGATATTCCGGCGCATCGTCGGGTGCCAGAGATTGACATCCAAGGGCGAGAACGCCAGACCGCGGCTGCCACTCAGGGCGGCACTGGCAAGAATCGACGTCACGGGTAAGGTTCCCGCTCCGGGCGTGGCGGTAATCGCCACGCTGGCCGTCGTCCCGGCCAACATGGAACCGTTGTCGACCAGCAGCAGGCTCTGAGCCAAACCGGTGAAAGCACCCGTGAAAGTGACCGAGATCGGCGACGCGGGCAGCGCACCACCGGTGACGACAATGTCGGGCGTGGCGGGACTGATGGCGCCGCCGGGCAGCGAGGTCAAGGCGTCGTACACGCCCAAATTGCCGTTCTGCGTCGTCGCGACGGGAACCGAAACAGCCGTGCCGTTTTGCACGGGAACGCTGTATACCGAATTCCCGTCGTACACCGTAAAGAACTGGACGTTGCCTGCCGGAGTAAGGTTGTTGGCGCCCAGCGTGAATTGGGCAATGTTTCGGTCCGCGTAGGCTCCGATAAATTCGATGCCCAAGACACCGCCGTTGAGCGGGCCACCGCTGAGCAGGGTGTTGCCCACACCAAATACGGTGTCGAAGGTCGCCTGGGCCAGGAGCAGCGTGTCGTTCCAGTTCAGCGTGACGTTCTTGTTGCCCATCGGCGGATCGATGAGGTTGAGTGTGAA
>JAPLNJ010000109.1 GCA_026692885.1 Planctomycetota bacterium | reverse complement strand
GTACGAGGATGAATGGGAGTTTGCTTGTCGTGCTGGAGGCAATCTGAAGTTCGGCTTCGTGGACACGGTAGCCGAGTTGGCCAAGTACTCCTGGGCAAGTGAGGGCAAAGCTGCGCCTCCCGAACTTCGTCGGGATCACGCACATCCTGTCGCCCAGAAAACCCCGAATCCATTCGGCCTGCACGACATGATGGGCAACGTTGCCGAGTGGTTATGTGTGGCCCGGTCCACGACCTCGGGTCCGTATTTTGTGACACGAGGCGGCGCCTTCTTCGCACCGGCGGCAAGTGCGCTAGGGCAACGTGACCTGCGCCCGGGCCCTCTCTTCACCACGGCGGACGGCTTCCGCCTGGTTCGCGACCTGCCGATGAAATTGGAGGACGTGCCAAAGGAATCCACGGAGGCAGAGCGTTGGGTGGCGAAGTGGCTGCTGGAACGCGGCACCAACCTCTCGATTCGTAGCGGCGCACAAACACGCGAAGTCGCGACAACCGAGAATCTCCCCCAAAAAGCGTTCTCCGTCGAGTCGCTCACCCTCGGCCCGGACGCAAGATTCCAGCCAGCAGAGCTGGCCTACCTGCAGCGGCTGCCGAACCTGACGGTGCTGAGGCTTGCCAACCGCGGCATCATTGATCGTGCCGCAGCACGGCTCGTCGGCTTCAACAAGCTGACGGAGTTGCAGGTGTCTGCCTGTCCGATCTCTCCCGCGGGCTGGGCTTACCTTGCCAAGAACGAAACTGTTCGGACGCTCACTTTTTCGAACATGACGATCAACGACCAAGTGCTGGCCACGTTTCCCGGGTTCAAGAATCTGGAAGGACTCGACCTCTCCGGGCAACCGATCACGGACACAGGGCTGAAGCACGTAGGCAGCCTGAAGAATCTGCGAAGGCTGCTGTTGACGGGGACAGCCATCGGGGATGCGGGCCTGAAGCATCTCGCTGGTTTAAGGGGCTTGACGGAGCTGAACCTGGCGTCGACGCGCGTCACGGACGCCGGCCTGTCTCATCTTGCGGGCTGTGAAGCTCTGGAGACTCTGGACCTGAGCCGGACCGCGGTTGCGGGTAGCGGGTTGGCCCCACTTGCGCGACTCAGGCGACTCGCGACCCTGAACCTGAGTTTCAGCAAGCTAACTGATGAGGGATCTGCAACGCTGGGACGCCTCGCGGCGCTGCGCACGTTGAATGTCTGCGCCACCGATGTTTCCGATGCCGGAATCAGACAGTTCCAAACCCTCACGGATCTGCGAGAGCTAAACGTCAATGCCACTCGAATATCGGACGCGGGACTCGTCGCGATCGGTAAACTGGGACGGATCGCCGCGCTGCAAGCGGCTAACACGACAGTCAGCGATCTGGGTATCGATTCGCTTCGTACATTGACGGACCTATCGGATGTTGCCTTGGCCTTCTCGCGAGTTGGAGACGGCGCCGTTGACATCTTCGTCCGACTCCCCAATCTTCAACATCTAAGCTTGCGCGGGACGTACATAACCGACGCCTGTATTGACGATCTAGCACTGCTGCGGAAGGCAACAACGATCGATCTGGACTACACAAACATCAAACCGGAGAGCGCTACGGCGCTAAGGGCACGACTCTCCTCGTGTCATATCGATGTTGGCGAGCAATTCGATCCCAGCAGGGAACTCCACGCGGTCTACATAGCAACCTATTTTGGAGGCAACGCATTCGCGAAGATTCGATGGCCGAACGGTGCAACGCAGACTGTCCGCGGACAACAGCTGAAGCCGCCCTTCCATGTGCTGGAGCTGTCTGCTGAAGGCTCCAACATGGGGGACGGGGTTCTCAACGATGTCAGATTCCTCAAGGCCATCACGCTGCTCAACTTGAAGAACGCCCGGATCTCGAACCGGGGCGTTCAGGACCTTGCTGGGCTGAAGACGTTGGAAACCTTGATCCTTGACGCGAACCCGATCGCCGACTCGGCATTGCCACACCTGTACGGATTGGCAGCCCTGCGGTTTCTGAGTCTGAAAGCGACTCGCGTGACACCCGAGGGCGTGCAAGGGCTAATGGACAAGCTGCCCCAGTGCCGCGTCGAGTCGGATTTCTTCCTGACGCGCATAGACGCGCCGTGGTTCCCGCAATCATCGGTCACGCAGCCGGCAGCAATCGCCGGCCTCCGCAGCTGGACAGTGCTGCCCGTCGCTCACCGCGATTTGATCTCCGCGGTCGCGTGTAGCGCGACGGGTGACTTGATCGCGATTGCGGGGGACGACGGCGCGAAGTATCCGGCGACGATTCGAGTGTGGGGCGGAAACGCGGCGGAAGAGAAGCCCGGTTTCTCCGCAGAAAATGGGTTTCTGCCGGCCGGACTGCGGGTCCTGTTCGGGCATGAGAAGAAGATCGAGGCCCTGGCGTGGTCGCCCAACGGGAAGTACTTGGCTTCCACTGGCCAGGATATGAGCGTCAAGTTCTGGGAGCCGAGCACCGGCCGCAACGTCCGCACGTTTGTCCTTAACAGCCCAGGATTAGCGCTGGCTTGGTCCCCCACCACCGACCACATGGCGGTCGCCTGCGCTGCTTCGGTGGCATTGATTTCCATCAAGGATGGCGAGATCCGGGAAATCGCCAGCACGGAAACCAAAGGCGCCATCGCGTGGGCACCCGACGGCAAGCGGTTCCTGGTCCAATCATACGCCGGAAACTCGGCGACGCTGACGGTGTACGACGCCACAACCCTGGAGGTCGACCGGTCGATCCAGACGGCGGAGCTGTCAGGCAAATCGGCCACGTGGTCGCCGGACGGCAAGCAGATCGCTGCCACGTACGCGGACAAGCTGGTTCGCATCTGGGATGTGGCCACTTGCGAACGTGTCCAGGAACTGACAGCAGAGCCCGGCGAGATCCTTCACGTCGCGTGGTCGCCGACCGGCGATCGTTTGGCGACCATGGGTGCGTCGCTAATCATTTGGGACGCGGCCAAGGGCGAGCGTCTGGCGTCGGCGAAACTGAACGCTGGGCCTGGCTTGAGCTGGACAGCCAATGGCAAGCACATCGCCGTTTGTCTGCCGGGAGCCGTAGAGTTCTACAACGCCGCGGACGGCACGCTGACCGATACGCTCGCAGTGACCGGAGTTGCCGCGCCTGGGAGGCTGGCAATTAGTCCCGACGGCCACTACCGCCCTGTGGGCAGTCTCGCCAACCAAGTGGTCTACGTCGCCTTGACCGATGACTATCGTCAGGAAACCTATACGCCCGCCGCATTCGCGGCGAAATTCGGCTGGAAGAACGATTTCGAGAAAGCTCGCCTGTTCGACCCCCGCCGGTCGGACTCGGGATCGCAACCCAAGCAGCCTGTCAACAACAACAGCCACCAACCAATTCCCGCGAAGCCACAAGCCACCTCCGTCCCGCTAGAAACGCCGAATCAACTGCCGTCGGCCAAGACGGCGGAAACGGCCGCGCCAACTGAGGACACCAAGTAGGTCCCGGCTGCCGGACGGGACCTGGGGTGGCACATGTTTTCGCCCCGATAGGGGCAGCCACATAGTAGCCCAGAGCGGAGCGGCGTTAGCCGCGCAGCGCCGCCCTGGGTTAGGGGAGTATCAAGAACGCCAGCCCTGAAGGGGCGAAACAAACCAGCGCAGCGCAACCGTGCCACAATCCCACATCTTGTTTGAAGACGAACAATACGTGTGGGACTAACAATTTGTTTCGCCCTTACAGGGCTACCGTGTTGAATCGATACCGTACCCAGGGCGTCGCTCCGCGGCTGTCGCCGCTTGGCTTTGCCCTGGGCTGATTTGTTAATGCCCCGTTGGGGCGGAAGAGTCGTGTCTGACGAGGAGGGCGTTGCCCTGGGCTGCTTTGTTTTCGCCCCTTCGGGGCGAGAAAACTCGGCGAGTCCGCCGTTAAGCGGCGCTGTACAACTGAGCTGTTCTTCTCAGCAGGCTCCCGCGGGCCACGCGGGTGGGTGCGTCGCATCCCGTGCCATCTCTCGCCCGCCTCTGCGGGTACTCGACGCAACGAACGGCCGAAGAACAACTTCGGCACCTGCTTTTCTGTCCCTCACCCCGTCCCTGGGCTGACAAAGAGCTCGCTTGGCGGGATGTATTGGCAGAAATGTTGTTGGCAGAAAAATCCTATCTTCTTGGTGCACTCGTTTTCCCTCAATTTTTCTGCCATTGATCTTTCGGCCCTGCTTCTTCGGTGGAACTCCCCCGGAGAGCCGCGTCTCGTCTTTCGAGAATTCGTGTCAGGCGCCAGCATTGTTCTTGGTGGGAGAAGTGATGCTGGCTGCACAGACCAGAGAGACGACGCCGCAGGAACAACTCACCGACTGCCGAAGGGGGTAACACCGATGACCTTCAAAATGGAAGAACTGACGCTGTGGGTGAAAGACGAAACGATGGTACGGCGGCTCTGTACCGACCCGTACTTTCTGATGGGGGCCTTGATGCAGGACCGGACTCCGGCTGCCAAGGCATTCCTGAATGCGCTGCAGGAAGGCAAGACGTTGATGCACAGGACGAACCCGTGTCCCAACGGCGGCTTCAGCGTTGTGCTCTGCCTGGAGAGTCCGACCTCCGCGTCTGTCGCCCCGCAGGGAAAGGCGGACGTTGAGCAAAGGGCACCGTTCGGCGAATCGCAGTGGATTCACGTCCGGTGTCCGGCGTGCCGCAAGCCGCTGAAGGTTCAACCGCAATTCGCCGGCAAGCAGGTCGTCTGCCCGCACCCGGCCTGCCGTGCCGCGGTCCAGATCCCGGCGTCTGCGAACGGGAAGGATGGAAGCTCCGTCTCGCGGGCGGCCCTCCCGAACCGGCCGGGATCGCGGCGACCGCTGCGTCGAACTGCGGTGCCGGCCTGGATCTCCATTGGCCCGGCGGTGCTGGCCGGAGCCAGCGGACTCATCTTTCTGCTGGTCAGCATGCGAGACCCCGCGCCTCAAGTTGCTTCAACGCTCCCCAGCCAGCCCAAGACCGAGGGTTTGGCGCCAAAACCTCCTCGGCCGGCGAAGCCGGCGAACTCGAACGGCCCTAACAGGTCGCCGATCCAGAGACGTGAACCGCCGCCAAGACCGCCTGCCGGTGCCGGCTTACCGGTGGGGTATCTGCCTTGGGGCCCGCTCGGCAACCCTCCGCCACCGACTGGCAGCCCACCTTTCCGGCCGACGACTGGCTCCTTGCCACATGCCGGGCACCGATCTCCAGAGGCGAACAACAGGAATTGGCCGCCCGCCGGCGAACCGCCGGGGACGGACGCGGCGCCTCGAGCGAAGCCCGCCCAAAATCCCCCGCCGACGGTTCTGGAAGCGGAAAGCGAAAAGACGCCGGAACTGCCCTCGCCGCCGTCGCGCGAGAGTTGGCCGAAAAAGAGAAGTAAGACGCTGGAATCGGCTATCGCCAACTACCGCGAAGATCCCGTCTGCGCGTACCTGTCCTTTGTCGGCAGCTTGGCGACGCCGGATTCGAAGGAAGGCACGTTATCGACGGAACAGCGTTCCTGGCTCAAACATGCCACCGAGATCCTACGTCCCCACGTGGAACGCCTACTCGAACGCGACTACAAACGAGCCATCGCGGCCGACGACGCACGGGCGGCGGGAATCGCGCTGGAGGTGCGAGAGTCGGTAAGGGGCGATGGCAAAGAGCAGGACGTTGCTGAAATGCTGGTCACCCTGGGGAAGCGATATCCTGAGATCTTGAAATTGCTGAACGAGACGCTGCAAGGGCGAACACGCTGTCCACCGGTTTGGAAAATCTCCGGAGCGACAGCAACTCGCCTGACTTCCTATTCCGAGTCCGCGGCGGTGTTGAACGAGATCCGCATCACTCCCAAGCCAGGACACGAGATCGTCCGGGTGAAAGCCAAGGTCGAGAACATCAGTTCGACATCAGACGCGGTCTACGCGCCCAAGTGCCTGCCAGGTGCGCTCAGCATGCTCTTCGACATGGACAAGGGCGAGTGGAGCAAGATCACTGGCCCGCGTCGCTTGGCCTCACAGAAGTTTCTGTCGCTCAAGACCAACAGCGGGACACTCCCGTGCCAATTTGTCTGCAAAGGCTGCGGCACCCTCCGCGGCGGGACGATGTCGGCCTTCATGATCGACCTATTGGGTCCTGGCAAAGGTAAGGTGATCCCCTACCCCGGCTCGTATGTCGGCCGCGGCCAGGAGTTCGAGATCGATGTACTGTTCACTGTACCCAAAGGGGATCGCGACCTGAGACTGTATTTCCTTGGGAGTACCCCGGTGCCGGTCGCAGACTGACGCATCTTTCGAGAATCCGTGTCAGGCGCCCGCATTGTTCTTGGTAGGAACGATCACCCGGCCGGAGTCAGCCACCCCGGTTAGCCCTGATCGGATACGTTCGAAGGCCACTCTTGGAGGACTAAGGTCATGATCTCGAAACTATTCACCTGTCTGTCGGTCGTTCTGGCGGGGAGCTGCGGCATCCAGTTCGTAACCGGCGCCGAGCCGAAGTCGGCCGGGCCGGCCGGGGACCCGGTGACTCAGCAGTGCCGCGAGGTCCTCAAACCGCTTCGCACCAAGGTGGCTGAGACGCGGTCAGCCGTCGATGTGGCGGTGAAGCAGGTGAGGGAGCGACAAAAACGCGAATTATCTAGCAGTGTTTGCGCGGAAAATCGGCTGGCGGTCGCGCGGGCCAATGCGTACTTGGCCGGCGTCCAGGGACTCGTCGCTAAGCTTGGCCAAGTGAGCGCGAGTCGGTCTGGCTCCAAGATTCTGGTCGGGGTCAGCGTGGGTGCCAGTGCGGAGCTCGACATGCCTGATGGCACCAAGCAGATCGTCTCCGTCAGTGTTCAGAACGCGAGCGCGGTCCTGGCCCAGGCGCGGATGACGCTGCTCGCGGCGCAGACCCGTGCAGCCCACGACATGAAGAAGTGCCAAGCCGCACAGCGCGAGGAATTGAAGAAGTACACGGCCCTCTACCCACCGATCGACAGGGCCAAGCAGACGCTCCGCGCCGCGGAAGCGGTGATCGCCCCGGTCGTCGACGACCACGCTCAGGTCGCCGTCGAACTGGCCAAGTGCGAACCTCAAATCGACAAACTGCTGCAGGGCGCGCACCACGACCTCGAACAGCTGACAACCCAGGGCAGGGCGCAATAGCCTTTGTTTAAGCCAAGCGGACGGAAACAATCCGCCCGCTTCACGTGGAACGGTCTCTCCGAGACCGGGTTTCGCGTCTCGGAGAGACGCGGCCACGTGGACGCGACGCCGCGTATTCAGCTGAGGTACGACGGGCACGGCATCGACTCGCGCCATGCGGCGGGTCACAACCCATAGAATCGCACGGCATTATCGTGCCAGAGCTTACGCTGTTCGGCGAGGGGTCGAGGTGCGACGATTTCGCGGAGGGCCAGCACCCACTGCCGGTACGTGGCGCCCCGCAGACAGACCGGCCAATCGCCGCCGAACACGACGCGGTCCGGTCCGAATACGTCCAGGCAGTGGGTGACGATCGGGGACAGATCGTCCGCGGTCCAGTTCGGCGAAACGCCGGCCACGATGCCGGAAATCTTGCCGATCACATTCGCCCGCTTGGCGAACTGCTCCATGTTTCGCCTCCAGACGTCAGGCTCGTGAGACGGGGCCTTGTCGCCGCGCGCCTTGCCGAAGGCCTGCACGTCGGCATTGCCGCAATGGTCGACAATGAATCGCGTGCCGGGACAGAGGTCAACCAGTTTCACGCCGTCGCCGAGGTCGCCGGGCCGCAGGCAGATGTCAAAACTCCACCCGACTTCACCCAACAGACGAATGCCGCGGACGAAGGCGGGTTCCAGGCAGAACCCGGCCTTGGTCCCGCCGTGCAGGACTTGGCGGACGCCTTTGACGAAGGGACTGGCCTTGAAGCGGTTGACGTACGCTGCAAATTCGTCCGCCGCCGGCCGTCCGCCGATGACGGCGGCGACCGTGGGATGCTGCTGGCTGCGGCACAGCTCGATGACATGTTCGGCTTCGGCGATATGATCCTCCGGCGCTACGTCCACTTCCATGTACACGGCTTTGCTGACGTTCAAACCACGAGTCGCTACGAGGTACTCGGACGTCGTGTGTCGTTGCCGGAGCGTCTCAGGAGCGCCCTTCAGCCAAGGCGGTTTGACCTGCACCAAGTCCCACAGATGCTGATGCGTATCCACAATGGCCAAGGCGTTTGGCGCGGGGGTGGCTTCGTCCGCGGCCGATGTCGTCAGCAACGGCAATCCCAGGGCGGCCACGCCACTAGCCATGTGGCTAAGAAACTGACGGCGTGATTGCGTCATTCGTGTTTCCCGTATCGTGAAAAGGACGATCTGTGCCAATTCCCAGCCAATGCGGTATAGCAGAACAGTGGCCTGCCTGCAAGGGTTTCCCGCTGGAGGAGCAAAGGCTGACACGCAACAGACTTCGGGCCGGGACTTTGGGGCGGGGCTTCGTTGACAACAACGGCGATCACCGCTAGGCTCTACAACTTCGACACCGTCTACCTATCCATCCGCCCGGATGGGGAGCCGCTGGAGTAACAGCGACCCATGAGCGATGCACTGATCAAGCCCGACATGAAGGTGACCCCGTACGATCGGGTCTCCAGCCTGATGATGTCGCTGTTGATCCTGGTCGGCACGATTGTGTTCGTGCTGTTTGTGATCTGGTTGTCCACACGGATCATCCTGGTGCCGACCTCCGTCCCGGTACCGGTGGAAATGGTCGAGTTGCTGGAGTATTCCGGCCGGGGCGACCACGAGGCGGGAACCGGCCGCGATGCGTTTGTGGGGGCGGGCGACATCGACGAACCGTCCGAGGCGCCTTCGGATGCGAATCCCGATAACTCCGCCCAAGCCATGAGCGACCAGATGTCGGCCTTGGATGCCATCGTCAGCGAGACCGCCGTGGCCGTGGACTCGGCGCCCAGTGACTCCATTTTTGCGGCGGGCGTCAAGGCGACCAGCACGACGGGTGACTCCTACGGCGTGGGCGCCGGCAAGCACAAAGGGGTCGGCGACAGCCGCCGGCCGGGTCCGCTGGGCGAAGGCCGGGACGACATCGTTCCCCCCTGGGAACGCTGGGAGGTGCGGTTCTCGACCACCGGTCTGGCCTTGTACGCCAAGCAACTGGACTTTTTCAAGATCGAACTGGGGGCCATGGGCGGTGGCAGTTCCGAAGTCGATTATGCGGTCAACCTGTCAAAGCCCAAGCCGGACCACCGCACGGGCAAGCCGGACGCTGAACAGCGGTTGTACATGACCTGGAGTGACGAACGGAGCCCGATCGCGGTATTCGACAAGCAACTGCTGGAACGCGCCGGGATCAACACGCGGCGACGGGTGCTCCTACAGTTTTTTGCCAAGGACATTGAACGGCTGCTGCTGGTCTTGGAAGGCCATGCGGTCAAGGGCCACGATCCCCGGTCCGTCCTCAAGACCGTGTTTGGCGTTCGGGAGGCAGGGGCCGGCTATGAATTTCACGTCATCGAAGTCCGTTACCGACCGATTCCGAAATTCTAGGGACTGACGAAGAAACAAGTGTTGCAAGCATAGTAGTCGTCACGCTCCGCCGTGACGACATGTCATCACGGCGGAGCGTGATGACTACATTGAAGATTCGCCGAGGTGTTCATGACGGTTGAGCAGTTTCTCGATTTGGTCGAGCAGTCCGGCTTGCTGGACGCCCACGACGTCACTGCGGCGCGAAAGCAATGTGCCGTGGCCGAGACGCCCAGGGGCGCCAAGGACGCGGCCAGCCTGCTGGTGCAGCGGGGCTTACTGACCAAGAACCAAGCCCAGCGGCTCTTGAGTCAGGCCAGCCAGGCCGAAAAAGGCGGTGGGGCAAGACCCGTGCCCGCGAATTCCTCGCCGCCCGATGAGGAAGACATGGCGGTTGTGCCGGATGACTCGGACGACGAGGAGTTCCTGGGCTTGGCCCCTCTGGAAGGCGACGAACCGCCTGCGGAAGAGGTGGTGATACGCGAATCGGTCGAGCCCACGCCAGCCGCGAAACGGCCACGCGTGGAGAAACCTGCGCCACGGACGCCAACTGCGGACGTCGGCCTGTTGCCGCTGAGCTTCGAGCTGCCGCCCGGCCCAGCGGGCTTGCAGCCCTTGGCCGAACTCGGCGGCCTGGAACTGCTGGGCGACGACGGATTCGCGTCGCTGTCGGAGCACGACCCGTTGGGCGGCGGGCAGCAGCCGTCGGATGCTCTGCAGCAACCGCCGCGACCGGCCGCCACGCCCGCGGCCATCACGATCAAGGGAAGCCCTTGGGATTCGACGCTGATGCTAGCCGGTGGCGGTGTCTTGCTGCTGATGGTGATGGCGATCGTGGCGCTCTACTTTTTGATCGGTCGCGGCTCGGCCAGCCAGGTGTTTCAAGCCGCTGAGCAAGACTACAAGTCCCAGTCGTACGTGCAAGCGGTCGCCAAGTATGAGCAGTTTCTGTTGCAGTACGCGAACGATCCCAACGCCAGCGCGGCGCGGGTCAGAATCGCCACGGCCAAGCTATGGCAGGTCGTCGCTGGCGCCGGCGACAAACGCGAGGCGTTGAAACTCGCGGGCGAGCTCCTGCCGCAAATCGAACTCGAAACGGCCTTTCCCGACATCCAGGGAGAACTGGCGGGTATCCTGCCGAGCATCGCCGAAGGACTGTCCGACCAGGCCCTGAAGCAGCCGGATCTGACCAAGGCCCAGGAACTCGTCCAGGCCGCCGAAGACGCGATGAAGTTGGTGAACACGCCGAACTATATTCCACCCACACTGCACAAGACGATCGACAAGAAACTCGGCACGATCCAGGAGAATCTCGACAAGGCCCGGCGCACGATCCAAAGCGGTCAGCGACTGAACCAGGCGGTCACGGAGATCCAGCAAGCCGTGGCCGCCGGCCAGACGATCGCGGCCTATGAAACTCGCCGGAACCTGATTCGGCAATACCCGGAACTTGAGCAGCGGCCGGCGCTCGTGGAAGCTGTCCAATCGATCACCGCCAAGGAACGAGAACTGGTCAAAGTCGAGGAGCACGCACTCGCCGCGGTGACGGAAGATCGGCCGCGCGGATCGCAGTACCAGATCGCCTTGGCCAGCCGTAACGGTGCCGGCCTGACGACAAACGAAAACGCGGTGGCTTGCTATCTGGCCCGCGGGTCGTTGTTCGGCCTGCAGGCCGCCACGGGCCGCCTGCTGTGGCGGCGATTCGTCGGCCATGAGACTCTGGCCTTGCCCCTGCCGGTGGCCGGGCAACCCGGCAGCGACTTGATCGCCGTGGACGGTCGGCACCACGAGCTGCTGCGGCTGAAAGCGGCGACCGGAGCCCTGGTCTGGCGATTGACCGTGGGCGAACCGTTCTTCAGCCCGGTTCTAAACGGCCCGCGTCTGATGGTGGCCACGCGGTCCGGCCGGATTCTGGTGGTGGACCTGGAAACGGGTGGTTCGGCCAAGCAAGTCACCTTGCCGCAAGGGATTCTCTCACCGCCCGGCATCAGCAAGTTACAACGCCTGTATCAGGTCGGGGATCATGCCAACCTGTATGTCTTGGACGAGGACTCGCTCGCCTGCCAAGAGGTCTACTACCTGGCCCACAAGGCCGGCACAATCACCGTGCCGCCGGTCATGGTTCTCGGCCACCTGTTTGTGGTCGAGAACAGCGGTGAGGCGTACTGCGACCTGCACCTCCTGGCGGTCGATGCCAAGGGTCTGGCGCTGAAGCCGATCAAGAAGTCACCGCTACGTCTGTCCGGGCGCGTGGTCGTGCCACCGCTGGTGCACGGCGGCCGCCTGATCGTGATCACGGACCTGGGCGAGATCCACGTCCTGGAAGTTAACAGCGGGAACGCCGAGCAACCGGTGATGGAAGTCGTCGAGCCGGTGCCGGCTTCCTTCAAGACGCCCCAGACGGGTTATGCCGTGTTCGATAACGGCCGGCTCTGGGTGGGCAACGACCGGCTGACCAAGTACGAACTGCAGGCCCTGAAGAATAAGCTGCTGGTGAAATGGAGCAAGGCCGAGCGGGACACCTTCGTCGGTCCGTCCCAGGTCCAGGGCGATTTGGTTCTGAGCATCCGTCGGCGGCAACGTTCGCCCGCCTATACCGTCGCCGCGCTGCACGTCGATGACGGGCGGCTGTTGTGGGAAACGGACTTGGCTACGCCGCTCACGCTGGTAACCGGCGACATGACGCGGAAGCAAATCTATGCCGTCTCGGCACAGGCCGAGTTGTTCGAGATTGCGGTCACCCAGGAAGCCCTGCAGGCGGGCCGTTTGGACCAGCCTATTGCGGCAGCCGTCGGAGCCGCCCGCACCGTCGCCTTTCCCACAGCCATCGGCTTGGACGGTGGTGTCTGGGCGCTGGTCAGCGGGCAGGACCGGTCGCAACTGGTGATCTTCAATCCCCAGGCGCCGGCCAACGCAGGTCGCTTGGATGCACGCAAAATCCGCGCGGCCGGGGAGGCTCAGATCGCGGGACCCGTGCGGCCGTTTGTCGGCGGCTTGCTGGTGCCGTTGGACAACGGGCAACTCGCCGTGATCGATCCGCTGACCGGCGAGAATAGATCGCTGCCTTTCCAGTCGCCGATCGAAGCCGGGTCCAAAGTCACTTGGTGTGGTGCCGCCGTGGTCGGTGCCGAGCGTCAAGCCTTCGTCATCGCGGACAGTCGAAAGCAACTGTTCCGAGTTGGCCTCAAACCAGGCGCCTCGCTGCAGTTGGAACAGCTCGCGCAGAACCAATTGGACGTGGAAATCGTGTCACCGCTGGCCGCCTGCGGCGAGGCCGTGTTGGGCGTGGTGCGCGGGCAGCAACAGGATAAGATCGTCGTCTTCGCCGTGAAAGACTTATCGGCCGGCCAGGATTTCCCGATCGAAGGACGCGTCGTATGGGGACCGGAGGCCATCGGCGACGTGGTCCTGGCGGCGACGGATCGCCAGCAGTTGCTGTGTTTCGAAGCGGGTCCGAAGGGTCCGAAGCAGCGTTGGGCGATCGAGCTGGCCTACGGTCCGCTGGCCGGCCCACCGCGACTGCAGGAGCACGATTTGATTCTGGCGTCGCAGAGTGGCATGGTTTGGCGGATAGCGCTGGCCGACGGCAGCGAAACCGGCAAGACGGATATCGGCGAGCCGCTCAGTGCGAGCCCCGTTCCGTTCGCCACCCGTCTGCTGGTGCCCGGCAGCGACGGTACGTTGCACGTGATCCCGGCGCTGACGGCACCGGAAGGAAAACCGAATTGATTTTGCTGTGTTACACCGGAGATTAGGCACTTCCGCCCCCGCCGACCTTGCGTCGGTGGAGCGATGATTGTGCACTAGAACGATCCCAAGAAAATGGCTTCCTTCCCTGCCGTCGCCCCCGCCGCGAAGCGGTGGGGGCGTCGGCAGGGAAAGAAGCGGTGGGCCGTGGGGCGTAGCTGGTGCAAAATCACGGGCTCCACCGAGACAAGCTCGGCGGGGGCTTAACTTGGCTCTAGGACTTCATGGCTAGGTTCCCAGTTTGGATAACACGGTATCGGACGCCGCCCAGGCGTGGGTTGTGCCTGGCGTTGCTGCTGATCGTCTGCGCCGTGAACGCCGGCTCGGCAGCGGCGCAGGCTCCTATCCAACCGCCGACTCAGCCGCCGGCCTCGAAAGCAGAGAAGCCGGCGCCGCCGCCCGCCGACAAGCCGGGCCAGCCACCCGGTCCGCCCGCGGAAGAAGAACCCCCGACCGAGGCGAAACCCCCCGTCCGCTTCTTCGAACAGGATCCGTTCGATCAGATCGTGTTGGATAAAGCCAACGACTACGCGGTCTTGAAGGTGTTGCCCTTGGACTTGCCCAACCGGCGGCTTCCGGACAGCAAGAAACGCGTGGGCAAGCTCCGGGTGCGTCTCATCGAAAAACCCAAAGAAGAATATGACGTGGCCTGGAAGAATATCGAGCGGATCGAGTTCTTCGAGGAACTGGTGCTCCGCGAGACGGACAAGATTGTGGCGCAAGCGGTGGAGCTGAGCACCACGAACAAGTTGCCGGCGTTGCTGCGAAAGTTCGACGAGGCTTTTGATTACTACCAGTTCCTGTTGAAGTACTACCCGCAGACGCAGGGTCTGGCGGAATCGTCGCAGGGCTACCTCTACGCCAACGCGGGCGTGTTGTTCAAGCAGCAGCGAGTGGCGGAGGCGTTTGCCATCCTGGAAGAGCTGTACCAGCAAAACAAAGACTATCAGCATCCGGGCGGGTCGCAGACGGCGAAGCTGGCGCTGGAACGCGTCGGCGAGCGATTGGTCCGCGACTCTACCGACACGGGCAGTTACCAGGTGGCTCGCTTGCTGCTGGAACGTTTGGAGCGAGACTACGGCGACGCGTTGAAGTTCGTCGGTACGTGGCGGGAGCGACTGCAGACCGCGGCGGCCAAGAAACGCGACGAAGCGGTGGCCCATTTGGCGGCGAAGCGTTTTCGCGAGGCGCATCAAGTCAGCCGCGAAATGCTCCAGATCTGGCCCCGCGTCGAGGGCGGGCACGCGCTGGTCGTGGACATCGCCCGCCAATATCCGCTGATCATGGTCGGCGTCGCTCAGCCGGCTTTGACCTTCGACCCCGAACGGCTCGACGACTGGTCCGCTCGACGCGCGGGGGCGCTCGTGTATGAGACAATGCTCAAGTTCACTGCGCGCGGCCCGGAAGGCGGACAGTATGCCTGTCCCTTCGGTACCGTCGAGCAGAGTGAAGATCGTCGGCAATTGCTCTTCGACATCCGGCCCAACCCAGCGGCACAGGGACTGACCGGTTTTGCACTGGCCAGCTACCTGTTGAGCCTGGCGGACCCTCAGAGTCCCGGTTATCGGCCCGCTTGGGCAAGTCTGATGGCGGGGATCCAACAGGCCAACCCAAACCGCGTCGTCGTCGACCTGCGGCGTCCCTTCGTGCTACCCCAGGCGCTGCTGCAGTCGCGACTGACCAGCGGCGGCGAACCGCTGATGCTCTATCGCGCGGTATCCCAAAACGACCAAGAGGCTCGCTTCGAACCGGTTTCCAGCGGTCAGGCCGCGACCAAACTAAAGCCGGTGATCGTGGAACAACTGTTGCCAGAACCCCGCAAAGCGCTCGACGCGCTGCGTAAGGGAAAGGTCGATTTGCTCGATCACCTCCTGCCCGTCGACGCCCTGCGTCTACAGCAGGATCCGACTTTGGTCGTCGGTCCCTATGGGTTTCCCACGAT
This sequence comes from Planctomycetota bacterium, assembly GCA_026692885.1. Next base: position 3,477 of record JAPLNJ010000109.1, on the reverse strand, counting down.
CCACGTGCTGGTGCCCAACCTGGCCAATCCTTTCTTGGCCAGCCGGATCTTCCGCCGCGCGCTGGTCTACGGCATCAACCGAGAAGTCATCCTACGCAAAGGCCTGTTGAATAGCCTGAGCGGGGCGGAGCTGGAGGGTTGTCGCGTGCTCAGCGCGCCGCTGCCGGCCGGGCTGAGTGAGAACGATCCCTCGGCGTATGCGTACGACGCCCGAATCACGCCGCTGCCGTACGACCCGGTTATGGCCACCGTGCTGCTGAAGTTGACCGAGCAGCAGTTGGCGGCGGCGGCGGACACGCGCAAGCAACCGGCGCCGGAGTTGAAGCAACTGGTGCTCGCGCATCCGGCTGGCGAGATCCCGCGTTTCGTCTGCCAGAAGATCCGTGCCAATCTGGACGGCCTGGGGGTCAAGTGCGTCTTGCGCGAGCTGCCGCCAGGCCAAGTCCACGACCCGAAACGGGCTTACGATCTGCTGTATCTGGAGCTGATCATGTACGAACCGCTGGTGGACGCAGGACGCATCTTCGGCCCCGCAGGCGCGCTGCCAACCGCCGATCCGTATGTGAACCTGGCGTTGCGTCAGATCGAGCGGTCGGACAACTGGAAAGTGGCCCGCGAACGGCTGCAGGACCTCCATCGCCTGCTGTATGAGGATGTCAGCGTCATCCCGCTCTGGCAGATGGTGGATTTCTTCGCGTACCAACGCGGGCTACAGGGTCTCCACAATCGCCCCGTGTTTTTCTACCAGGACGTGGACCAGTGGCGGGTCATCCCGCCCGCACCGCAGGAATAGAGTTCTGGACACAACCAACCCATGCTGAACCTACGGGTCCCCAAGATCGACGGGCAACACATCGGCCGCCCTGCCGCCGCCCTGCTGGTGTTGTGGCTGGCGTGCGGGGGCAGTCTGGCCTGCGCCCAGCAACCCTGGGACTATGCGCCCTATCGGATCCTGGTGTGGACCGCCTTCGAAAATTCGGCGGAGTTGCCGGATCGCCTCCACCAGCAAATCGCCCAGGCCCTGGTTCAGCGAGCTGAAATCGTCGCCGGCGCGACGTGGGACCTGCAAGCCGAGCAATGTCCAGCAGAACTGCAGGGCGAGGCCGTGGTCAACCTGGCCTCGCTGTCCGTCGACACGATCAAGGCCGCCGCTGCCAAGACGCTCAAGGAAAAGGACAAGCTGGTTCTGCTGCGGGTCGGAGTCAGCCTGACCGAGTTTTCGATCCAGGCGCGCGAACTGGATTGCACCACCCGGATGTGGAGTCCGGTCTTCGCGCGGGGGGTGGTATCGCCCGAGCAGATTCCCGATGCCTGTCTCGCGGCGATCTGTGAGGCGTTCACTCCGCTGGGACGGGTCGACTCGGCCACTGGCGGCGAGGTCCGGGTGCGAATCCGGGCCGGCGGCTTGATCCTGCAGGAGAACAGCGTCTCGCAAATCCGCGACGCCGATGTGCTGCTGCCGGTCTTTCGCCGCGACGATCGCCAAGGCGAACCCCTGCCGAACGGCATTCAGGCCGCTCCCTGGACGTTCCTGACGGTCACGCAACGTGAGGGCACCGCCTTGACGTGCGAGGTGCGTTCGGGGGTTCACGTCGCCTTTGACTCGCCGAGCGCCGCACGAGCTCGGAAGTATGCCCTCGTCGTGAAACCCACGCATGACTCCACCCTGCTTTGCGTGCAGAGCCAAGGCAAGTCGCCCCAACCCTTGGGTGGCTACGACGTCTCCGCCCGGGACCTGGACAACGAAGCCGTCGAAGTGATCGGCAAGACCGATTGGCGCGGCCTGGTCCGCGTGCCCAAGACCGACAAGCCATTGCGGATGATCTATGTGCGCAACGCCGGGCAATTGCTGGCGCGGCTGCCCATGGTTCCAGGTTTGGACGTCCAGAATACGGCCAAGGTCATTAACGACGATCCGCGTCTGCTCGCCGAGGGCTACGTCAAGGGCTTACAGAACCATGTGATGGACTTGGTGGCCACGCGACAGTTGTACCTGGTGCGTTTTCGCCGCTTGCTGGAGAAGAAAGACTTCGAGCAGGCCCGGCGGCTCTTGGAGGAGTTCCGACGCATCGAAACCCGCACCGATCTGACGCGGCAACTGGATCAGCAGGAGCACCGACTGGCCTGCCCGGATCGCCGTGTCCAGGTGAAGATCGACAAGCTGTTTAGCGACACCCGGCAGCTGCTGGTGAAATTCCTCGACCCGTACACCGCCAACACCTTGGCCCAGGATTTGGCCCAAGCCGAACGAGCCGCCTCGGGCGCGAAGGAGCCGGCCGCATCCAAGTAGGGTACATCAAACGCCGTGCCGATGTACCAGCGGGTGGGACGTTGATCCGACGGTACGTCAAGCGCCGGCCTTCAGGTAGGGTACATCAAGCACCGCGCCGATGTACCAGTGGGTGGGACGTTGATCCCCAGGTACATCGGCGCACCGCTTGATGTACCCTACGTCTTAAACCTTGTTCGCTCGCAGGTCCGCCAACGGGTAATGCGTGTCACGCCAGCGGATCCCACCGTTCTTTAGCGTGACCACCATCGACCGCAACACGATGTAGACGAACAGCACGGTCACCCACGGAAAACCCAACGCACACGACCAGCGAATCTTCGCGCCAATCGCCGTTCCCCAGGCCAGCAGCAGCAGGATCGCCGACACGGCCAAGTAGATCCACCACGTCGCTCCGGTCGTGAAACACAGTGCGACGAAGGGCGATACATCCAACAGCAAAATCGCCGATACCGCGACGACCGTCACCAGCACGTTGTACTCCACCCCGGCGAAGCTGTTCTTCTCCAGACCCACAATCAGTTCCCGCAACGAGCCGTACCAGGGCACGCGCAGCAGGTCCACGCCTTTGAGCAGGTCCTGGCGAAAACCGTTTTTCTTCAGCAACTTGCCCAGTTTCAAGTCATCGTCGGGACGCATGGCCAGCGGCTCGTGCCCGCCGACTTGGCGATACGCTTCGGCCCGCACCAAATTGAAGGCTCCGATGCCGACATGGGCCGAACTGCGGGGATCGCGGACTTTCCACAGCCGCGTGAACAGGCTGAAAAATATTGCGAACACCACGATGAACGACTGCAGCAGCCAGGTCGGCATGCAGGCTTCCGGCACGATGGCCAGGTGGTCGAGTTGCTGTTGCCGGACGTAGCCCATCGCCCGCCGCAGCACGCTGGCTTCGAACATCACGTCGGCGTCCGTGAACAGCAACCACTCCCCGTTCGAGTCTTCGGCGCCGCAGTGCATGGCGTAGTTCTTGCCCAACCATTTCGGCGGCAGTTGTTGCAGGTGCACCACCCTCAGTTGCGGATTACTTTCGGCCATCCGATCCAGGATTTCGCCCGTGCGATCCGTGGACCGGTCGTCGACGACGGTGATTTCCAGGTTCTCGTAGTCGAGGGCCAAGAGCGACTGCAGGGCGGATTCGAGATGCAGCTCCTCGTTTCTCGCCGGCACGATGACCGACACTCGGG
>JAPLNJ010000108.1 GCA_026692885.1 Planctomycetota bacterium | reverse complement strand
AGCCTTGGCCGCATCGGACGAACGATGCGTGCGGGATGAACCGATTTGTTTCGCCCTTTCAGGGCTACCGTGCTGAATCGAACCCGTACCCAGGGCGGCGCTCTGCGGCTGTCGCCGCGACGCTCTGCCCTGGGCTGATTTGTTTTGCCCCTTTGGGGCGGAGGAGTAGCGGATCACGCCGGCCTGGCCACCGTGGCTCTCAAGCGTGACTTGCAAGTCTTCAGCAGCGATCCCCACTTCGACTTGGTTCCGAACCTCAGGCGTTTTTCGCTATAACGAATCGGGTGGCACGCCCCGATTCCTGAGGCGTTCGCAGCAAAGTGGCCTGGTCCAACCGCCGGGCACGTCAAGCGTCCACTCATTACCCACCGATTTCTCGCAGGGGAGTGAGTACTCGTTGAAGACCATTGCGCTCTAATCTCGTGTGGCGAGCAGAATCGGTTCCGTCTCATCCGACTGGACGTCGGGAGTCGGCGTGACCTGGGTCGTGCGCAATATTCCCGCCAAGGCCCGGGGGACGAACGCCTTGATCTCAGCCTTACGATTAAAGCCGAGGACGAAGGCCTAGATCATAAGGTTGCGCATCGTAAGGAACATTCGAAGAATAACTTCGGCATTGGCCCTTTTGCCCCTCACCCCAACCCTCTCCCCGGAGTACCTGGGCGAGGGAGTTGTTTTTCGGCCGATCGTAAACGCAACGCGTCAGCGAGGAAGAGAGGCGTTTTCCTCGCTGACGCGTCGCGTTTACGATGATCCGCTGCTAGCGTTTTGCGCAACCTCACGATCAAAGCCGAGGATGAAATCAAATAGCCGCTCTAAAGCCCCTAAAGTGCCCACGTTTTGACTTGACGTATTTAACTCATTTTACCTAAGCGTAATCAAAGATCCGTTTACGTGATTTTCGGAACAAGGCCCAGGCTTCAAGCGTCTATCGTCCAAGGTGTCGGTGTATTATCTGGTGGACTCTCTGCACAAAGGTGCGATCAACCGCCGAATGTGTTGGATTGGCGAGGATTCATTCGGGAGACTTCGAGTCTTTACGGAGCCTTGTGTTCCGATGCCGTGGGATGTTCGAGAAGGCGTTTTTTCGGGGAACAAGCCGACTTGCAAACTTATCGCAAAACCAGTGACAAGAACTCGTATTCCGCTATACTCTCCCGCAGCGCGGCGTCCCCGACGCGTTTCCCTGGCTTTCTTCGGTTCTAACCTAGGAACGGTTCATGATTATCAGACGAAAACCGCGTAACAAGAACAAGAGCCGTGGCAACGTGGCCCGCAAGGCTACCTGGCGAAAGCCGTCCGTCGAGGCCCTCGAGCAGCGCCAGTTGCTGGCCCAGTTGCTCGGCCTCGCATGGAACGACCAGAACCTCTATGACATCAACCAGGCGACGGGGGCAGTCTCAAATCCGCGGCCTACGGGATTCTTCACATCGAGCGGACTCGCCAGCGATCGCGCCACGGGAGACCTGTATACGGTTTTCCAGAACTCAACGCTGTACAAGCTGGATCGTGCCACGGGCGCCTCCACCCGGATCGGCAATCTGGGACTAGCCCTAGGAATGATCGAAGGGGACTTGAATTTCCAGCCCGGCACGGACGTGCTGTACGGGCTCTCGGGCAACAATCAGCTGTTCACGGTCAACACGACTACGGGGGCCGCAACGGTGCTTGGCAACGTCGGACCCGGTTCCTCGCCCGACCCGTCGGGCTTGGCTTTTGACAACAACGGCACGCTCTACGCCCTGGTGGGATCACCGACGGTGCCCCCCATGGAACTGCTGACGCTGAACCCGGCGACGGGCGCAGTCCTGTCTCGGGTGACGACCAACATCCCCGTGACCGTGGAATGGGTGACGGGAATGGACGTCGACCCGGACACGGGGACGATGTACGTCTCTCGCGGTCCTAACCTGTATACGCTGAACACCGCAACGGGTATCTCCACCGTCGTGGGGCCGAGCCTCACGCCAACGACCGGCTTGACGTTCGTCCGAAGTGGTCTGCCGGCGCCGACGGTGATCGGCGTGAATCCGCCGCCGGGAGCGACCATCGCCTCGTCATCGGTCAATGTCGACATCACGTTCTCCGAGACGGTCACTGGCGTCGACGCCACGGACATGGTCCTGACGGGCACGGCTGCCGGCAGCGCCGTGGTGGGCGTACCCACCAACCTCAACGGGAATACATGGCGATTCCCGATCAGCGGCCTTGCCGTTGGAACGCTCAACGTCAGTCTTGCCCCTGACCCCAAAGATATCCAAGATTTGTCCGGCAACAATCTGGCCCCGCTCACTTGGCAGTACTCGACACTGCTGGCCATCGGACCACAACTGGTGACCGTACTGCCGAATGCAGGGGCGTTTCTAGTCGATGGTCAAGTGCGGACGGAGGCGCCTCGCGAACTGACGTTGCGGTTCAGCCCTGGACAGACGATCGACGCCAACACCTTGGGCAGTCCGAGCGCCCAAGGCGGGATCGTCGTCACGCGGGCGGGCGGCGACAACCAGTTCGAAGTGGGCAGCGTCTACTCGGATTTCAACACGGGCGGGGCGGTGGTCCTGCAGTTTGATGCCCTGCGGTTGGGTGCCGGAGGGAATGGCATCCTGTTGAACTTCACCAAAGATCCTGCCCTGGCTGTGGGCGCCCCGCCGATGGTGTCGGCGAACGTGACAACCAACGTCATCAATGTGACCTTGAACGCGAACCCCGCCTCGCCGACCCTGGCTCTGGAATTGGTGAATGTCCTCAATAACGATGCCTACGCCGCGACTCTCATCCATGCGTCGATTCGATCGGGCTCGGAAATCGCCGACATCGCCACACCGGTGATCAACTACTCGCCGCTGACGACCGCGGGGGCGAACGCGGCGTTCAATTCCACCAACTTCAATGTGAGTCCGCTGGTCACCCTGTCGGATTTCAACACAGGCGGGGCGGTGGTCCTGCGGTTCGATGCCTTGCCGTCGGGTGCCGGCGGGAAAGGCATCCTGTTGAACTTCACCAAAGATCCGGCCTTAGCCGTGAACGCTCCACCGAAGGTGTCGGTGAACATGGCTACCAACGTCATTGATGTGACCTTGAACGCGAATCCCGCCTCGCCGACCCCGGCTCTGAGTTTGGTGAATGTCCTCAATAGCGATGCCAAGGCCGGGACTCTCCTTCACGCGTCGATTCAATCGGGCTCGCCAACCGCCGACATCGCCACACCGGCAATCAACTACTCGCCGTTGACGATCGGTCCGCTGGAAGTCTTGTTCCAGGCGGTGAATCCGGGGACCATGGGCAATGGCATCACGGTGGCCTTCAAGAAGGCCGATCTGGGACCGACCGGAAACCCGACCGTCAGCGTTTCGGCGCCCGTGACGAATCCGGCAACGCCGGTCACCGTGACCGTCACACTGAACACCAATCCCGGCAATCGCACCACGGCCCTGGGTTTGGTGACGGCGCTCAACAACGATGTGGCGGCCCGTCTGGTGGTGCGGGCCAGTCTCCCGCTCGGCAACGGGGGGGCCGACATCACTACGCCGCAGGTCATCAACCCCGTGGTCCTGGGCGGGGCCGACGATGTGTCCTTGCTGCCGGGCTACATCGGCATCAACGGCTCGAACACCAACGAAGTCACGTATCGTTTCGCGCAGACGTTGCCGGACGACCTCTACCGCATCGAAGTCTACGGTACCGGCCCGGGTACGATCTTGCGCAACGGCAGCGGCGCTGCGTTTAACAACGGGCTGGACAGCCGTCTGTCGTTTGAACTCGATTTAGGCCCGCAGGTGACGTCCGTGGTACCGCAACCGGTGCTGCGGGACAAGTTGATCACCATCGGTGCCGTGTCGAGCCTGCGCGACAGCGATCGGATTTTCTTGACGGCGGGAGGCAACCCGGTCGTCCTCGAATTCGAGAACACGGCTATCGGCAATGGCGTCCTGGCCGGCAACATCGCCGTGCCGTTCAATGCGGGGAAGACTGCCACCGAAATCACCGCGAGCATCGCTGCGGCCATCCCCGGTCTTGTGCTGGGGGCGACGGCGTCGTCGTCCGGCAACCAAGTTACGATCAAGGGCAGTGCCCACAACCCCGTAGCCACGGTGCTGACCGCTTTGGGTGGTTCCGCGAGTCCGTTGGTGGTGACGGATGGCGGGTTGACGCAGTGGCTCGACACCGTGACGGTCTATTTCAACAACGACCCACTCGAGGCAACCACCGCCGAAAATCCAGCCTTCTACCACTTGATTGATACCAAGGGCACAGCCGTCACGGCGGACGACACGATTCTCTTGCCGCAAACCGTCACCTATAGCGCTGCCCAGAACCGTGCGACGCTGAAATTCGCTGCCAATCTGCCGTCGGCCACGTACCAGTTGCAGATCGGCACGTCGCAAGAACTCGACTCGCCGTTGGCGGCAGCGCTGCAGCTGGGGACGCTCTACTTGACGACGAATTTCAGCACGACGCAATTCTTGGGAGGCAGCGCGACGGGCGGCTTCAACGACGTGGACCTGTATCAGTTCCAATTGGCCTCGTCGAACACGATCACCGTCACGGCGACCCCGGACGCTTCGTTGAACAGCTATATCCGGTTGTTCGATCTCAGCGGCACGCCCATCGTCGGCGGCACGTTCACCGACGAAGTGGCGGGTGTGGCGGAGACATTTACCAGTGGCACGCTCCTGCCCGGCACGTATTACGTCGGCATCTCCAGCAGCGGCAACAATACCTACGATCCCAAGGACATCACCACTTTCGTCGACGGCTCGACCAGTGGTTCCTATCGTCTGGACATCGGCACGTTGGCCGCACTCGACTTGACGAACGACAACAACAGTTCGTACGCGACAGCCACCGCGTTGGGCACGCTGGGGGCGGCGGGCGCGAACATTGCCTCGGACATCGTCCCGCAACCGGGGCTGATTCCGGCGCCGCCCGGTGACGACACGCCGGGGCATCGCGATATCCCCGTCGAGTCGCACGGGGCCGGCACCAGCGACCCGGTTTCGCCCCCGGCCATCACCCCGTACCAGTACAACTTCGCGGACGTTTACGGCGTTGACCCGCAAGGCAACATCCTGCACAACCAGATCACCGCGGGGCAGAAGCAACTGACACGCTATATCTTCGAGCTGGTCGGCCACTATGTGGGCATGCAGTTCGAGGAGACGGCCAGCAGTGGTCTGCAAGTCGTCACGGGCGACATCCGCGCCGTCGCCCCGACGTACCCGACCTCCATAGGCGGCATCGCGGGCGGCGGCATGGTGGTCATCAACGCGATTGGGACTGGCGGCAGTGACAACACGTACAGCGGTGGCTGGATGGGTATTGCCCTGCACGAAATCGGCCATGCCATCGGTTTGGGTCACGATTACGATTTAGGGGCGGTGATGGGCGGCGGGAACCAGGCGGAAACGCCCTGGAGCGACTATGATCTCGAGCACCTGGCCAATCTCCACCCGTCCTTCTCGACCGACATCGACCTCTACCGGTTCGACGTCACGACGGCCGGGCACGTCACGGCGGACGTCACGGCCGAACGGCGCACGCCCAACCTCAGCACGCTCGATGCCGCACTGACTCTGTTCCGTGATCCCTATGCCACCGCCGAATCCGATTTCAGTACGGGCGGCGTGGTCTCCCTGAAGCTGACGGCCGTCAACGCGGGTGTGTTCGGCAACGACGTGCGTCTGATCGTGCAGAATGTGGATGCCGGGGGGGCCTCGCTGCCGACCGTATCGGTCAGCGGGCACGCCATTACGCTCACGATCAACAGCAACCCTGGCAACGAGACGACCGCGCAGCAAGCGATTGACGCACTGAACAACGACCCCTTCGCCAAGTTGCTGGTCCAGGCCACGCTCGCCTCAGGCTCCGGTACCACTGTGATCTCAGGGATACTCACCGGTTCTGTTATTTCGCTCAGCGGCGGAAACCGGGAGATCATCGCCCGGAACGACGACTACAACGGTCTGGACCCGTTCCTGGGCGTCGACCTGACGCCGGGCACCTATTATGTTGGCGTGACTGCCAAGGGCAATTTGAACTACGATCCCACCGTTTCGGACACCGGCTATGGCGGCCAGTCCGACGGCGTGTACAGCTTGCAGCTGGGCTTCAGTGCCGCCGCGGTTAGTTCTATCGTGGATGCCGATAATCCGTCGCTGGCGCCCACCGCCCTGGACGGCGACGCCGACGGTCATCCGGGAGGCGTGTTCAAGTATTGGTTCGAGACCGGCAATACGATCTTTGTGGACAAGTTGGCTGCGAGCATTCCGGCGGCGCAGCAAGACGGTTCGCTGACGAAGCCCTTCAGCACGATCGCCGCGGCCTCGCTGAAGGCCGCTTCGCGCATCGTCGTGCCGGTCAACGGCGCGGCGGGCATCCAGGACGGCGACTACTTCACGATCAACGATGCTTCGAATCCCGCGCGGTTCTTCGAGTTCGACACGGCCGGTAACGGTGTCATCGGTACCAACAAAGCCATCGCCATCGATCCGACCGACACGCCGGCGCTGGTGGCCACGAAGATCGCGGCGGCGATCAATGCCGAGCGGACGGCCGGCAGCATTCTGACTGCGGCTCTGGCGACCGGCGATCACGTCGATTTGACGAATGCCTGGCGACTCGACGTCAGCAATTCCCCGGGCCTGCTGCGAGCGCAGAACATCCTGCGGATCGAGGGCAATGGCGGCACCGACAGTAACGCGAGTACCCTGAACGATGCCCTGCCCTATCTGATCGGTGTGGACAATGTCGGCGTACCGTTGGCCGACGGAATTGCCTTCGACGTGCCGCAAGGGGTCACGGTGATGATCGACGCTGGCGCCGTCCTGAAGCTCCAGAGCGCCAATCTCGATGCCGGCACGCCGGCCCTGGGCGCCAATCGGCAGAACGGAGCCGTGCAACTGCTGGGCACGCCGACATCGCACGTCTATCTGACTTCGTTCCGTAACGACCTGTTGGGTGGTGACAGCGACGGGGCGTCTCCCGGTGCCTCGCCCGGACAGTGGGGCGGTGTGGTGTATCGCCACGATTCCGACATGAACCTGGTAGGCACCCCGACGCTGGGTCAGGAAGTCTATCTGAATGCCGCTTACCAGGCCGACGTGAGTTATGGCGGTGGCAAGGTCAACGTCGCTGGCAACCTGGACGTCTACTCCTCGCTGCACATCGTCAGCCAGCGGCCCGCGATTGCGTTCAACCAGATCACGTACAGCGCGGACGCGGCGATCTCGGCCGATCCCGACAGTTTCAATGACGCGAATGGCCGTCTCGGTCCGGATGTCCATGGAAACGTGATTACGAGCAATTCGATCAACGGGCTGTTCGTGCGGATTAAGACGCTGTTCGGTGTCCCGATCGACAAGCTCAGCGTCAACGCGCGTTTCAAATCGACGGATATCACGTACGTCATCGCGGAAAACTTGCAGTTGGTCGGCAACGCGGGTGGCAGCATCGTCAACAACGAGATCCAGCAACTGAACGTGTTGGGGAACCCGACGGCTGGGGAGTTTACCATCAACGGCACAGGCGTCGTCTGGAACGCAACCGCGGCCACTATCCAGACCACGCTGGAAGGCCAGTTCGGCGTGGGTTGCGCCAAGGTGACGGGCGGGCCGTTGCCGCAGGCGCCGGTGGTGATCGAGTACATCAATCAAGCGGGCAGCCAGAATCGGGCCCCGTTGCTGATCGGCTACGTCGACCTTATCGGCGGAGCAGTCGTGACTGTCACGACCGTCGAGGGAGGCGCCAACACGGCGCGGCCGGGCGGGCGTTTGTTAGTGGATCCCGGGGTCGTGGTCAAATTGAGTGGTGCGCGGATCGAAGGGGAACGCGGCTCGGCGAACTTGATTGCCGAAGGGACTGCGGTGGACCCGGTCATTTTCACGTCGCTCAAGGACGACCGGTACGGCGGTCCCGGCGGCACGTTCGACACCAGTTCCGACGGCTACAACACGGTCGCGGCGAATCGGCCGCAGCCTGGCGATTGGGGTGGCTTGGAATTCCAGGTGGGCAGCCGGCTGAGCATCGATCATGCGTATCTGGCCTACGCCGGCGGCCAGTCTCCGGTGGAAGGTGGCACGGGCAGTTTCAACGCCATCGAACTGCACGAAGCGATCGGCCGGATCGCGAATACCACGTTCGAGAACAACGCGAATGGCAGTGGCGCGGGCGGCCCCGACGGTAAACGCAGCGACCGTGAGTCGAACGATGCCGCGGTGATTTTCGTCCGCGGCGCGCAGCCCGTCATCGTCAATAATGTCTTCCACAATAACTCCGGCGCCACGCTCAGCATTGACCCCAACGCCCTGAAGGCGATCAACGTTGTCGATCCGGGCCGCGCCACGGGCAGCTTGGAGGATTTCCCGCAGTTCGCCAACAACCAGGGGCCGCTGGTGCGATTGAACCGCCTGGCCAACGACTCGAACCTGGGGGCGATCCTGGGGATGAAAGTGCGCGCCGGAGTCGTCGACACGTCCACGGTCTGGGATGACACCGACATCGTACACGTGCTGGCCGGAGGCCAAATCACCGACGACAAGTTCCACATTCTCGGCGGCATCCGCCTGCAAAGTGCTCCCGACGCCAGCTTGGTCATGAAGTTGGGAACGGGGGCCGGCTTCGCCATCGGCAGTTCCAGCGTCGACCTGTTGGAAGTCTTCGACCGTATCGGCGCCTCGATGCAGATCGTCGGTGCGCCGGGTTTCCCGGTGATCCTGACTTCGCTCAAAGATGACAGCGTGGGTGCCAGCCTCGACCCGGCCGGCTTTCCCCAGACCGATACCAACGGCGACGCAACGGTCTCGACGCCGGCTCCCGGCGACTGGGGCGAAGTCCTGTTCGACAAATATGCCAACGATACTAATCTAGCCGTGGTCATCGAGACCGAGCAGCCGTTGACAGGCGGGGTCGACATCAACGCGACACCGACCACCGCGCAATCGCTGGGAGACCTGGCGCCGGATCTGAAGAGCGATAACGAGAACCGCCGCGGCGGCTTCGAAGTCCATGGCCACATCAGCTCCGATGCGCCCAGCGACGTGGACGTCTACAGTTTCACGGCCGACGCCGGGACGGAGGTCTGGCTGGACATCGACAAGACCGATCCCGCGCTCGACACAATCCTGGAACTGGTCGACTCGTCGGGCGTGGTGCTGGCGCGATCGCAGAGCGATAGCGTCTTGACCACCATTTCCGTGAACGCCTTGGATATGGTCAAGGCACCTGAGTTTGGCGGCGACTTCTACGCCACCACGATGCGGGAGGGCGGCATGCGTCTGGCGCTGCCCGGCGCGGCGGGGAGTTCGCATTCCTATTACGTCCGCGTGCGCAGCAATCCGGCGTCCACCAACCAGGCCGACGTCACGAATCTGACCGACCTGAAGGGCGGCTTGACCAGCGGCGAGTATCAGTTGCAGATCCGCCTCCAGCAGCGCGATCAGCAGCCTGGCGTAGGGGTCAAGTTGGCGGACATTCGTTACGCCACCAACGGCATTCATGTGATGGGACTGCCCTACCACAGTCCGCTCACCAGCGAAGGCGCTGAAACCTCGGCCGACGCGCAGAACATGAATGGCGCGATCCCCTTGGGAAATGTGCTGACCTCGGATCGGGGCAGCGTAAGCGCCGGGGGCACGATGTCGAGCGCTGCGGATGTGGATTGGTACACCTTTGTCCTCGACTATCAACAGATCCAGGTGATCGCGGGGGTCAGCGGCGGCGGCAAGACGTGGGCCACGGTGATCGACCTGGACTGGGCCGATGGTCTGACCCGGCCGGACACCACGATTGCGCTGTACGACGCCAACCACAGACTGATCTACATGGGCCGGGCGTCGAACGTCCCAGACGATCAGCCCGCGCTGGGCCAGGGGCAGGACGTCAAAGACCTGACACGCGGCTCGGTCGGCACGCAGGATCCGTTCATCGGCACAGCGCAGCTTCCGGCCAGCCCGGCGGCCGGGGCCGCCGGGACCCGGTACTACCTGGCAGTCGTCAACAACCAGCAACTGCCGACGGCCTTGGACGCCCAGTTCGTCAGTGGTTCCGCGAATACCCTGGCGCGGCTGGAGCCGGTCACGTCCCTCAATCGTGTGGCGGAAGACCACTTCGGCTTCACCGGGTACGACTCGAACGGCGCGCCCATCCTGCCCTACGGGACATTTTATGACCAAGTCCCCAGTGTGCTGCCCCCGGACCCGGCCACGCCGTTGGTGGATATCAGCAACGAGACGACGCTGGCCACGAATGTCGTGCCGCTCATGTTCCAGGATGTTGTGTTGTTCGGGCAGAGGACCAACTCGCTGTCCACGTACGACCCCCTCACAGGCAAACTGGCGACGACGATCAATCCCGACCTCGGCCTCAACGGCCCGCCGACCAATACCTTGCAGGATGTCGTGATGCGGTCGGATGGTAAGCTGTACAGCTACCAACGCATCGACACCAACAACAATACCAACACCAACAACGGTACCGCAGGCAGACTCGTGACGCTGGACACAGGGACCGGCGCGATCACCACCGTCGGCAACGACAACATTCCGTCGGGGTCGCCGCCATCGAATACCGCGACCAGTGCGCCAGGAGGCAATAATTTCGAACAGGTGACCAACACGGATGATGTCGACGCCTTGACTTTCCGGCGGAACAACACGAACGACTACAACCTGTACTACTCGGTGCGGGAGAATGGGGCTTCCGCCACAGCCACGGGCGCGACGACCTATAACTCGAAGCTGTATCGGGGTCGGCCGGATTCGGGCGACGCGACGCTCGGCGGTGGGTACGGGATCATGGGGGACATGCAACTGACCGGCACGGAGCCGGCCGTCGGCCAGAGGACCTTCTTTGAAGGTACGAACAACGGCACCATCAGTTTCCAGACGCGGGCGCAGGGCACTCAGGGCAACAACGTGCAACTGATACTCTCGCTCACCCCGGGAGGGACGCAAGTCACGAGCGCCGCCAACGGCGTCGTCAGGGTCGACGTCAATTACAATTTCGGAGGACCAGCGGCCACGACGTCGATCCAGACCGTGGTCGACACGATCAACGCCCATCGCGGGGCGCAGCAAATCCTGACGGCGGTCGTCAGCGGTGGAAACGCCGGCACGTTAGTCACAGGCGGGGCCGTGATTGCGGCGGCCAACGGAACCGACGATGCCTCGAAGAACCGCATCCAAGGCAATGTGACCGGCCTGGCGTTCGGCAGCTTCACCGGCGGCACGCTCTACGGCGTTACCAGCGGCGAAGGGGTCACCGGGCGGGGCGGTCAGCTGATTTCCATCGACATAGGAAACGGCACGGCTAAGATTATCCGTGACTTCAGTGCGGCGGGCGTCGGTACGGGTGCGGGCAGCGGGTTCCAAGGTCTGTCGCTGGGACCGCAGAACGTGCCCATTGTCGTCGGTAAGTTGGCGACAGCCATCGATGCGGTCGCGACCACGTTCACGCTGACGACCGTGAACACGCTGCCGGCGGGGGTGTTCGACCTTTTGATCGACGAGGAGCTGATGTCCGCCACAGCCACGGGCGCCAGCACAGTCTCCGTGGTTCGCACGGCGACCGTCGCCACTTCGCACCTCGTTGGCGCTGCTGCCAGCGTCCCTGGCTACTTCGCCCACACCTTGTTCGCGGTCACGCAGGATGGTCGCCTGCTGGCCATCGATCCGACCACCGGAAACGGTATTGTCGCCTTCTACAGCAACGACCAAGTGCAGACACTCAGCGTGCTGGGCAATCAGACCACGCTGTCGGCCCCGATCACCGCTGCGGCGACCACGATCCGGGTGGTCGACGCCAGCATCTTCGCGACACCCACTCCGTTTGATATCGAGATCGGCGGCGAACTGCTGACGGTCACGGCCGTGGACACGGTGCTGAACCAATTGACGGTGGGCACGCGTGGCATTGATGGCACGGCGCCGGCGGCCCACGTGGCGGGAGACGGCGTCTTCCAAAAATCCGGCTACTTCACCCTGAGCTTCGACAACGGGTCGACCGTCTCGACCACCGCCCCCTTGGCCTTCAACGCGCCCGGAGCGGTCAGTTTGGATGAAATTCAGACCGTGGATGATGTTTCCTATGGTGGCACGTACACGCTGGACTTCGTCAATAACCTGTATCGCACCACCTCGCTGGCTGCCGATTTAACCGTGGCGGCGACCACCTTGACGGTCCAGAATGGCGTGGCTTTTCCGATCGCTAGCGTGGCAAATCCCTTCGTGATCCGGGTGGACGCCGAAGACATGTTAGTACAGGGACACGCGGCGGGCACCAACACTTTCACCTCCGTGCTACGCGGCTATCACGGCACGACGGTAGCCTTCCATAATGGCGACATCACCACGGGTACGTTAGTGGCACCGGCCACGGTGTTCGAGGTACTCACGACGACACTGACGGGCGCCGTGGCCGCCATGCCGAGCACCACCCTGAGCGCGGGAATCTCCTCGATCGTAACGACGATCAATGTGGCCAGCGGCGCCGTGTTCCCCGCCACGCCGTTCACGATCCGCGTCGATAGCGAAGAAATGCAGGTCACCGCAGTGGTGGCCAATCAATTGACGGTGACGCGCGGCACCAACGGGGCGCCTGGCGCTCATGGCCAGTACACGCCCGTGACGCAGATCAATGCCACGGTCAGTGTCTTGGACGTGACTTCCTTCCCCGTCGTGCCGTTCACGATCCGCGTCGACAACGAAGACCTGCGGGTGACGGCGGTGCCGTCCGGGACCAGCTTCACGGTCCTGCGCGGGTACAACAGCACCAGTGCCACCGTGTCGCATGCCGTTGGCGCCACGGTCTACCGCGTCGAAACCACAGGTCCGTTGCTGTCTACCGCGACGGCCTCCCAAGTGGCCAGTGCCTTGAACTCGCTGGCGTCGATTACCCTCAGCGGCGGCGGCGCGGTTACGGGGACCTTCGGGCCGACTGGCACGCCCGGCACACCGGCGGCCGTGACGTTCAGTGGCGGAAACCTGGGACGGCGTGACCTGTTGCCGTTGCGCGGCGACAATAGCAATCTGGTTGGAGACGAAACACAGCGGTTGACACTGTCTGCCAACACCACGTCGGGCCAGTTCCGGCTGCAGTTTAACGGCAATCAGACCAATCTGTTGGACTGGAACACCGACAACTTGACGGTTCAGGCGGCTCTGGAAGGTCTGCCGTTGATTGGGACCGGCAACGTCCAGGTCACCGGCGGACCGTTCCCCGTAGCGCCCATGACCGTGGCCTTCACGGGTTTTCTACAAGACCAGGACGTGGCGCAGATTGGGATCCTGGATGTCAGTCTGCGGAATAACGAACAA
>JAPLNJ010000107.1 GCA_026692885.1 Planctomycetota bacterium | reverse complement strand
CGAGACCGTCGTAGAACTGGGCATGTATCAAGCGAAGACCTGGGCCTTCCCACAACGTCTGTTGTTGGTCGTAGTTGACCCGCCTGACCCGCAGACGGGCCAACTGTTCACCGAGCCGGACTATTTCTTTCTGGTCAGCGCAACGGCCACTGCCGACAAGCAACAGCAGCGTGCGGAACGCCTGGCAGGCTTGGCGGAAACGATGAGCGCGGCGGCGGCTCGCGCTCACTGCGAGCGGGCGAAATCCTTGCGGGCCAATGCGAAGTCAACTCGGAAGCAGGCTCAACGCGCGGAGTCATTGGCTCGCCAAAATCGGCGTGCGGCGGCGACGGCCGAACGGCGCGTGGAGGTTTTGCAAACGCAAGCGGCCGCGGCCCGCACGGCGACGGATTGGTTGTCGGAACAAGCGAGTTGGGAAGGGAAGTCGAACGTGCGGTTCGTGGTGCTGTCGCGAGCGGCGGAAGAACTCGACGGACGCACGGCTTACGAGGAGGGTTACTGCCCGCGCGGCGACGCGGAGAACCGGATCAAGGAGCAGAAGTATTTGTTCGCGGGAAGTTTGCCGTGCGAGGCCATGCGAGCCAACCAAATCCGTGTGTACCAATGTTCGTTCGCCTACGTGTTGTGCATGCTGCTGCGGCGTTTTGGCCTGGCGGGAACGGAAATGTCCCAAGCTGAATGCCCGACGATCCGCACGCGTCTGTTCAAGATTGGCAGCCTGATCCGGGTAACAACCCGCCGGATCTGGGCACATTTTTCGAGCAGTTACCCTTACCGCGAGCTGTTCGGTCAAGTGTTGGCGAACCTCCGCCGCCACGCCGCATTGCTTGCCAGTGGCGTTCCCAGCCTGCCGGATCTACCGCTTGCCGGTGACGATCCGCCACGACTGGCGGTTACCTGACCGTGACGACTTGAGGCGCAGGAGAAAAACCGGAAAAAATCGATGGGACCGCGAGCCTGGTCGGATCACGGTACGCGCCGGCGGCGGAAAAACGGCCGCTACTAAGCCTGAACCGGCGTGAAACGCAGTCCCAACATGCCGAAACCAACCGCCGCGGCCTGCGCACCACGCCAGTGCCGCGAGTGCGAACAGCCGCCACAAGAAAAACGCCGCTCAGCGGCGATAGCCCTCCACATTTTCAGATGTAATGAGAAATGCGGGCTAGCCGAGGGGCGATGCAAAGTTGGGATTGACATGGGAAATTGGCACGGTGGCAAGGGCGAGAGTCTGTTTCGCTGCTTGCCCCGAAAGGGCGCACATGACAGATCGAGACAACGCCCTGATCCTGATTCATGGGTTTTCGCCCCGATAGGGGCAGCCACATAGCAGCCCAGAGCGGAGCGGCGTTCGCCGCGTAGCGCCGCGTAGCGCCGCCCTGGGTTATGAGAGGATTTAGAACACTAGCCCTGAAGGGGCGAAACAAGCCTTGGTCACGTCGGACGAACGCTGCGAGTGAGAGGAACCGCCTTGTTTCGCCCTTTCAGGGCTACCAGGTTGCTTCGATACGATACCCAGGGCGTCGCTCTGCGGCTGTCGCCGCGACGTTGTGCTGGGCTGATTTGTTTTGGCCCCTGCGGGGCGAGAAAACCAGGAACATCCACCGTCTTTGCCGCCCAATTCCCGTAAACAATACCTGCCCGGTTGTTTTTCTGCACCAACCCCAACTTTGCCTAACCACAGCCCCCTCCCCATGAGTGCTGGGGCGGGGAACTGGTATTAATGAATCAGGTACAGCAAAGGAAACAGATAGATCCACACCAAATCGACCAAGTGCCAATACAGCCCGACGTAGTCGACCGGTCCAAAATAGCCGGGACCAAAATGGCCCAACATCGCGCGCCGGGTGATCCACAAAATGACGCCCATCCCCGCCAGAATGTGAATCGCGTGCACGCCTGTCATCGCGAAGTAGATACTGAAGAAGACCCCGGCTAAACGCGGGCTTGGACTGGGCGGCGGCACTCGCTTGCCTCCTGCGACAGGTTGTGTGTCGACGGGCGGAGCCGCCAGCTTGTGCAAGGACGGCTCGTGCGAATCCCCGGGATGGAGCAAGGCGTGCTGCAGCACCGGAATTCCGAGTCCGCTGCCAGCCCCCAGCAGCGCGGCTACGCCCATCAGTGCCACCGCCCAGGACACGACGACCCGCGGCATGTTCCGTTTGACGCGAGCCACAAGCGTTCCCGCCAGCCCGGCGAGCGCGATGACGCCAACCACCCAGATGAAGATACAGAGCCCGGTCGTCAGATGGCCGCCGCCAGCGTCCCCCGCAGCACCATCCGGTTGAGGGGCGTACTGGGAGGCCCATAGCAGACCCTCGTCCCACTTGTGCGTGTACTCCACGGCCTTGACGCCCAGGAAGAACGCGGCGCAGACCAGCGTCAGGATCAAGCAGATTACCAATCCGCGCTGACGCCCCAGTTGGGCACACCGTACGCCCCAGGCCATGGTCAAACTGCTGAACAGCAGCACAACCGTGTTCACGGCGCCCAGCGTCTTGTCCAGGAACTGATGCGCGTAGAGAAATACTTCCGGGTGATTGCTGCGGTAGACGGCATACGCCACAAACAGGCCGCTGAAGAACAGGATCTCCGTGACCAGGAACAGCCATATACCGAGCTTGCCCGCATCAAACTGCTGGGCCTGCGACTCAAAATGATGCGCTAAGAACGGCGAAGGTTCGGGCGCGTGCGTGGCGTCAGTGGTCGTTGTGTGCATCATCTTCCTTCTTCACATAGCCCTGCTCCGCTGAAGCGTAGACCAGGTTCGAGTAATCGTACGGGTCACCGACGCGGGGCGCATGGGCGAAATTGTCGTGGGGCGGCGGCGAACTACAGGTCCACTCCAGGGTCGCGCTGCCCCAGGGGTTGCTGGGGGCTCGCCGGCCGCGGAACAGACCATGCAGCAGGACTCCGGCACACAGGAACAGGCCTGCCGCCAGCACCAGCGATCCCACCGAAGATAGTTGATGGAGCAGTGTGTACTGCGGCACGTAGTGGGCATACCGCCGCGGCATTCCGTGGGTGCCCAAAACAAACTGGGGGAAGAACGTTAGGTTGAAGCCCACGAAGATCAGCAGGCAGGCAATCTGCGCCCAGAGTTCGTTGTACATCCGGCCGCACATCTTGGGAAACCAGTAGTGCAGACCCCCAATAAACGCGATCATCGTGCCGCCGAACATCACGTAATGAAAGTGAGAGACGACGAAGTACGTGTCGTGCAGATGCACGTCGGTCGCCAAGGCCCCGAGAAACAGTCCCGTCAGTCCCCCGATTCCGAACAAGAACATGAACAGCAAGGCGTAACACATCGGCGCCGCCAGGTTGATCGAACCTTTGTACATGGTCGCCAGCCAGTTGAAGACCTTGATCCCCGATGGAATCGAGACGCTGAAGGTCAGGGCGCTGAAGATCACGGACGACAACCTCGTCTGGCCACTGACAAACATGTGGTGGCCCCAGACCAGGAATCCGAGCAGAGCGATGGCCACGCTGCTGAAGGCGATAAACCGGTAACCGAAGATGTGTTTGCGGCTGAACACGGCGATCAACTCGCTGATGATCCCCATCGCCGGCAGGATCATGATGTAGACCGCCGGGTGCGAGTAGAACCAGAAGAAGTGCTGGAACAACACCGGATCGCCACCCAACTCCGGATCAAAGATGCCGATCCCCAACATCTTCTCCGCCGTCAGCAACGCCAGGGTGATGCCCAGCACCGGGGTAGCCAGGATCTGGATGATCGACGTGGCATACAGCGACCACAGGAACAACGGCAGCTTGAACCAGGTCATTCCTGGCGGCCGCAGCTTGTTAATCGTGACGATGAAGTTCAATCCGGTGAAGATGGAACTGAACCCCAGGATGAACGCCCCGACAGTCGCAGCGATCAACGTGGAACTCGTCTTGACGCTGTACGGCGTGTAGAATGTCCAGCCCGTGTCGAGTCCTCCCAGCAGCATCGCCATCAGGAAGAAGATCGCACCCAGGACCCACAGGTGAAAGCTGGCCAGGTTCATCCGCGGAAAGGCCACATCCTTGGCACCCAACATGATCGGCAACACAAAGTTCCCCAACGCCGCAGGGATGCTGGGGATGATGAACAGGAAGATCATCACCGCGCCGTGCAGTGTGAACACCTCGTTGTACCGGTCCGGCGTCAGGAACGTGCTGTCCGGCCGGAATAATTGCATGCGGATCATCAGCGCCAAGATGCCGCCCAGCAGGAAGGCTGACAAGATCCCCACCAGGTACATCACGCCGATCCGTTTGTGGTCCAGCGTGAAGATCCAGGACAGGATCCCACGGGTGTGGGTCAAGTAGTTGTCGTTGTCCGCCGACGGACCGGCACCTGCCGCACCGACCGGGGCTGACGCTCTTGCAGCTATCGTCATTTCTGTTCCTTGTTCAGGCTCTTGATGAAGGCGATCAAGGCGTCGATTTCTTCGTTCTTCAGTTGCCCCTGGTACGTGGGCATCACCGGTGGGTAGCCGGCGCGGACCTTCGCCAGCGGTTGCAGTATGGACTCGCGGAGATAGTTCTCGTCGACTTTCACCTGGGAGCCATCGGCCAGAGCTTGCACGGTGCCGAACGTGCCTTGGAAACTCGGCCCCACGCGGGCGCTGCCGTCCACGGAATGGCACTGGGTGCAGCCACGCCGCTGGTACAGCAGTCTACCGCCCTCGACCGGTGTCATCCGCTTCAAGAAGGCGGCCGCTTCGGTCAGCCAACTCTCGAATTCCCCCGACTGGTGCACGACGACTTTGGCCAGCATGCCCGAGTGCTCCTTGCCACAGTATTCGGCGCAGAACAGGTTGCTTTCTCCTGACTTGGTCGCCTGAAACCAAGTCGTGGAATACCGCCCCGGCACCACGTCCATCTTGATGCGAAAATCGGGGATGTACAGACTGTGGATCACGTCGTCCGACGACATGACGAGCCGAATCGGGTGATCGACCGGCGCGTGGAGATCGCCGTCGATGTGGCCGTTGGGATACTGGAAGGCCCACACCCAGCGTTTGGCGAGCACCCGGATCTCGTAACTGTTCGCCGGCGGTTGACGCATGTCGAGGTAGCCGAGAAAACCCCAGGCAAAAATCACGGCAACGAGGACCACGGGGATCCCCGTCCAGAGCAACTCCAGCCAGTTGTTGTGGGACGGAGACGGCTGCGGAGCCTCACCCGGCCGACGCCGGTACTTGATCACGAACACGACCATCAACGAGACGATCAGTGCGAAGAAGACAAAGCTGATGCCGAGGATGAAATAAAATAGATTATCCACGTTGGAGGCGAACGTCGACCGCTGCTCTGGAAACCAGAACGACACGTCCGCCAGCAAGGCTGGCGTGAGTCCACCAAGGTTTGTGCCCAACGCATCCATGTATTGCTGCCCTTCTTTCACAGACTTTCCGAATGCCCATGTCTACGTCGCACCCACACGGGCAGCAGCGTCCCCAGCAACACGACCAAGGTCAAGCCGGCACCAAACTGCATGATGCGGCGGGCCGTCGGTCCGTAGCGGCCGGATTCCGCGTCGTAGTGAAAACAAAACAACAGAACTTGGTCCAGCGTGGTGCCGATCTTTCCCTCACCCGCCTCGACGAGCGACAGTTTCAGGGTCTTCGGATCATACACGATACCGTACAAGTAGCGAGAGACCCGTCCGTCCGGCGTGCAAATCATGAGCGCGGCGGCATGCGAGTATTCTTTCCGTTCGGGGATGTATTGGAAGCGAAAACCAACGGCGTCCGCCAGCTTGGCGATCGCCTGTTTGTGGCCCGTCAGAAAACGCCAACCGTCCGACTTCACCGGCCTCCCGTACATCTTGAAGTATCTCGCTTGCGTCTGCTTGGCGCGGTCCGTGGTCTCCAACGGATCAATGCTGACACTGACGATGTCAAACTCCGCGCCGGGTATCCAACTGATTTCTTTCAAAGCGTCCACCAGTCCGTTCAGTTGCACACGGCAGAGCATGGGGCAGTCGGAGTAGTTCAGCGACAGCAGCACAGGCCGCTGACCGGCGAATACCTCCCGCAGCTGCAGGACCCGTCCGGTGCTGTCGCGAAACTCAATATCCTGGGGGATCTGCGTGTTCAATTTCTCGTCGATACCGACGCCCTCAAGTTCTCCCGGCTTAGTCTGCAGGACTTGGCCCACGACGGTGCCTGCCAGCGGTGCGAGGATAAGAAGCAGCAGTGCGCACGCAAGCGAACAGAAATAATGTACCCACACTAGCCCGACTCGCCAGTCTTGAAGTTGTATTTCCGTCCGCTTGCCCAACACCGCGCCGAATGCCGCGCGAAACAGGCGTCGCACTTGCCTTGCTCTAGGGTTGACCATGTCGTTCCGCTGCTCCTCCTGTCCACACCGAAAGCTCACTTGTCACCCGGCGCGGGTGTTGGTGACTTCTTTCCAGCGTCCTGTGTCTGGGTTTTCTGCTGCTCCTGCAAGTCCCGGACGACCAACTCCATCGCGAGTTCCACGGGCACCTCGACGCGACCCCTGGCGCGATCCACCCAACCGTAGCGAGCCAATTTGGCGTCCTGTTGAGCCAACTTGTCGTCCGCCTCCTCGGCCCGCACGGCGATCACCTTGCGATCGGTCTCCGCCGCCGACACATGGTAGTACAGAACCTGCACGGCGACGATCAGCGCGAACGTCAACACGGCGCTCACGAATCCAACCACCGCGATCACGGGCGTATTCAAACCATCGCTGTCTGCGGATTCTGTCATGAGTTATCCTCACCTCCCGTAGGTCAGGCTTTCCAGCCTGACATCGTCAGCCTGGAAAGGCTGACCTAGTTAAATATTGTGGAAAGCCAAAGATTCGTTCAGCCGCGGATCGCGTGTCGGGACCAAGGATGGCCCCGTGGCCACGTGCACGACGGCAGCCAGATAGAGGCTGCCGACCCCGATCAGGCACATCGCGTCGACCCAACCGAACGTCAGATACCGCTCGTCAAAGACCGGCATCACCAGCCAATACAAGTCCACCCAGTGCATGACCAGCAAGAACGCCGCCCAACCGGTCAGCCACGCACGATTGCGGCGGACGTGCCGGGATAGCAGTCCCAGGAACGGGAGCAGCAAGTTCCCGAACAGCAACAGCAGTCCGATCCACTGCCAGCCGTGCGACTGACGGACCACCAGCCAACGGGTCTCATCGGGGAGGTTGGCGTACCAGATCAACAAGTACTGCGAGAAGGCGATGTAGCCCCAGAAGAACACGTACCCGAACAGCTGTTTGCCCAGATCGTGATAGTGCTCAACCGTCACTGTCCGCTCGAACGCCCCCCGCTGCTGGACCAGAAAGACGATAATCACCAACAGGGCAAAGACACCTACCACGCAGCCGGCGAAGAAGTACACGCCAAAAATCGTGCTGACCCAATGCGGATCCAGAGACATCAGCCAGTCGAAGCTGGCGAAGCAGACGGTGATGGCGAACGCCACCAGGCCCGGGGCGCTCCAACGCTGCTGACTCAAGGTCAGACGCGGGTCACCCGTTGCATCTTGGCGCCTCGACTGACGGAAAAAGTACCACGCCAGACTGCTCCAAACGGCGAAGTAGAACACGCTCCGGATCACGAAGAAGGGAGCGTTCAAATACGCGGCTCTCTTAGCGAGCGCCGCATCGTAGGCCAGCAACTCCGGGTCATTCCAGTCGTACAACGCCGAACTGCCCAACAACAAGGCCACGGCAAGCGGCATAAACAGCAGGCCGGCGTAGGGCAAGGCGGCAGCCAGGATTTCCGCCAACCGACGGATCACCACGCTCCATCCCGCTCGCGTCAAGTGCTGGACGAGCACGAAGAACAACGCCCCCAGCGAGAAACTGACGAAGTAACAGAAACTGAGCAGATAGGCATACGAGAAGTGCGCGGCGCCACGTACTTCCTGGGTGCCAGCCAGCCAGGCCAAGCCGACCGCGAGCAGTCCGCTGAGCAGCAGACGCGGGGCCAGTTTGCGGCCGTCCAAACCCAGCGAGCGTAGATCGACGGGTCCCAAAAGGTCCCCCTGCGTTCCCGATTTCATGGCCCTGTTTTCACTCCATTCCCTGCAACGTTTGCTGCCGATCCGCGGGTGCATCCTCCAACGCTGCGTCTTGGCTGCGCTGCAGCGCCCGCACGTACAGCACGATCGCCCAACGATCCGGGACTGCGATTTGCGATCCGTAGGCCGGCATCTTGCGAATGCCGTTGGTTATCGTGCTGAACAGTTTGCCGACGGACTGCTGCCGCACGGGCTCCGCATGCAGGGAGGACGGTGGGAGCCAGGTCCCTTGCTGCAACCGCAGGGCGCGTTGTGACGCCACTCCGTCACCGAATCCGGCTCGTCCGTGGCAGGTCGCACAGTAGATATTGAACTGCTGCCGCCCGCGCTGCATCAGTTGCGGAGTCACCGGCAGCGGCATCTCCTTGGTCCAGTTCGGCTCGGCCAGTTCCGGCTTCTCAACCCCCGGCGCGACGGAGGCCCCAGGCTCTAAGCCTCGAACCAGACGATCATCCTCCTGAAGTTGACCGCGGGCGACCGTTCCAGAAACCGGAGGCCGCATGGCCCGGCCGTCGGCAAACAGAGCCGAGGGAGTCTGCGTCTTGAATTTCGGCTGGAAGAACATTTCGCTGAAGATGGTCAGCCTCGGCGAGGCCGAGGTCGTGGCCCGCGACCGTGCGATCAATAGCGGCGGCAGCAGTGCCAGGGTCGCGACCAGCAGGCCGACGGCGTACAGCAGCTTCGGAATCGGCGCTCGGGCGTCCGTCTCCCAGATCGGTTCGACGTGAATCGCGCCGCAAGTGTTCAACCAAGCCGCAGTCCGCTCCTCGGAAAACCGGGGATCGGCCGCCTGAACCAGCAGGAAGAATCGGTCGTGGGTGGCGCGCAGGAACCGCTGGCTGGAAAACAAAGGGTTGGAGAATCGAGGTAGTCCATTCAACGCCAACACGCCCAGAAACGCCGTCACCGCGCTGACCAGAATGATCACCTCAAAGGTCACAGGAATATTCGCGGGCAGGCTGAACAACGGCTTACCGCTGATCAGAAACGGGTAGTCAAAGGCGTTCGTAAACCATTGACCCGCCAACGCCACTAGGGCGCCGGTAATCCCGGCCCCCAGGACCAGCCAGGGCAGAGGCGTTGGCCGCACGCCAATGGCCCGATCGATGCCATGAACCGGAAAGGGCGAGAAGGCCTCGAGTCGACGGTAGCCTTCCTCGCGCGTCGCGGTCCCCGCGGACACAAGCGATTCCGGACTGGCAAACTCAGCGATCAGGCCGAGCAGGCGTTTCTCGTTCTTGCTGGCAGTTACCGTGGCGGACATCGCACTACGCTCCCTGTACGGATACCAGCGGACTGGGCTCGTCGGCGGCCGGAGCCGTCCCCGGCGCGGCACCGGCGGAAGAATGGCCCGCGTGGTTCATCACCGTCTTGACTTCCGCCATGGCGACCATCGGCAGGTACCGGCAAAACAGCAGAAACAGCGTGAAGAACAAGCCAAAACTGCCGAACAACATCAGCAGGTCAATCGCCGTCGGTCGATAGTAGCCCCAACTGGACGGCAGATAATCGCGGCTCAGTGAGGTCACGATGATCACGAACCGTTCGAACCACATGCCGACATTCACCAAGATGCAGATCGGCACCATCATCCACGGCGTCGTGCGCACTTTGTAGATCCAGAACAACTGGGGGACGACCACATTGCAGGTCACCATCGTCCAGTAGGCCCAGGCGTACGGACCCATCGCCCGGTTGAGAAACACAAACTGCTCAAAGCCGTTGCCCCCGTACCACGCCAGGAAGAACTCGATCCCATAAGCCAAGCCCACCATCGAGCCCGTCGCCAACAGGATCTTGTTCATATTCTCCAGATGCCGAATCGTAATCAGATTCTTGAACCCGAAAAACGCCCGTGCGGGCACCATCAGCGTCACCACCATCGCGAACCCGCTGAACACCGCACCCGCGACAAAATAGGGCGGGAAGATGGTGGTGTGCCAGCCGGGCACCTGGCTGACCGCGAAGTCGAAACTAACCACGGTGTGTACGCTCAACACCAGCGGCGTGGCCAGCGCGGCCAGCAGCAGGTAGGCCTTCTCGTACACGCTCCACTGGCGGGCGGAGCCGGTCCAGCCCAACGACGCCAAGCCGTACGCGAACTGCCGGATCCGCGTTGTGGCGCGGTCTCGCAGCGTCGCCAAGTCAGGAATCATGCCCATGTACCAGAACAGCAGCGAGACCGTGGCGTACGTCGAAACGGCGAACACGTCCCACAGCAACGGACTGCGGAAGTTCGGCCATACGGCTAACTGGAAGTTGGGATAAGGCAGGAGCCAGTAGGCCAGCCAGGCGCGGCCGACATGAATCCCGGGGAAGATCCCCGCGCAGATGACGGCGAAGATGGTCATGGCTTCGGCGAACCGATTGATACTGGTCCGCCAGTTCTGTCGGAACAGGAACAGAATCGCAGAAATCAGCGTGCCTGCGTGGCCGATGCCGACCCAGAACACGAAGTTGACGATGTCAAAGGCCCAAAACACGGGCGAATTATTGCCCCACACCCCGATGCCCGTGGTAATCAGGTAGCCGATCAAGGAGAAGAACATCAAGGTCACGGATGTGGAGATGGCAAACGCCACGTACCAAGCGCGCGGCGGCTGCGGTCGCTCGACGACCCCGCAGACCAAATTACTGACTGAGGCAAAGTCCTGCTGCCCGGTCAGCAGCGGTTGACGCCGGACAAGGCGCGCAGCGGCTTCCCAATCGGCATGGCTCCCGGCCGCGGGCTCGTGCGTTTGCGAATTCACTGTGTCTGCCATGTGATACCTGAATCGCGTCGTTCCTCAAACCGTGGCTCTGTTCCTTGGGAGGGCGAGGCTCTCTTGGGGAGGGCGAGGCTCCTGCCGAGCCTCCCAGCCATTACCCTACACTGCTACGTGGTCTCCAACTCCGGATGCGGATTCCGGATGCGGGTCAAATACTTCGTGCGGGGTTTGACGTGCAATTCCGCCAGCATTGCATAGGCCCGCGAGTTCGCGTGGCTCTGAGCGACTCGGCTCTGGGCTTGATTCAAATCGCCAAACTCAATCGCCTGCGTCGGACACGCCTGCTGACAGGCGGTCTTGATCTGGCCGTCCGCGATCGGCTGACGACCGGCGCGCGCGGCGATCTTGCCCCTCTGAATGCGTTGGACGCAGTACGTGCATTTCTCCATCACGCCGCGAGCCCGAACGGTAACTTCGGGGTTGACCGCCAACTGCACCAATTGCCGTTCCGGCTGTTCCAGCTTTTTGGCGTTGTTGAAGAAGTTGAAGCGACGGACTTTGTAAGGACAGTTGTTGGCGCAGTACCGCGTGCCGATGCACCGGTTGTAGACCATGTCGTTCAGGCCTTCATCGCTGTGGACGGTCGCGGCCACCGGGCAGACCTGTTCACAGGGGGCGTTTTCGCAATGGTGGCAGGCCACCGGTTGCGTCACGATCTGCGGGTTTTCGGTGTCCCCGCGGAAGTAACGATCGACACGGAGCCAGTGCATAGCGCGCCCGCGGGCCACTTGCTCCTTGCCCACAATCGGAATATTGTTTTCAGCCTGACAGGCCACCACGCAAGCACTGCAACCGATGCACTTTGTCAGATCGATGGACAAGCCCCAGGCATGGCCCTCGTAAGAGACTTCCTGCCACAGCAGCGGCACTTCCTCGTGCTGATTGTGCTCCGAGGCAAACTTGGGCTTCTGGAACTCGGCCAGATCGGCCTCGCGGACCAACTCGCCGATGCGCTCGTGGATCCCTTTCGAGCCGATCCTGTCGATCGCATGGTGATCCTGCGTGGTCGCCAGAGCAACCTGCTTGCCTGTCGGCTTCACCTCCAGGTCGGTGGTGAACTCGAGAGCCTGCGACGTACGGATCGCGTAAACATTGCTGCCGACCGGCGCGACGCCGTCCGCGGTGCTGCCTCCCACGTGCCCGGCGGCCGTGCGACCGTAACCGAGCGCGACGCCAATGGAACCGCGCGCTTGCCCCGGCAGGACGTAGACCGGTATCTCCACCGTCCGTCCGCCGGACCTCAGTTCGATCAGGGAACCGTGCCGAACCCCCAACTCTTCGGCGGTGGCAGGACTGACAATCGCGGCGTTGTCCCACGTCAGCTTTGTCAAAAAATCGGGCGTCTCCTGCAGCCAACCGTTGTTTGCGAAACGACCGTCGAAGACGTTATGGCTGGGACAGAAAACCAGTTCCAGCGGGGCTTCGGTGGGCGTCTTGAGTGGGCGGGAGTCCCGGACGGCGGGATCACCGCTCAGCGTCGGCTTGACCTCTTTCGACGAACTGTTCGCCAAGAACCCGTCATGTAACAGTCGCCGCCAATCCCTCTCCGAGAGTGGCGAACCCGACCGTTTCTCGACCGCGCCGCGCACCAACTTCTGCGAGTCCACTTCGCTGTCCCCACCGAGCCTCGCGAGAATCTCGATCGCCGATCGTCCACCGAGTAACGGTTCGATCAACGGTTGCGAAACTCCGCTGATGCCGTCGAACGCCAGTGTGTCGCCCCAACTTTCCAGCGGATGGGTCTGCGGCAAATGCCAGACGCAGACGCGGGAGGTTTCATCCAAGTAGCAACTGAGATGGATCGTGTTTTCGATCTTCTCCAGCGCCTCGCCGAACTTCAAGTCCGCCGGAGCGTCGTAGACCGGATTGCCACCGAGCACCAACAAGGTGTTGATCTCGTCGTTCTCGATCCGTTCGACCAAGGCCGCCAAGTCGCCCCGTGCGCAAGCCGGTTCCGGCTCTGGGGTGAAACGCACCGTCGCGCCAACGTTCTCCAACGCCACGTTGATGCTGTGCGTCAGGGCCTGCACCCCAGCCGGCTGCCGCGGTCCCACCGCAAGCACCGACTGGCCCCGGTTCTCGACCAAGTCGCTGGCGAGCACACGGAGAAAACGCTTAGCCTCCTCGTCCCACGGCGCGTTTCCGTCACCGGCCTCGGACTTCTTGTCGGGCGAAAGCAGAGTCTGAATCTGCTTGTCCAACACCAGGAGGAAGGCACCGATCTGTGCCGAGCGTAGCGGTAAACGGTGGTCGGCCGCGGCGCCGGTGATCGAAAACTGGCTTTCGACCGCGTACAGGCGGCTCATCGGGCTGGCTATCGAGCTGGCTTCCGGATTACGCCCAGCGACGAAATCGTGGGCATACTTGATCGACGCCGGATGCGAACCCAGCAGGTCGGCATCGAAACACGCGATCACTTTCGCTTGGTCCAAGGCATAGTGCGTACGCAGCCGCTGCCCAAACGCAAGTTCGCTGCCCGTCAACTCGTGGCCCCGTGACACGGGGGCGTACTCGTAGATCTTGACCTGCGGATACGTCTCGACCAACTGCTCCAGCAAGTCGTGGACGGTCGAGGACGACGTGGGTTGCACCAACACCGCCAACCCGCGGCCCCCTGACTTCTTGCCTTCGGCGACCAACTCGCCCAGCCTCGCATCGAAGTCCGCCCATTTCCTATTAAAGATCCGCCCCTGCTGCCGCTGCCGCACTTGGCCGCTACGGTCTGGGTCGTACAGATCCAGCGTGGCGGCCTGAGCGAATACATCGGTTCCGCCCCGGCTTTCCGGATGGTCTGGGTTGCCCTCCACCTTGATCGGACGACCATCGAAACAGGTGACCAACAGATGCCGCGGCATACCGGCCAATTCGATCGACGTGGCATAGAACTGCGGCTCGCCTGGAATCCGCCCATCGGGTCGCGCGCCGAAGGCGGCGATCTTTTCCGTTTCCCACCGGCAGCCGCCGACCCCCGCCAGCGTCAACGATGCGCCCATCAGCTGCAGCCAGCGCCGCCGAGAGATCCCCCCCGGGAATTCCGCTGCCGCGACCGGAAACTCGCGATGCAGGAACTCAGCAAACTCCGGCGAGTTCTCTAATTCATTCAGGCTGCGCCAGTAGCCTTGCATATAGGGACCGTTCATCGATGGCATGTGGAACAGTTGGTCGAAGGGTTGATGTTCAGTTCTTTGCGGAGCCTCGCGCCGACCTGCTCGCGGCTTTCATCCGCCGCCGGTTGCCACTCCATGTCCGTCACACGGTCCAGCGGACGAAGGTTCGGCTCCGGGTGACGGTGGCATTCAAGGCACCAGCTCATGCTGAGCGATTCGGCCTGGTAGACCTGCTCCATCTTGTCGACGCGGCCATGACAAGAGACGCAACCGACACCCCGGTTGACGTGGGCGCTATGGTCGAAGTAGACGAAGTCGGCCAGGTCGTGAATCTTCTCCCACAAGATCGGCTTGGCGGTCCCAAACATTGAGCCAGCAGTCAAGGCAGTTTGGATGTTGCCGGCCAGCGTCTTGGGGTCCGCATTCCAGTTGATCGGGGCCGTGGTGAGGTGGCCGTAGCTGAGCGTGAACGTGCCACCCGTGATTGTGCCACCCAGGGTCAGCGTTTGCACATCGTTCCCAGCGTCCATGATTGGCGTAAGGGAAACCGTCGGCGAGATGCCCGTCAGCATGCTGTTCGCCGACAATGGCGAGAGATTGGCATTGGTCAAGACGCCCTGAAACGTGATGGCGTAGACGTTGTTCGGCGCGACCAGCGACCGGGGCACCACCGGCACATTGCAGCGTAGCGGCAACAACTTCCGACTGGCCGTATGGACGGCCGTCGTCGGGACGGCCCCGTTCGCGTCGGCCGAACTGTGGCAGTTCAAACAGACACTGGTCGGCGGAATGGCGGCGTACGCCGCCTTGTCGACCGTGGTGTGGCAGTACCGGCAGTCCAGCTTCAATTCGCCGACATGCAAAGCATGGCTGTAGGGAATCGGCTGCTTGGGCGAATAGCCGACATTGGTCGTCCGCGGGGAAACCCCGTAGGCCAAGACGCCCACGGCGTACAACGCCCCGACGCCTAGCACCGGTACCGACGCGGTGATTAATCGGTTTACCCACGGAGGAAATCGAAAACGGTCCATGTGTTGCGAGTAGCCAACAGATACAAGAAACCTATTGGGGCCAGCCCCTAGTTTGGCAACTGATTCGTGGCCCCCTCGCGTGAACAGCCGATAGGCAGTCACACGCGACACAACTCGTCAAACTGGGCAATCTACCAATCCGTTTGACATTGGTCAACCCTCCCCGATGGCCTTGATCGTAACGTTGCGAAACGCCGTCACTGCTAGAGTGCAGCCATTCTTCCCATCGCAGATCGTGGACTACTTGCGTTCGTCCGATACGACTCATTCGGCCGCGATCGATCCGATGTTCAGTGTGACGCCCCGTCGTCCTTCGAGGGTGAACTGACACCAATTGTGAGTGTTAGCGTGGAACGAAATGGCCTCTTGGAGACAACTGCACGTGCGGGCCAAAGTTGGCGGTGATGGCCAGCTCGAACGGCTGCGGTTGGGCCGACGGCGCGACCGTTATCCGCCAAGCCTGCCAGCAAGACGGATAGGTGGCCGTGCCCAGGACTGGTTTCCAGGCAAGCATTTGTCCGGCCAGGGTCCCGCGCGCAGTGAGATACTGGCCGGGGCCGCCGACCCGTATTGGCTGCGAGCCGCATTTCATCTCCGCCGAGATCACCAGCATGCTGCCGCCGGCGCAAGGCGGCACCTGTCCCTTGACGACCACCGTCCGCGGCCCGCTCGGTGTGGGCGACGGCAGGGGCGGCTGGGCCGCGGTCGCCGACAACCGCAACCGACCGAGGTTGTGGCCCGCCGGAGAGCCTTGTTGGAGCACGAACTGGAGCGTCGTGCCACCAGGAATGCCCACGGGCTTTGCCGTTTCCAAGACGGCCACATGCGGCTTGCCTTCCAGTGGATCGATTGACCAGCCGGTCTTGGGATTGCCGTCCAGGGTCGCCGCCACCGGCCACCCGCCATGCGTTTCCTGCGAGAAGCTGGCAGCCGGATTGCGAAGCTTCACGGAGACGGCCTCCCCCAACCCGCTGCGCGGCGACGCCGTGACGCAGAACTCGTTGAGTGCAAAACTGCCGTTGATGGCGCGCCCCGGCCCACCGCCCGGCAGGCTCGGGTCCGGCAGCAGTTCCAACCGGAAGCCGGTAATCCCGCTTAACTCGATTGATGCGGTGATCGTATACGTATCGGGCGAAGGGTTTTCACCGCCGGCAAGAATGGACTCGTCGGGCAGCTTGCGGAGCGTCGCCCCGCCGGCCGACGCGAAGCGGGTCGGCTCGATCGTCGTCCAAATTGCTTCCACCTCGCGTTCCGCCTCCTGGCGAACCTCCGCCGCGGCAAGGTTCAGTGAACGGCTGGGCTCGGCGAACGCAACGGGAATTGGCTTCGAGTCGAAGCGGCGGTCCAGCGTGGGAGCCTGTCCCTGCGGCACTGCCTCCAGCAGGACGATCTCAAACGGCCGCAGCGCGAGGGATGTTGTCTTGCCGAAAGTCGCTTGCTGGCCCGTGAGCTTGGCCGGATCGGGATACCAGCGGTATAGGTCCCAGGCCTGGCCGTCGGGCAATCCCCAGGCGGAGTTCAACTCCAGGCTCAGCACGCGATTATTCCAGGTGCAGTTATGCAAGGCCAGGAACGCCCGCTTCCCGTCCGTGCAGCCATAGCCGTACGGCTCGTCCTTGTGCGGATCGCCAAGCACAAACCGCGACTTGTCGAAGCACCTGGGCTGCGCCTTGAGCAGGGCGATGAACTCGGCTAGCTGCTTGCGTTCCGGAGGCGAGAGCCGGGGCGTGTCGCTCCAGGGCTGGGCCAGGAGACTGCCGTGGCACATGTCCATGACGAAGCCTCCCTCCCAGCGTTCCTTGCCCACCTGGCTGTTCCACC
Organism: Planctomycetota bacterium; assembly: GCA_026692885.1. The sequence goes on along the minus strand of JAPLNJ010000107.1, from coordinate 5,976 downwards.
CCCCATCCGATAGCCACACGCCCAGCGAATCCTTGCCCAGCGGCGGCACGTTCTCGTTGGCCACCCATTGAGCCTGATCCAGCTTCTGCGTGATGCCGTCCCGGACATAGGGCGTGGGCTGATCGCTCGGGCTGGCCGCTTCGATGTCCGTCCCCGAATCGAACAGCGTGTCGGCGTGCAACAGCCACCACGGCGACTTGTACCCCCAGTAGAGCATCAGGAAGACGTCCGGACACTCCGCATCCAGACCCCGGAAGAAGTCGATCAACGCGTCCTCGATGGCTTCGGTCGAGAACAGTCCCGGCAGATGCCCGTGATGGGGGTTGAGGCAAACACATCCCGTGTTGTCAAACTTGAGCAGCCGAACACCGTGCTGGCGAATGTGGTGGTGAAACGCCTCGGCGTACATGGATCGAATGGGCTCGGCTGCGCGGCAAAAAGCCCTGCGCCCCAGTTGTACCTGTTGCAGCGTGTCCGGCTTCTGGAGGTCGTAGTTCATACAGGCCTGGACCTCCGGGCTCGGATTGCCGCCGATCGACCAGCCTTCCATCGAACCGTCAACCCAGAGGCCCATGGCGGTCCCGAGCTTGTCGAGTTCCTGGCGGATCGGCTTCAGGCCGTTGGGAAAACGCTGGGGATCGCACTCTTTCAGGGTGCCGCGGTAGTCGACCCAGAAGTCCACCGAATACAGGTCGAAGTGGCAGCCCGCTTCCCGTTGCCCTTGGGCTACTTTGGCAATGTTGTCCAGCAAGAACACCTCGGTCTCCTTGAAATCGCCGTTGGGCCGGGCTCCGAACGGCTCGAAGATGGCGTAGGGCTTGTCGTAGCCCCGGACCACTCGCCGCATGCGGCTTCGGACATGGTCCACAAAGGCCTGCCGCGCTGCGCCGGCCTGGGCCACGCCGTAGACCAGCTCCATACACGGAAACGATTGGGCCGGTTCCAGCCGGACTCCCGGGTATTGACGGAGCAAGACCCTGCTGCCAGAGCCTTCCGCCACGCCCGCCGGATGCGCCAGCGAGAAGAAAAATTCGTCGGCGACGTAGACCGGGAAGCCGCGTTCCACGTGCGAGGTTCCGTTCCGCGAGAACGCGCGCGGCGCGGGAACGGAATACGTACCGCCGGACGGCTTGTCGATCACCGGCACGCCGCCCGTGTCGTAGCGTCCCAATCGCACGTTGAGCAAGCGGTTCCACGAGCGGGTGCCGCCATGATTGATGGTTACGGACTTCCGCAGCACATGCTGTTTGGCATCCCAGCGGTAGGTCAGCACGGCAGAGGCAGTCGGCTCCTTGGCGGTCAATCAAACGACCACTTCACCGGCCTCGCCTTGACCTTTCACCTCGACTTCCGAGACTTCCAGTTGCGGCGTTTCGAGCGGGCCATCCGGCAACCCGATGTCGAACTCCAACTCCGGGCCACCGCCCAAGGAAAGCTTCCGGCCCGTAAGCCGATTTTCCCACGTCTCGGCCCGCAGGCCCGCCGCCGTATCCAGACGGAACACGAAGAACGGCGAGCAGAGCTCGACCCGCTTGTCCTGCTGTACCACGCGACAGCCTTCATCGGCAGGTAAGGACCGGCGAATCAACAAGTGTCGCAAGCATAGTAGACGGCACTCTCCGTGTACCGATTTCCGCACACGGAGAGGCTGTGAAAAGATGTGCGAACACGATTCGCGGTAGGGTGGGCCAAGTACTCGCGGCCCACCAATTCCAAGGAAACGGCCTTGCTTGCGACGGTGGGCCGCGAGTACTTGGCCCACCCTACGATTTTTTCACAGCCTCGGAGTGTGCGGGCTACATTGAACAAATCCGACACTTATTGATTCGCCGGTCCTAAGTGGACTGCCGATTGTGTTTTCGGCGTTTTTTGAAAAGCGGTGACAGGTCACCGCAGTCCAAAGGCGGCCGACCAGCCGCCGTGGTGCTCGATCGTCTGGTCAATCTCACTCGCGAGGTGCAGCGTGTCGTGCACAGCGGCCACGATGCGGGTGTAGCAGGTGACGTCGTCCGCCTGCTCACCTGCCACTCAGCCAAATCGCTCGGCCTTCCGTCAATCAACCGCGTCTCGCGCTCTCGCGTTTTTTTGAAAAGCGGTGACAGGTCACCGCAGTCCAAAGGCGGCCGACCAGCCGCCGTGGTGCTCGATCGTCTGGTCAATCTCACTCGCGAGACGCAGCGTGTCGTGCACAGCGGCCACGATACGGGTGTAGCAGGTGACGTCGTCCGCCTGCCACACTCGGCCGCGGCGGTCGTGCCACCACTTCCTGCAGACCTGATGGCCGCCGACTTGATAGTCCCAGACCTCCTGCGGCACGGATTCAAACCACGTTTGGGCATTGAGCAACACGCGGCCGTCCTCATATTTCGGAAAACCGCGTCCGACGATACCGGCGTCAGCCGCCCCCGCTGATTGCCGAAACTGCACGGGCGCAGTCGTCGCTGTGTGACGCAGCAGGTGCCGCTCGGCCAATTGCTTGCCCAGACCGCACCACGTGCGGAAAAGCGGTGCTGCGGGTGGCAGAAAGATACGGGGAAACTCACAACGGAGCAGATCGGCGTACCGCGTACGGTAGATCGGAGAGAAAACCTGGGCGTAACAGTAGTATAGGAGATCCTCCGGCCCAAACGTCGATTCCAGATCGCCGCGGCCTACCGGGAACCATTGCAACTGCAAACGGCGGATCGCTGCCGCGATGAAGGGACTGGAAAAGTTGGCCCGACAGCAGCTGGCACCGTGCTCCTCATCGTAGAGATACAGCGGGAAGATCGATTCGCTGCCGCGATTGTCAGAACGAATGACACCGTCGATGGCCAGCGTGTCGGTAATCCAGAAATAATTGCAGGGCTGCGAGGGCAACATCTGACGTCGAGCGATGAGGGCCAGGTTGGGGCCGGCCAGCAAGTGCTGCGTCACCTGGCTCCGCGGCCAGTCGATCATCCCGTCGGCCCAATAGATCAACCGCTGGTCAAAGGGACGATACCAGCAGGGCTTCACGTGCTCGCCCCAGTCGGCGGCGGCGGCCATACGCCGCCGTGCGGCGGACAGGTCCCAGCCGCGAGTATCTCCGGACGCATACTTGGCGGATCGCGTCCGCGTGAAGTAGCGTTGCCGGATTTCGTCGTCGAGGATGGTCAGATCGCGGAAATTCTGCAGGCGTTCGAGCAGTTCCGGTCTGTCGAACGCCACCAGGAAGTGGTCTCGCGCCGTCACCGGTGCGGTGACGTGGACGGGCATGAGATCGGACAACCGATCGCCGCCTTCGTACTCCTGGAGTCGCGTTTCGTCTCGCGCCACGAAGAGATACAGTGGGCTCTGCGGAGCCAATAGCTTGGTGTTCAGAGAAGCTGGCGTGGACGCCGCGCCGCCAGCCGAAACTGCGGGTGTCAGGCGGGCCAGTTTCGCTTCGGCGTCGCCCCACAATTCGCCGTGCCAGACTCGGCCGGGTTCGGTCGCAGCCAACGGTCGGCGGAAGAGGCCCACAGCGATCCCCGTATCGATACCGAACACGTTTTCGTCGACCAGGCCGTCGGGCGTCTGCTCCTTCTTCTTACGGTTTCCGTGCAGGTCGAGCACGGTGATTCGGGGGAAGTCTCGCAGTAGTTGCTGACGCAGGCCGCGAAAGGTGGGGTTGTCCAGATAGCCGTGGTTGGTCACGAAGCCGATGATGCCGCACCCGGCCGACTCGATCTTCCAATGTGCGTACCGCAGGAATTTTACGTAGTCGTCCTGCAGCCAGTGCTTGCGTTCCCCCAGTGGCTGGCCATCGACTTCGTAGTAGTTGGCGACGCAAGTTCCGCCCACCACGTGTCCCTTGAGTAAATCGATAATCCAGCGTCCGGATTCCTGCGAGATGCCGGAAAACGGCGGATTGCCGATGACCACCGTGAAGGGCTGCCGGGAGCAAGCCTCCTGTCCCGCGTGCACCGCTCGCACTAATTCGCAGTCCTCCCGACAGAACAGCCCGCGAGGGAGCGGAGGTCCAGCCAGGGTATTCGCGAGATGGACTTGAATCGTGCCCGGACTGGCAAATGCGAACCTCGTCTCCGCGAGTTTGGCTGTCACGCGCAGAACCGCGAGCACACAGGCCGGCACCATCAGTTCGAAACCGAACATCCGCGGCAGCAGGTAACGTGGCACATAAGCATTCCATCGTCGCTGGACTTCCCCATCGTCAGCCCCGGCCGCGGACCACTTGGTCTTTAGCCGACGGTAAATACAGTCGATGACTTCCACCAGGAAGATGCCCGTGCCCACTGCGGGATCGAGAATCGTCACGAAAGGGGCGTCGGCGCTGACGCCGGGCGGCAACGCTAGGCCAGGCTGACGTTCGGCCACGTCGCGCCAGCTGCTGGTGTCCGCCAGTCCGTCCCCCAGTTGGAATTCGTCGACCAGGAAACGGTCGACCTGTTGGACGATGTGGGCGACCAGCGGTCGCGGCGTATAGTACACGCCATGCTTCGTCCGCCGGGCGGCATCGTGGTGTTCCAGGAATCGTTCGAAGAAATCATCGATGTCCGCAATCTCCGTCGCCTGGTCGGAGCGGACCCGAATCAGCGCGGCATCCTCGTCGGTTGTCGAGTTCTCCGCCTGGAAACGGGGACTGGCTCCGGGACAAGGATGGCCGGTGCCCGTCCCAGTTTCCGGGTTCGACTCTCCAGACAACAGCGACGTGCAGTCGCGGACGATGCCCGGCCACAGCGGATGGTCTTGCGCGAGCAGCCACTTGCGAGTCGTCGCCTCCGTGAACGTTCCACCAGAATGGCCGAGCACCGCCGCTGCGCACGCTACCGTCTGGGCGTACAGTTCGATGAACTCACGGTCACTCAATTCCCGGCCGTTAGTAGCTCCGATCGCTTCGCGGACACCGGCCAGAGACCGCTCGCCGGACGCCGTCTGCAGACGAGTGGCAATCTGCGACTGGAGTTGCTCGGCGACCTCTTCCACCTGCGTCAAGAATCGTTCGCTGGCCTGTGTCATCCGTGAATTGCGCGGAAGCGTCAAGGCACGACGGCATGCCAACCGCGAGAATCGACGGCGGCCGCGGCTCTTGTCGTGACAGGCTGCTCTAAAATGGCCAGACGCTCGTCCGAGTTTCGCGCCCCTTCCGGCCACACAATCGGCGCCACGTCGCCCGTCGAACGAAACAGTCGCTGGGCGGTGCGATCGTGTGGATCGAAGACCGTGGGTGCGGCTGGCGTCGGCTTGCGATTCTGGCCCGCTTCGGGGTCCGGAACCGGCACAATACTGGGCGTTGGGGCCAACTTGGTAGACGCCCCGGTGGGAGACGGTGGCAACGGAAGCGTGAAGGACGGCACGGGTCCAGTCGCGGACGGCACGGGTATCATGGACGGTGACGACGGCGGATAATTCACCGTCGGCCCTGGAGTTTGCGTCCGGGGCATGTACTGCGAATTGCCGGGCGACAAACTGGGCTGCAAGTCGGCTGGCGTGGGGGATCGAGGTGCCGCAGGATTCGCCGGAATGGGCTGATACCCCGGCGGCTGCGAGAATGAAGGATACGTCGGGACGGCGGGGCCGGTCGGCATGGCGGGCGCCATCGCCCGTCCCGGCGTGTAGTACGGGGCGGCGGGAGCGACCGTGGCCGGCGCGCAAGTCGAACAGCCATTGGGAACGCCACCCATCACCGGTGCCGCATTATAGCTGACGACAGCACAACCACCGTACGCAGCGCTGGTCGGCGTCGCGACCCCATAGACGGGCCGATAAGTCGTGTACGGCACACGTTGGAGCTGCCAACTGTAGGTCGTGCAGGGCAACATGGCGGTAGAGGTATAGCCGGTCACCGGATCCACGGTGTTGATCGGGCGATAATTGGTGGTGGGCACGCGGACGAAACTTGTGCGATAGCTGACATCCGGCAGGTAGCTGACCACCACCTGCTGCGGGGCCGTATGTGCGAACAAGGACGCCAGGGGGCCCGCAGGGGCGACACTGGCTGTCGGCATCGAGGTC